>NZ_JBFEGI010000008.1:0-180590 GCF_047228905.1 Sporosarcina sp. 179-K 3D1 HS
ATCGGGAGACGTTATTTTAAGCGGAAAGTGTCCAAATTTAACGAGCAAAAAGTGTCCAAAACTACTTGACGGTTACAAAAAGATAAGGATGGAAGAGATTATAGTATTTCAGTTCATGGTAATAGGATAGTATCCTATTTAGTATTTGAGGACATAGATTCTTCGATATTAAAAAATCCTTCATTTGACCTTTCTAGATATATTAAAGAAACAAACATAGATGATCACGTGCAATGTAACTATGAATTATTAGTTCAAATTATTAATGACTTTTATGAAAATGCTGTACTTCCAACTTTATTTAAAAACCTTAAAAAGTGTCAACATATTGTTGAGGAAATAAACAAAATAAAAACAACGATCAGTGAATCGCTTGTTTAAAAAGAATATAAACTATCAGTGATGTTTTTAGGATCCCAATTACTCTTTATATATATTTTGCTTTGAAGTCAGTCATGATGACTTCATTACGTGGCTTATAACGACGATAGGCGGTTCATGGATTGATTCAGCCCAAGGCAGCAAGGAAAACTCTATTTCTATATAGTGTAAGGTGATAGCCTGTTCGCTTTATTTGCGGAGTAAGGAAAAATAAGGATATAAAGAATGTTAATTAGGTACTCAAACTAAAAAAAGAAACAAGTGTATTATTCTGTCTTTTGATAACAAAGTTATGAAAAGTGAAAGTAGTGATAGAGCATTGCCCCCGCAACGTGTTTTTTCTCAAACGTAGTCAAAAACGTAGTCAAACATTTGGAATAGCAGTCAAAAACCCTTATAATTAGCTGTATTATAGCGTTTATCCTCGTGGCGGGTTCGACTCCCGCCGTCTCCATAGTTTAATTTCATTTAGTTTCATTGAACGTCACAAATCTTGTCATTTCAAGGTTTGTGCGTTTTTCTGTGTCGTAAGCCCGTAATATAAAAAATGTACGCCCATAAAGGCGCACAGCACAAATAGCCCTGGCATTCGAGTTTTTACGAATGCAGGGCTATTCTCTTCCCAGGAAAGACGGATGGTCTTAGACCAAGGCAAATAATTGTATAGATGGCTTAGGCTAATACGCTGGGACCTGCGATACTCCGTTGAATGGCCGGCTGCGGCGCCTTGCCGCGTACAATTTGGGCAGGGAGAGATATATACATCATTCTTACAGTGTGTACATTCATATGCCTGTTTCGGGCGTATTGTATTTGAATTTCTCCGTCTTGGATCCATAAAGAAGCTTGGTCAGATTTTGCACTTGCTGGGTGAGTGATTCGATTTGTTTTGGTAAGTTGCAGGACCTATTCGTTGGAATGGACCATCTGGTCTTCTAATAGCCGGATAATCTTTTCGTTAGATGACTTATTTGTCATCTCGCTCACCGCTTTCCGTTCCGTTTTGTTTCTTCTATTATAATGGGTTCAAAGGACGGAGGAAAGATGAATATTAGAACGCGCCTTTCGGCGATGCTTGAATCGCCGAAAGGCTGTTGAATGGACAATCCTTTGAGCAGCCAGCGAAGCTTCTACTGAGTTAAGTTCTCAGTAGACTTTATTTGATTAAGGGTTTACTAAAAAAAGGAAGCTTTCCAAGTTTTATGGTATTATTGTAATATCTATAAAAGTAGTTATATTGGCGTTGTTGCCAATTGAATGGGGGGATTTCATGAATGCAGGTAACAATATGATCTCGGGATTTTATGAGGGTATTTGGATTGCAATCAAGATGTTCATTTCATCAAGTGTGTTTCCATTTGTCGTCCTATTTGTTATTTTGTCGATCATAGTGCAGTGGAAAATGCCCGTTTTTAAAGGGAAGTATGGGGAGTGGGTTGTAAGGTCAAAGCTCCGGAATTTAGGGGATGCGTACACGGTTTTCCATGATGTGTATATTCCCAATGGCAAGTGGGGACTGACGCAAGTGGACCATATTGTGACTTCAGTGCATGGCATGTTTGTCATCGAAACAAAGCATTACGGAGGATGGATTTTTGTCGATGAATACAAACCGTACTGGACACAAGTCTTCTATAAACGAAAAACAAAAATGCACAATCCAATCCGGCAAAACTATGGTCATATTCAAGCTTTCCTTACTTACATAGGACAAAAGGAAATGCAAGATGTCCATTCCATCATCGCCTTTTCACCTAACTCCACTTTTAAGTTCAAAAAGGAATTCACCTCCGCGCACGTTATCCAGTTTCCTGAATTGCTTTCAACAATCGGACAGTACAGGGAGCGACGTATTAGTGAGGATATTGTGAAAGAGATTAACGAGAAGCTTGCGGGATTGTTAGTAAAGGATAAAAGTGACAAGAAGCGTCTAAAGGCAGAGCATATGCAATCGGTACGAAAAGCGAAAGGTGCCAAGCGACCTGCTCCTGTACAAGCTGGCCATGCAAAAAATGAAGCTAGGCAGGTTGCCCCCTCATCTTGTCCTAAGTGTGATGGTCAACTGACCTTAAAGACAGGTCGGTACGGGAATTTTTATGGTTGTAGTAATTATCCAGAATGTCGGTATACGGGGAATGTGAATGTCGATCGGCAAAGTGTTTAAAATAATTACCAGGCAATCGAACAATTACGAATTGAATAGATGCCTGGTGTCTCAAACTCATATGATATTGAAAGGCAAAATTTTTACAAAGAGATTTGCAAGCTAATTTGGAATGTTGATTTGCTTAACAAGAAACACCTTCTAAACGTATCAGGGTGAGAATCACTTTTCTGTGATTGAATTGTCATAGAATATTACACGGAAAAATGCCATGGTCACAGTAAAAGAATTGCGTAGTGGATATGAGGATTGTTTTCTAGTTATTCCATAAACGTACGGGTGGTTTTATTTTCCTGTAAACGGGTATGTCGGTACTAGCAGGAGGGAGATACATTGAAAAAAGTGCTAATCGCGTTTATGACACTCGGACTACTGACAGCCTGCACCGATGTGGAAGAAGAGCCAGAAAAGGAATCTATACCAATTGAAACGCCAGTTGAATCTCCGACTCAAGATGAGGCACAGGAAGTTATAGAGGAAAAGCCCGATCTTAAAACGCAATCAGAAGCGAATGCAATAGAGCATCCCCCGAAACCAGGCGCGATGTTATACGATAAAACTGAATCAAAGTTTAAGGGTATGAATTATCATTTTAAAGGCACGCTGGTTAAAATTGAGAAGCTAGAAGGGTTATTCGGCAAAGTGACAGATGCTTTATTGGTCAAAAACGAACAAGGATATGTAATGCCGATTTTCCCTCCTTACGAAGTTACTACATCTGAAGGTGACGAAATAGAAGCATGGGGTCCTCTATCAGGTGATGGGTATGCCTCATCTGACCTCGGGGTAGATAATGTGGTAGGAGTTGCCGGTGCAATGAATGCGTCATTGATGAGTGTGAACGGTGAAATGCAATAAGTATAGAAGGGGCATCCGAAAAGTCGGATGTCTTTTTAAATTTCTTGAGAAAGGATGAACGTCTTAAAGAAGCCGGCTAAACCTGTTATTCTTACTAATAATAATTACCAAGCATGTGGTAATATATTGTAAAAGCGCGTTGCTAAAAAGTGGCGGATTACTTATGAGGTGATTACTTTGGCAATTCCAGGTTACCAGGATTTCATGTACCCCTTCCTAGCCCAATTGGATGACGGTGAGGAATGTACTTTGCAGGAGATGTATCAAACGCTTGGAGATTATTTCAATCTAACGGAAAGTGATCGGGAAGAGCTGTTGCCAAGCGGCAATCAAAGGGTTTTTCACAATCGAATTGGCTGGGCAAGAACGTACTTAAAGAAGGCGGGTTTAATTGATAATGTGCGCCGAGGGATCTTTAAAATAACGGAAGAAGGAAAGAGTGTGTTGTCTGATCCGTCTATTTCAAGAATAGACAACAGTTTTTTAATGAGGTACAAGAGGTTTCGTATTTTCAAAGGTGTTGGAATAAAAGACAACCCACATACTGTAATAATTGAGGATAGTACGAACATGGAGAAAACACCCCGTGAACTACTGGATGAGAATTATAAATTGTTAAAAGAGGAAACGACGAGTGAATTATTGACTAAGATTTTAGAAAACAATCCGTCGTTTTTCGAGAAGCTAGTGGTGGATCTTCTGGTTGCCATGGGGTATGGAGGCTCGGTATCTGATGCAGGCCGTGCAATAGGAAGATCAGGAGATGAAGGCATTGATGGTATCATTAAGGAAGATGTCCTTGGACTCGACATGATTTATATTCAAGCTAAGCGTTGGAGAAATACGGTTAGTCGTCCGGAAATACAAAAATTTGTCGGTAGTTTAGAAGGGCAACGGGCCAAAAAAGGAATTTTCATCACTACATCCGACTTCTCTGATGGCGCACATGATTATGCTGGAAAAATTGACAAGAAAATTATATTAATCGATGGTCGCAGATTGACGGACTTAATGTTTAAATATGATGTCGGTGTTTCTAAGGAAGAGATTTTTGTTACGAAGAAGATAGATTTAGATTACTTTGAGGTTTAGTGTCTTGCAATGAAATAGAAATAACATGAGGTACCAGTTTCATTTTTCTCTTTACTGCCACTGGAAAGGGTAATTTAATGAGATAAAAAGTTAATATGAGATGACCTTTCTGTTTGAAGTATGATTGAGGAAAAACGGAGTGCTGCGGCTACACCGAATCGGGAAGCACTTCATTAGGATTTCCGAGAAGTAATATCGGTAGGAAAACCAACTTGAAACCTCTGGCTGAAAAGAAGGAACGGAAGCCTAAAGTGTAGATAGTAGTTTATCATTTTTCTTTATCCCTAAAAGTAAGGAGATCTATTCATGAAGTCATTAAAAACCCTCTCCATCGACGAGCTCCTTGACCGTCTTGATGAGCTGAACGAAGCCCGGATTGGCGGGGAAGATTATCACCTTTATCAAATTATCGCGATTGAAGAGATGCTCATTAGAAAGTTTAGCAAAGAAGAAGATGGCCAATATGGTGTGGAAAAAACTAAAAAAGATCTTATTGTCCATCTTGTAAAATACGGAACCTATTTAAAAACGGAGTATAAAAAGGATGATAATTCAGCCAAGCTAACATTAAAAAAAGCATTGCAATACGATAAGGAAATCCCCCAGGCACATTACAGACTTGGATTCCTTGCATATAAAGAAGAGAACTATGCTACTTCCCTTCAGTACTTTCAGAAGGCACTTCGGTTTCATAACGGAAATCCGAGACATGCTTTCGGCCTTTTCAAGCAGCAACAATACAATGCCAATCTGTATTTAAGTAATTGCGCGCTTTATATTGCAGCAGATGCGCAGAAGGTGAGCGAGGAACTGGCGGAGGATATCGATGTGGAAGAGAAGCGAATCGATAGCTTGGCACTTTCTCCTTTATATGATTTGATTGCCGAAAATGATATGTGTTTGATGAAACACGCATACACCCTGCTTACTCCTTTGGGTACTCGCACTTGTTCTAGGGAGGATTACGAACAACTGGACAAGGAGTATCTAGATCATATTCTTCTTAACTTGGCGGGGGGCGAAGCCTAGTATTGGCTATAGAGGACAAAGTGTATATATACCTATCGGACTTGCAGAGGTTCTGCTCATCTTAATGAAAGACGCCAGTATGGATAGCCCGGCAGAGAAGGATAAGATGGAAAGTGTTTTGCAAAGTAAGGCCGGTGAGTTAGATACGAATACGTACAGTCAAACAATCCGGCGCATCCGTGAAAAGTTGAAGGCAATTGGATTACCTGGTGAGGTGATTGTCACGGTGCCGAAGACGGAAAAGCGTGATACGGCATACTACTATGATGCTTCCCTTATACCTTTTATAGTGATTCAGAGAACCGATGATATCCGATGACAAGGGTGTCATCGGCTTTTTTATATACTACAGTTACCAAATCAAAAGGAGCTGTTGAGATATGAAAAAGATGAAGACCTGGAATCAATTGTTTGTGCGGCATGGATGGGTAATGGAGAGGATAGAGGGGAACGTATTTGATTGTAAAAACGAAACAAAAGCGAACCTGGCCTTTCTGTTGGATTGTTTGAACGAGGCGGGTGTGCAGTATCGGTTTACTGGTTCCACACTTGAATTTCTGGAGAATACCTTTGATGAAAACCTGCTTATTCCTGTGCTCGAATGTGAAGAGCGAGGCGTTACGGGAAGAGTAGGACGCTATGAGGATAAGGAACAACTTGTTCTTCGGGATCTTGATACGTATATCAGTGGGGTTGTTCGACAACTGGAGCGGCTCGGCTTTCCGACTGTTTACTCTTGTGATGGGCATGAGCGTCGCCGTCCGTTTATTGCCATTTTGAAAGATGGGGATATCAATCAGTTGGAGGAATTGCTACTGGTATTAGGCGTAGCGTCTCGAGTAAATCGTGATAGAAGGCAACATGATACTGTTTACTTGCAGACGAATCGCACCTTCCTTTTAGATTTGGCAGAGTCGTTAAGCTTAGTCGAACCGGACTGGTTGACGGAAGGCCCGGATTTTATTAAAGAGGAATTGTTCTACATCATGCTGGAAGAACTACTAAATGTACCGGGAGCAAGCGGCAATGAAGAGGCCATACGCGCCGTCGTTAAAGAAAAATTAGCCCCCTTTGTGGATCGGATGACTACAGACCGTCATGGGAACTTGCTTGCCGAAAAAGTGTATCGCACTGGAAATGGACCGGTAATTATGTTGAATGCACATTTGGATATCGTTACGGAATTGGTGCCGGGGCGGCAAATTGTGAAAGAGGATGGGGTTTGGCGCAGCGATAAAGGAATTCTTGGCGCGGATGACCGAGCGGGTGTTGCCATCACCCTCCAAATTGCTAAGAACCTGGCTAAGTCTTCATTTAACGGGAAAGTGAAGTTTGTATTTACTGTAAAAGAAGAATGCGGTTTAGTAGGTGCTTCACTAGTGGATGAGTATTTCTTGTGGGACGTGGATGCTGCATTTGTGGTGGATCGTCGCGGGACGGGTGATATCGTTACATCATGTGGTGGCTATATCCCATTTTGCAACGAGGCATTCGGCCATTGCATTGAAGAAATTGCAGAGAGAACAGCGACCGGAAAATGGGCGTGTACAGCTGGCGGCAGCAGCGACACCAGAATCTGGGCAGCTCATGGAATCCAGAGTGTTAATTTGTCAGTGGGTTATTGGAACGAGCATACGGAAGATGAATCGCTTGATGTTGGTGCGTGTTATCAGACTGTCTCTTTACTTGAAGGGGTTTTTGAACACTCGAGGGATATTCGTACGATTGCAAGGCGGACTGGATTGCAGGATGTGATGTGAGGTATCGATTCATAGCAATTCATCAAAGGAATAGAAATAGAGAGACCTTCACATCAGTCTAAAAACTGATGTGAAGATCATTTGTTAAATTACTACAAGATCTACATTGCAACATTAATATTTGAAAATGACGAATTAATGTATCTAAGAAAGCTAATTATTTTATTTGGGAGAGTTAATAAATTAGATATAACGGTTTGTTAATTTAAGTACGGGATCAAAATAAGCATGATAAAAAGAGGGAACAGATGTACAGGTGACGTGATTCCTTTCTATCTCACGCAAAGGCAAGTATGTATGACTTGAGTTGCGTGGTTCTAAAATTCATACCAAGAACCTTAAATATGTAGGTCAGCGCTATACTGTATAAAACCAGCGATTGATGTAAAAGTCTCGTTGTAAATGAAGGGAATTATTGGGGGTTCTTGAATCGAATGAGGAGAAACAATCCAATTAAATTGTTTCAAACCGGTAGTGACTCTACGGCAGCAGTGAATGGGTTCAAAAATCGCTCTCAATATAACCAAATTGCAAATTATGTATATACGGAACAGGTTGTTAATTTAGCCATAAAAAATTAAGCACCTAAAGAGTATTTGGAAAGGTTCAGGAGCAATGTCTGACAGAAGGTCTCAAGATTGGTGAGATTAAAGATGCCGAAGAATTAAAGGGGAATTTGGAAGAAAATTGTATTCCGGAATCAATTTTTACAATGACTGCAGTGGATTATGCTGATTTCCTTGAAGAGTGTCGTAAAATGATGGCTCAAAAGATTAAAAGATTTTACCAGAGTCTATAATTCCCAATAACCCCCAGGCACCTAAACAATTCCGAATTGAATAGGCGCCTGGTATTTCAAACATATGGCAAGAGCAAATGGGGCAATATAGAAATCGATGTAGGAGGAAGTTATGAATAAGTCAGTGTCAGTCGTTTTTAAGCCAAAGCCTGAATCGTGGGGGCTCGAGGTGATCCATATTTATGGGATGAATTAGAGCAGGCTTTTGCAACTATTTCATTATCTTGCTCCAAGGCGTATTTTATCGACCAATTTGAAAAGTTCTTTCAAGAGCTTACAAATCATACTTTTAAGGATAATAAAGAATGTGAAATTTTTGTGGAAAAATACGCCCGTGGCGGTATGTCAAGTGGTAGTATCAGCATGGAATTTTGGCAAAGGGAAGCTCTACCACTATTACTCAATCGTTTAGAAAAAGCTAAATGAAAAGGAGTGGTGTTTTGAAAATGACACCCGATGAACTTGAGAAATGGATTAAAGGCGTACCTGTTGAACGTGATGAAGAAGATGAAATAAGTGATTTATATGGTTTGGACAAAGATGATTGTCTTGCACGTACTTACCCTGGGGTTTCCGATGAGGAAGAAGTAACTGCTCGCATGCCTTACAGATCATAAGAGCAACATTATCTTTAATTCATATATAAGGTGATTCAAAGTTGGTCGGTGTAACTGTAAGGTGGAATTGGTTCTTATGCACTTTTGGAGCGTAGTTATGCGAAACCAAGCGAGCCTTCTAATAGGATATTAAAGATGACCATCCCAAATTGGGGCTGTCCATAGCGGGCAGTCCCTATTTGTAGATACTGCCGGGGAGAAGATTATAACCTTGCTTTCCGTCGCCGGGCAGATTCTGCATAGACGGCAGATCGGTATTGAAGGACTGGATCATCTGTCAGTTCGATGCCCGGGACAAGGACTGTCGGATCGAAGACAATTTCCTCTGCGCCATCATTTCGGATTTTTTGGAGGGTGAGTATGCCTGCTTCGATGAGTTTCCGTTCTTCAGGCCACATCGCACTCGGATCATTTACCGGATCGTCGGCTTCCGCTATTTGAAAAAGCAACTTGAATTTTACAGGCATCCTCTCGAGACGATCGGAAAGTTCATCCTCCAAATTATTTATATCGCCATGGCCTTTTACTTGTGACGCATCTATAGGCTCCCAGCGAAAACGCACAGCTTGTCGTTCACCCGCTTCATTCACTAAATAATATGCGTGTATGGTGTGGTACGTCTCCGTCGCGAAGGTGGAAGGCGGCTTCATTTGTTAGGGCAGTTCCGGAATCGAGGAGTATTCCGGGGAATCGCACAAGATTTTGAATTTCTCGGAAAGTGGCAAAGGCTCCTTTGTCATTGTTTGCATGAGTCGAACGAAAGCTTCCGGTGTTTTGGTAATAAAAACGGGGATATTGGCCATCGTCAAATGAGTGAATGATCCATCAGGCAATTGAAAGCGGACTGCCATTCCTTTAATCGGTACGAGCGCCTCGATCGGGTCAGGCGAGGGCCAGCTATGGGAAAAGCGGACAATCGTCGGAATCGGACTGTTCTGCAAATGGCCGGCAGTCGTAAAAGGAGTTGCTGCTCCATTTGGTTGAAACACCGCATCACAGGCGATTCCTTTCGTATGCGCTCGTCTGCAGCCCGGATGCTTCCCGGCAATCTGTTCAATCGTATCAATGGCTTCCTTCGGGAGTATCGGCTTTTGTTGTTTCGTCACATTCATCTCTCCTCACTTCTACCATTACCATACCCATCCACTAGGAACAAAACACCGCCCCTAAATAAACTCTCTCTTGTTGTTATAAAAGAAGAAAGAAGAAGATGGAAGTTTATGTATTGAACGTATGTTCGATTATTGGTATAATTAATCCAATAATAAAATAATTATTGGGGGTGTTATGTAAGTGGCTATGGTATGGGTTATGGAAGAAACAATGCACTATGACGGAAAAGCGGTCGATCAGGATGGTTTGTGGAAAAAGGTGATCGAAGAACTGTTCGGAGACTTTTTGTTATTCTTTGCACCAGAATTGTACGGACACATTGATTTTGGTAAAAAGCCGGATTTCTTAGATAAAGAATTGTTTCAGGAAGTTATGGATAAGAAAAAAGGCAGGCGTTTTGCAGATCAATTGGCCAAAGTGCGTTTGAAAAACGGAACAGAGCAATGGATTTTGATTCATGTGGAAATCCAAAGTAGAAAAGAGCAAGAATTTCCAGAAAGAATGTTTCGCTATTTTTACCGCATCTATGACCGTTACCAAGAAAAAATCGTTGCGATTGCTGTCCATACGTCCCCAAGTAACAATGCTGTACCTGAACATTTCACATACAATTATTTTGATACGCAGCTGCACTATTCGTACAGAAACTATCGAACAGAATCATATGCAGATGATGAACTGGAACAATCGGATAACCTTTTTAGTAAAGTTATTTTAGCTTCAAAAGTACTGCATCAAACGAAAGATGAAAATCATCAACGTTATTTGTTCAAAAGAAAGCTAATGCGTGAACTCTTCCGCAATCCAAACTATTCACGTACAGCGGTTCAAGCTGTTTTTCATTTTATCGACTACTTGTTACAATTGCCAGAAGCATATACAAAACAATTATCGGAAGAATTTCGACCGATAATTAGAGAGGAGACGGAACTGATGGAACTATATAATAGAGAAAATGCTTCCCCTACGATTAAAAACGCATTTGATTTGGAGTTGGAGAGGGGAATTGAACAAGGAATAGAACGGGGAATTGAGCAAGGTTTGGAGCAAGGCGTGAAAAAAGTGGTCCTTGAGATGTTGAAGAAAGGACTTGCGACAGACCTCATTATGGAAGTTACACATTTAGAAGAAAGTGAAATTGAGAAGTTACGTGAAATGCTGCAGTAATAGAACGGCTAGGCCAAACCACCAACAACAGATCCCCTGTTGAAATCTGGTATAGACCAAACAATTTTTCTCAAAACAACTGAATTGACGATGTTCAGCTCCCGGTAGTCGAATGTAGTAACTTGTTGTAGTCGAGAAAAGGTTGCCATGGCCTACTCAATCAAAGTCGATTCGAGTGGGGCATGGCAACGGTCAATTTTGATGGCGGGGAAGATCAGGAGATTGGATAGATTGGTTCAAATATTGACGAGGTGTACCATAAAAAGCAACGTGTCGATATTGCGGATAACTGGATAAGTAATAGATATAGATCGGTGCATCAACAAGGAAAGGATAGTGTATGTAAAATGGACGGTCACCATAGACAATTCCATTAAGTGCAGTCGCCATCTCTTTTTTGAAGATGGTAAAACGTGTTTCTGCAACTTTTCGGCTGAACTCCCCACCATCTACATACGCTGTTCCGATTAAATTTAAACAACCATGTACATCTATTTTCCATTCTGCTAATACTTCATCACGCATTATGGGGTTAATGGATTGATAGTTGTACACATATCCAATATCTAAAAAATAATTCCGCTGTGCGATCTGAATGCGTGAGTGTATATTTTCTTCCTTCAACGGGCTGAGCGAAAGTGGCCGGTGGCATAAGTTTTACGGATAATTTCTGTGGATCAAAAACCGACAAATAATCCCCCCTATATGTAAGATGAATCTTCTTCTATTAGACCGCCTGACGTTCGCCGCAACGAGCAGTCCTTTTCATTTTATTCCTTACCCACAAATCTATTCTTGTTATCTGTATTTTATTGTTATTCATTACCATCGAAGCTATTTCCTCGATTCTTCAGCTAGCCAGGATCGTGAAAAGAGCTCCACGTCCAATTTTATGGTACAGTTAGAAAGTAAATTTAAAAAGTGAGTAGGCGAACTATATGATAGAAATAAGAACATCTTCCATAAGTGATGGGGAATTCAATAGAGGAGTATTCGCAACATGTGATATCAAAAAAGGGCAGATTTTACATGAGGCGCCTGTTATTTCGTATCCGAACGAGCAGCATCATCACATTGAGGAAACATTACTCGCGGATTACGCTTTCGAATATGGCATCAATCATACGGCAATCCTTCTGGGATACGGTATGTTGTTTAACCATTCGTATGAACCGAATGCGACGTATGAGATTAATTTTGGAAATCACACGTTTGACTTCTATGCTTTCACCGATATTAAAGCGGGGGATGAGATCCTCATTAATTATAATGGGGACGTGGATGACAAGGAAAAACTGTGGTTTAATTAACACAGCTGCAATTGATCGATCAGTTAAAGGGGTTATGCAATTTGAAAATTGCATAACCCTTTTTTTTATTGAGATAAATTAAATTTAGACAGGATTTCCTGATTATGCTCTCCCGGATCCGGTGGATGAAGGTCATACGTAACGGGTGTCCTGGAAAGTTTCAACGGGCTGCCGATTGCTTTTACCGTCTCTGCTGTAGGATGTTCGTACTCTATGAACATTTCTCTTTCCCGCAGTTGCGGGTCCCTACTGACTTCCGCAATCGTTTGGATCGGTCCGCACGGGATGTTATGCGCATGACATTTCTCAAGCCAATAGGCAGTTGGTTTGGTTTCCATGACCTCCTGTAATAGAGAAACGAGGAGCTCCCTATGTTGCACTCGGTCCGCATTCGTGCGGAACCTGGGATCCTTGCTTAACGAAGGCTTTTCTAATATAGAACATAACTGTTTAAATTGTTGATCGTTCCCCACAGCGATGACCATTTCGCCATCCTGCGTGGTAAAGGTTTGATAAGGAACAATATTGGCGTGGCTATTCCCAAGGGCAGTCGGAACTTTACCGGACATTAAATAATTACTGCCCACGTTCACGAGTGAACTGACGGCGGAATCGTAAAGGGATATATCCAGCTTTTGTCCTTTGCCGGATTGTGTTCGTTCCAGCAATGCGGACTGGATGCCGATGCACGCATATAAACCGGTTAAAATATCGGTAATGGCAACCCCCATTTTTTGAGGGCCAGATTGTTCGGTGCCGGTAATACTCATCAGCCCACTCATCGCTTGGATGATAAAATCATACCCCGGCAAATCTTTGTAGGGCCCAGTTTCCCCAAATCCGGTTATGGAACAGTACACAATCCTCGAATTCAGTTGTGCGACGGTTTCATAATCGAGACCGAAACGCTCCATTGTTCCAACTTTAAAATTGTTAATAAGGACATCAGATTCAGCAATTAACTGTTTGATGAGTGTGATGCCTTCCTCTGATTTCAGATCCACAGTAATGCTTTTTTTATTACGATTCGCACACAGATAATAGGCACTGACATTATTTTGGAAAGGCGGGCCCCATCCACGGGTTTCGTCACTGCCACCTGGAGCTTCCACTTTGATCACCTCGGCACCCAGATCCCCCAGAATCATCGTGCAATAGGGACCCGCCAGCACGCGGGTGAGGTCCAACACTTTAATACCGTTTAAGGCACCAGTCATTTATAATTCCTCCTATACCATTTTGTTAATAAAAAAAGCCAGCTCAAATGAATGCAAAATCTGCAATTCAATTGAACTGGCTTTTACTTGTTGGTCCATGCTTGGATTAGGCATGTGAACAAATTAGGCAGTTATTATGAATATTAAATGGGAGTAACATGTATTGTATACTATTCTGAAAAGTATGTAAATAGGTCTCCTGCGAATCTCAATATTGTACTTCCATAATACAAATAATCCATCCATGAGTGGCTAGCTCTAATAGGATGGATTATTTCATCTTAGCGCTGATCCCCCTGTTGGGAACCTGCTATTACATTGACCATTCTATGTTGCTGCATGGAACGGTTTTTTTATTTTATACATTCTCTACCACCGGTATACCTTTTCAAACTCCTTGGTTCAAGTAGGGAATAGCTGATGAAATATATCTTAACCCACTCACCGCAACATAATCGACCCGCCATCCACCATAATCGTTTGTCCTGTGATGTATTTGGAATCGTCGGAGGCTAGGAAGACCGCGACTCGTCCGATATCTTGCTCGATGTCGCCAAAGCGCCCCAAAGGGATTTTGTTGAGGACTTCTTGGTAGTACTCCGGTTGTGCTTCTGCCCAGGCGCGCACTCCGGGAGAGTCGGCGATTGGGCTGATCAGGTTGACGTTGATACCGAAACGCCCCCATTCATTGGCTGCAACCCGTGAAATGGCGCGGATTGCTTCTTTCGCTGCGGCATAGGCGGCCTGTGTTTCGTGCCCAGCTAGCCCAGCACCGGATGCGAAGTTGATGACTTTTCCTTTGGATTCCTTCAGGTGTGGCAGAGCGGCTTGCATTAGATAGAATGTCGGATAGAAGCCTGTCCCGAATGATAAATCCAAATCCGCTTGGGTGGTCTCTTCGAAGGTCGCTTGTTTGGACGCATGCGCATTATTTACTAGCACGTCCAATTTGCCGTATGTGTCGATAACGGTTTGAATGATGTCGCCTAAAGTTTCCCGTTCCATCAAGTTCGCCTGAAGGAACATGGATTTTGGGGAGATTTCCTGCAATTCTTTTTCCGTTTGTTTGCCAGTCTCTTCATTTAAATCGACGATGACCACGATAGCGCCTTCTTTGGCCATGGCTCTTGCCATCCCACTGCCAATTCCTCCAGCTCCGCCTGTAATCACCGTTATTTTGTCCTGCAGTCTGCCCATTCGCAACCTCTCCTTCTTATGGTAGAATTCTTCTCTATTGTAACCATTGGGGATTAGGGGAGACAAAGAATTGGTATTTTGTTTATTGAATGGACATGTTACGAGTGCTCTGTTTGTGAGGCAGCCATCTTCTTACTACCTAGATCTGCTACTTAACTTATGTTTGATCATCCACGCCTTCCAGTAACTTATCGTATAATCCTAATCTCTTTCTTTCGGACACGCCGATAAGAATTCCCTTTTCATTTGAAATACTGACAGGGTACCCAATAATCTTCTTCGTATTATCTGATAGTTTTTGGGCGATTTATTTTAAGATCTATCCTTCTATTCTTTCTAAAAACGACTATAGTGATTCTTACGCTTTTAGTTAACTTGGCCAATTCAGAAGTCAAACATGATGAATGTACATGCACAAAAATGAAAGGCGATTCCAGCATCAACGGGGGACAAGCCTCCTCAGAGGAGAAGTGGTGTATGGTCTAGAAGAACTATTCTTCTTGTTATGACACGACATAATTATGCAAGTTGCACATTTATAATGACCAACTATTTTAAATTATTGTTTAATTTATCCGTAGATTTGGCTGCCTGGATAAACTACACTTAGAGTTAGAAAATTCAATCAGACGCCTGCTCACTGTTGACACATCTTCTTTCATCTTGAAGAAAGGCGGGCGCGCTCAGAAAAATCTTTGATGTAGTAGGAGATGACGAGGAATGGGTCCGCCTACCTTTGAAAGCGCTTTCCGGTGGAGTGAAGGGAATAGCACTTGTTGACAATGGTACATACACAACTGGTTTATGGAAGTGAAATAATAATAGGGGAGTTGTGAAGGTATGAAAGAAAAACAAATTCGTCTACCCAGTTCATTTGAACTTTTACTTGTCATGGGATTGTTTTTGGCCATCATGTATTTTTCGCTCGCTGTGTTTGAACTACCTATTCATCTAGCCTTGATCGCTGTATGGTTTGTACTTATTTTTCTTGGTTTACGCTTAGGTCATTCCTATGACAATTTGCAGAAATCAATTGCCACAGGTATTTTCACTGGGTTGGAAGCGATCCTTATTATTATTTTTGTCGGGACGTTAATCGGATCGTGGATTGCAGGAGGAATTGTCCCAACGCTCATTTATTTTGGACTCCAGATCATTCATCCCAGTATATTCCTCGTAGCTACCTTACTTATTTGTGCGTTAACTTCACTAGCGACGGGAACGTCCTGGGGAACAGCGGGAACTGCAGGGATTGCGATGATGGGTATCGGTGAAAGTTTTGGTTTGCCGTTAGCACTTGTAGCGGGAGCTGTCGTGTCAGGTGCCTATTTTGGGGATAAATTGTCGCCGATTTCCGATTCTACGGTGATGACGGCTTCTTTAGCGAAAGTGGATCTGATTGCCCATGTTCGATCCATGCTACTCATCAGTTTTCCAGCACTTGTTCTATCGGGAATCCTATTTCTAATTGCCGGCTTTTTCTATACGAGCAAAGGGAACGACCTCAGCATCGTTACAAATAATATTCAAGCATTAAGCGCCAATTTTAACGTCTCGTGGTACATGCTGATCCCAATGGTCGTCGTCATTGTCATGTTGGCGAAAGGGATACCGGCTATGCCGACTTTAGCGTTCGGATCTGTGCTAGGCATTATATGGGCCACCATTTTCCAGGGGGTCGACCTCATACCAGCAATCGGTACATTATATAGTGGTTTTGTGATTGAATCAGGTGTCCCTTTTATCGATTTATTATTTAATCGCGGGGGCATTGAATCGATGTTAGGTGTCATTGCCATTATGATTTTAGCTTTAGGGTTTGGCGGTCTTATGGAGCAGGTCGGTATCTTGGCGGTTATGACCAATATATTGTCGAAGTGGATTACGACGGCGGGACGATTGACATCGTCAACCATTTTTGCAGCCTTTTTAGGGAACTTCTTTGGAAGTGCCGGCTATGTTTCGTTAATTACCGGATGTAAAGTGACGGAGAAGAACTACGACCATTTAAAAGTTGACCGACGTGTATTATCAAGAAATATGGAAACGGGAGGAATCTTAACATCACCCTTAGTGCCATGGGCCGATAATGGGATCTATATGGCGGCTGTTCTCGGCGTGTCCACGATGTCTTATCTTCCCTTTGCCTGGTTAAATCTTATTGGTCTTGCCATTGCGTTATTTTATGGCTTCTCTGGTAAATTCATCTGGTATACAGAGGAAGTCGAGAGCGATGTCAAACAGGATAGCCAACATACAATTACAGTAGAGAAATCTGAACAACCGATTATTTAAGATGGGAGCATTGACAGTTACGAAAGGGCGTTATTTGGACCCAGTTAATCAGGAGGCAGGTGTATTTTACAATGACCATGGCCTGTACAGTGATTATACCGGGGTATGATGTGAATGATTAATTGAATAGTTTGGGGTAAAAAAGTGTCAAGTCAGGTAGAAATTTTAATTACCGAGAACTTGACGCTTTTTTTATTGGGCTAGGAAACTTTTGCTGTCTTTTCGATGATCGCTTGCTTGGGCGTAAGTATGTGAATAATCCACTTCGTCTCTCCTTTATCTATCCACCAGCAAGTGATACGATGAAAGGAAGAACAAGTAAGGCGAGGGATTTTTTCATGTTCCTAGACAAATTGAAAGAACAGTTACATCAACATAAATCCCGGTTTATCGGTGAGGAAACCGCTATGCGTTCTGCGGTTTTGATTCCATTGGTTCAAGTGGATGACGAGTGGCATATTCTTTTTGAAGTGCGTGCTTCCACGATGAGGACCCAGCCGGGTGATATCTGTTTTCCCGGAGGCCGAATCGATGCCACAGATCCGTCCCCGCATGCGGCAGCTTTACGGGAAACGCATGAAGAATTAGGGGTGGATCCAACTACGGTAGACATGTTAGGGCAGTTAGGTCCGTATGTTGCATCGCCTTCCTTTGTTGTGTACCCGTTTGTAGCGACTGTAGCATACGATCAAATTATTCATTCTTTCAACAAAGATGAAGTGGAAGAAGTATTTACCGTGCCCGTCCAATGGCTGTTGGACTATGAACCGTATATGCATCGGGTGGCTGTGGAAATGGTGCCTCCAGCTGATTTTCCATTTGATAAAATTATCAACGGGGCCCAGTATCAGTGGAGAACCCGATACGTGGAAGAATGGTTTTTTGAATATGGACAGTATACGATTTGGGGATTGACCGGAAAGATTTTACAACATTTTATTGGGATTTTGAAGCAAGATAATCTGCTGCTTCAAAGCGCGAAAGATGTATTGGAATCGCCGCAGGACTCGCTTCCATCTTAACTTCAAAGGGCTAGCTAGCAAGCCTCGCATAATAGGAGGGAACTCATGGAATTCCAAGACAAGGTCGTTGTTGTCACAGGTGGTGCTGCCGGGATTGGGAAGACGATAGCGGAGGAGTTTCGCAAAGAGGGCGCTATTGTTTGCATCATCGACATGAGCGAGAATGATTACTTTGTAGGAGACATAGCTGATGAACAGACACTTGAAGCATTTGCTGAGAAAGTGATTGCAGAACATGGCCGTGTGGATTGCCTGATCAACAATGCCATGCTTAGCCGTGGCGGTATACGGGATTGCTCTTATGATGATTTTACTTATGTACTGCGAGTTGGAGTGAGTGCACCATTTATGCTGGCTAAGCTTTTCTCTGCTTCTTTTGGGCCAGGCGCAAGTATCGTGAACATCTCTTCTTCGAGGGATCGGATGAGCCAGCCCAACACGGAAAGCTATACAGCGGCCAAAGGGGGGCTGTCCGCCTTGACCCATTCGTTGGCAGTAAGTCTAGCCGGAAAGGTACGTGTCAATTCCATCTCTCCGGGTTGGATCGATACGGATTTCACGGCCTACCAAGATGCCAATGCCTATCAACACCCGGCCGGACGAGTCGGAAATCCACTGGACATTGCCAATATGGTGCTCTATTTGTGCAGCCCCAAAGCGGGTTTCATCACAGGTGAGAACATTTGTATTGATGGGGGAATGACCCGACAGATGGTGTATCATGATGACTTCGGATGGACTTTTAAGATGTAGTTTTATTCCCTCCAATGTTTTTGTCGTTTCTTTTTCTTCATTTTCAACTGTAGAACAGTAAAAGAACTGCTCAGGTTTATACCCGGGCAGTTCTTTTATTTACACTTGATTCGCATGCAATCTTGCAAACATCCCACCTTGCTCGACCAGCTCCGCATAAGTCCCTTCCTCTTCAATGCCGTCCGCTGTGACGACGATGACGCGGTCGGCGTTGCGGATGGTGGTGAGTCGGTGGGCGATGACGAGTGTCGTCCGGTTTTCGGACAGCTCTTCCAGTGATTCCTGGATGATCCGTTCCGTCTCGGTGTCGAGGGCGGAGGTCGCTTCGTCCAAGATGAGGATCGGCGGATTTTTCAGGAACATTCGGGCGATGGCGAGTCGCTGTTTTTGCCCGCCGGATAGTTTCAATCCGCGTTCGCCGATTTGGGTTTCATATCCTTTTGGTAGATTGTCGATGAATTCCTCCAGATGAGCACGTTTGGCGGCTTCTTCAATTTCCGCATCGGTGGCATCGAGCTTGCCATAGGCAATATTTTCCCGGATGGTGCCTGTAAAGAGGAACACGTCTTGCTGGACGATGCCGATCTGGCGGCGCAGCGATTTCTGTGTCATCTGGCGGATATCGAGACCGTCGATCGTGATCTTTCCTTCCTGTACATCATAAAACCGTGGAATGAGGGAACAGATTGTCGTTTTTCCAGCACCCGATGGCCCGACAAATGCCACGGTTTGTCCCGCTTTGATAGTTAAACTGATGTTTTGCAGGACCGGTTTGTTGTTTTCGTAGCCGAATGTGACATCGGACAGTGTGATATCGCCATTCAAATGAGGGACTTCGATGGCGTCCGGTGCATCTTTGATCTCAGGCTCCTCGTTCATCAATTGGCGGAATCGGCTGAAGCCGGCCATTCCTTTTGGATACATTTCCAGCAATGCGCTGATCTTATCGATCGGCTTCGTCAGAATGTTGACGAACAGAATGAAACTGACAAGCTCACCGTATGTCAACTTTCCATTGTATGTGAACCATGCACCGAGAACTAGGATGACGAGGGTCATGAGCCGTGTCGACATGTAAATGGAAGAAGAGGTCCATGACATCACTTTATAGGCGACCAATTTGGAGAGCCTGAAATTGTCGTTGTCTTTGTTGAACCGCTTCATTTCAAAGTCTTCGTTCGTAAAGGATTTTACGACGCGGGATCCAGAAACCGAGTCTTCCACGCGACCGTTCACTTCTGCGATTTTGCCGTACATATTATGCCAGGCTGCGTTCATTCGCTTGTTGCAGTACGTGATGATAACAACGAGAATCGGAATCATGACAAAGGTAATGAGCGCAAGTTCCGGATTGATGGAATACATGATCCCGAATGCACCGAATATCGTCATGATGGCGATGAAGGCATCCTCCGGCCCGTGGTGCGCAAATTCTCCGATATCGAACAAATCGGTCGTGATCCGGGTCATAATATGCCCGGTCTTCGTATTGTCGAAAAATCGGAAAGATTGCCGCTGGACATGTTCAAAGAGCTCCCTGCGCATGTCCGTTTCAATATTGATGCCGAGCTTATGTCCGAGATAGTTGACGATGAAATGGAGAAAGGTGCTGAGCACGTAAATGAAGAGTAACAGCACGCTGATTGCTGTGATGCGCCCCCAATCGCCGGAAGGGAGCAGGCTGTCGATGAACCACTGGACAGCGACCGGAAATGCGAGCTCCAGCAAAGCGACAAACACCGCACTGGAAAAGTCGATGATGAACAGTCGACGGTGCGGTTTATAATAGGAGAAAAATTGTTTTAACATAGCGTTTCCTTTCTAATGAGGTAGACCTTTCAAAAATAAAAAGAAACCATTATATAGTGAAGGCTACCGTGCAATTGAGATTGTTTCTCAATAGGAAGTATATCATAGATTCACCCAATGCCACTGTTTTTTCAGACACTATGGTTCATTATGTTGCAAAACAACCCATAAAAAGGGTTTACCGTGCCATTGTCGAAATTAGGTCTATACTTTAAAGGGGGTTACAGGAATGGGGAAGTTGATGCAGGATAAGGTTGGAATTGTTACAGCGGCCGGAAGCGGAATCGGCCGGGCGAGCGCCTTGGCGTTTGCTGAAGAAGGAGCGAAGGTAGTAGTATCGGATATTAATGAAGAGGCAGGTATGGAAACTGTACGCCAAATCGAAGAAAATGGCGGGGATGCGATTTTCATTTACTGTAATGTGGCAGAAGAGCAGCAAGTCATCGATCTGGTGAAACAGACGGTTGCGCATTATGGACGCTTGGATTGGGCTCATAATAACGCAGGAATCGGTGCGCCGACCAAACCCATTGCGGACACCGAGACGTCGGACTGGGATCGTTGTGTTCAAATTACACAGACCAGCCTCTATTTTTCATTGAAACATCAAATTCCCGCCATGCTGGAGTCCGGAGGGGGAGCCATTGTCAATACAGCATCCACTGCCGGCTTAATGGGCTCGGAAAACTTGGCGACCTATAGTGCGACCAAATGGGCCGTTAACGGAATGACCAAGTCCGTCGCTCTGGAATATGGAAAGAAGGGAATCCGGGTCAACTCCATCTGCCCTGGGATGACATTAACCGCTGCTGTGGAAGCCTGGTCAAAGGAAGTGCCCGAGCAGGCCAAATACGTAGAAAACGATATTCCCCTAGGACGGATGGGTCGGGCAGAGGAACAGGCACAAGCCGCCGTTTTTCTTTGTTCGGACAAGGCCTCTTATATCACAGGCGTCAACTTGGCCGTGGACGGCGGAGTAACGGCTAAGTAAGGAAGGTGCTGGGTCTAAAAGGAACCTGGAATTTTACTATATGAAAGAATGCCAAGTTTCGCATGGACGTTGCATGGAACTCGGCATTTCAATAAAAGGGACACAATTCGCATATGAATTGTTGTCCCTTTATAGTTGTTGCATCATTATGTTACAACAATTGGCATGTTAGTTTAACAAGATTATATTTCAACGTGAAACTTTTACCAAATAGATACCGTCGAAATTACGTATAGAGACTTGTTGTAGAATCTGTAATTTATTTTGTTGAAAGGGGAAGTAGAAGTATTGAAAAAAGCTATAATTTCAGGAATTGTATTTAGTTCAATTTTGTTAGTTGGGTGTAATGGAAACAAGAACGAAGAACCTGTTCAAGTATTAGCTGAACAAGACGTAGTAGTTACTTCACAAAACGGTGAAAGCGATGCAAATGTATCACCAGAATCAAATTTATTATCTGAATTACACAATGAAATAACAAGTTCTATTTCAGAACAAACCGAACTTGGTGAGTCAATGGCAATCTCGTTAGGTGGTAATTCTGAAGAAATTTCTGTATCAGTAAGTTTTCCAAAGGATGTAAAAGTTGATAATACGATGATTCAACAAATAGTTGAAGATTCTATAAAGAAAGTTTCTGAAACAGAAAACGTAACCATTAGCGAAGAAAATATAACAATAAAAATTGAGGAATACTAACCGAGAAGTTTTTATTCAACATAAATAAAGATTAAGGGAGGTTGTTTACCTGGGCATTTCTGAAACTATAATGCTGGTATTGATTTACAGTGGGCTTCTAATTTTCTTTTTGGTTCCATTTTCTAAAAAAAAGCAATCGATAGTGAGTACAGGATCAATGTGTTTCCGCTCCATTTTTAAGGAGAACTTAGTTGAAATGGTCTTTCAAAGAAAGGCTATATTTGCCTTCGTGTTGTTCGGGTTTGCGTTAATCAGTATTCAATCGGGGTTTGCCGGTGCGCAATGGCACTATAATGCTCATAGTGGTTATGCTCCGATGAGTAATAGATTACCTGCCTTATTCACTATGGGAAGTGTAGTGATCTATACAGTTATGCTATGGCTGGCACTAGGATATATCAGGGCGATAAAGAGCATGAAGGATACGTCAAAAATCAAAATATGATTTCCAATAGATTACTTTTTAGTTGCATAGTAAATAAAATACTTTCTTACTATGTTAAAATAGATTGAACAGTTTATATGTTATAAATAACCTTTGTTCATGCAAAGGGTTATTTTCGTGTAGAAAGGAGTTTTGATTTGAAAAAGATTGACGCTTTAAAAGCGGGAGTTGCTGTAATTATTTTGAACCAAGAGAATCAAGTTCTACTGCAAAAAAGAGCTGATGTGGGCTTGTGGGGAATCCCTTCAGGACATGTGGAAATTGGGGAAACAGTGTCTGAAGCAGTTATAAGAGAAGTAAAAGAAGAGACAAATTTAGATATTAGAATTGAAAAGCTGATTGGTGTTTATTCCGATCCCGATTCACAAGTTTTCAATTATCCAAGTGGCAAAACAGTGCATTTTATAACGACTTGTTTTCTGGCTGAAATTACAGGTGGGGAACTTACATGTAATTCAGATGAATCGCTTGAAATTAAATTCTTTAGTCAAGACAACTTGCCGGAAGATCTGTTAACCATGCACCCTCAATGGTTAGAGGATGCTCTCTCAAAAAAGGAAGCGGCTTTTATTCGCTGACTTAGCAGGAGTCAAAACTATTACAAAGTATTGAATTGTCGATTAACTTTTAC
Organism: Sporosarcina sp. 179-K 3D1 HS; assembly: GCF_047228905.1. Lineage (NCBI taxonomy): Bacteria > Bacillati > Bacillota > Bacilli > Caryophanales > Caryophanaceae > Sporosarcina > Sporosarcina sp. 179-K 3D1 HS. The sequence goes on from NZ_JBFEGI010000008.1 coordinate 23,350, forward strand.
GACTCTAGTATAATGGATGGAGAATTTACATAAGGGGGATTGGTTAAGATGACAATTGAAAAACTACGAGAAGGTTCGGCAACGATGAATGCAGCAATCCAAGGGATGGTAGAATTGATTGAAGCAACGGACACATCGCTATTGTACAAGAAGCCATCTGCAGAAGAATGGTCCGTCATGCAAATTGCCTGCCATGTCATTGAAGCGGTGGAATTCTGGGCAGCAGATTTGGAAGCGTTGCTCATCGTGCCAGGAGCCAAATGGGGCCGCAATCATGAACACGTCCGGCGCTTGGCGGCGATTGAAGAAAATTCAGTGGCTGCTGTTACGAAAGAACAAGCAACGGAACGTCTTCAGTCGCTGATGCCACAAGTAGAACGGGTATTTGCAAAAGTGCAGGAGGAAGACTTGGAAAAAACAGCCCCGAGCTACAACCCGAATTTTGATGGCAAACCGCTATCCTTCCTGATTGATCATTTACTCATTAAGCATGCGGTTGGCCACTTAGGCCAGATGGAACGTCATTTGGCGAAAGTCCAAGAACAACCAGTTAACTAAGAGGATATTCGCCACTTCATCCTTAAAAGGTATCCTTGAAAAAGGTCTCATCAATCAATTTCCGTAGCTCTCCGGTGAAATACCCTGGAAGCCTGCGGATTTTTTTCTTTTTAGATGCCATGACGGTAATCAGTAGAGCGCGGTACATAACGCAATAGGGACTATACGAAAAGGGGGCTTACGGAATGGGGAAGTTGATGCAGGATAAAGTGGATAAATCGGCAGTTGACCAGGGTCTTGGTAGTGTCGCTAAATTAGCTATTCATAAGGAGAGAATATTATGCTAGTTGATGAATTTGATGTATTTTTGTTTGATTTAGATGGAGTGATTTATATAGGACCTGAACCACTTCCAGAAGCGGTAGAATCGCTCAAACGTCTTCGGCAAGATAAGAAAATGATTCGGTTTTTAACAAATGATCCATGTACAACACGTGAAAAAACAGCAAGACGGTTAAATAGTCTTGGTATAGATGCAAGTAGCGAAGAAGTAATTACATCAGGTTGGGCGACTGCCCAATATTTAAAAAGTGAAAAGATCAGAACTGCACTTGTTTTAGGTGATGAAAATTTAAAATGGGAATGTCAACAGGTAGGTATTAATACTGACAATCAAAACGATGTTGAAGCCGTTGTTGTCGGGTGGGACAATGATGTGTCTTTTCATGACATCCAGCAAGCAGCAAAATTAATTCATAAAGGATCAAAATTTATTGCGACAAATGCTGATAGAACGTTTCCAACTCCAGAAGGTCCTTTACCTGCCACTGGAGCGATGGTAGAAGCGATTCGGATTTCAACAGAGAAGAGACCTATCATTGTGGGAAAACCATACCCATATATGTTTAAAAAAGCTCTTGAAGATTTTAGCCCATCCTCCAGAGCAGTAATGATTGGTGATAATCCATATACTGATGTTTTAGGTGCACATCAGGCGGGGATTCCAGCCATTTTAGTATCAGACCAAAAGATAAAAAAATTTCCATCAGAAAAAGATTTTCGTAATCCAGATGCTACCATACCAAATTTAAAGAGTTTATTTGACAGTAATATAAACATTAAAAAATGGATTTCTCCTTCCTTTACTTGGCCCGAGAATATTAAAGCAGGAGTAGCAGGTATTATTTTTGATAGAAAACAGCGAGTGCTTCTGATGAAACGTGCAGATAACGGTTTATGGGGGATTCCTTCGGGCCATGTTGAACCGGGAGAAACTGTAGAAGAAGCAATCATCAGAGAAATTAGGGAAGAAACGGGTTTAAGCGTCAAAGTAAATCGGCTTATCGGAGTATATTCTGATCCTGTTTCCCAAGTTTTTTCATATCCAAACGGGAAAGTGAGTCACTTTATTACAACTTGTTTCGAATGTGAAGTTGTGGAAGGAACTCTAAATAAGGAAAATGAAGAAACATTAGATGTGAATTACTTTGATCTAAATCATTTACCAGAAAATCTCTTACACATGCATCCAAGATGGATTAAAGATGCCTTGGAAGAAAGTATTTCTTATATCCGTTAATATGGACCCTTCGATAGAATAGGAGAATGAAAAAAGACTGGAGGTTAAGACTTCGAGTCATTTTCATTTTGATAACAATAACTAGTAGTGGTAATTCCAACTTTGAAGGAGAAGCTAGAAATCATATGAAAAAATTTGAAAAACACAGTGGATATTCGAGAACATTTAAGGCAAATAATCTTACGTTTGTAATCGGTGCCTGTGTCCGAAACAAACATGAATTTTAAAACATTCATGTTTATTCAAACTAACACGATTGTTTTAGTGCCTGGCACCGTGAAACTACTGCAAAGGAAAGGAGATCCGATGACTTCAAAACTAAACATCAACAAGCCGGTGGCAGCGGATAATCTTATTGTTTTTACATTTTTTCTGCACCTTTTGTTACTGTTAGTTGCCAGCTCTGTCCCAGAAGGACGTTTCCTCTTTTGGCTGCCCATCAATCTGATAGTGGAGGCTTTCATTATATTCCGACTCCTCCTATTGTGGAGGCGTTATAGTAAGCACGAACCGAGGCGGTACAACTCCCTCCAGTTGTATTGGATACTTACCGGACTTTCTATTTTTGCAATGATGCCTTTTGTTAGGGCGACATATGGTTCGGTAGCTTTTTGGCCATTCCTGATCGCTACAATATTTTTATTCCTATTGAGTCATTTATGGAAAGAGCGGATTACCTCAGTATTTGTGAATCCCCGCAAAACAAAGCAATTCGTCAAGTGGCCGAAAGTGCTCGCCATCATTGTTATCGTTGGACTTGTCATAATGACTACGCTGCGCTTCACGCCGGCACATCCTAACTTGGGGCTTAGTATTTTCACATATATGATAGGTGGCTTTTTGATTTTTTATGCAACCCCTTTTTCACTTGACAAAGAACGAATCGAGAAGCTGATGGCCGAATAAGATGTGCCTGTCACCACGATGGTAAAGGCTGTGCGGGTATTGTATAATAGAGGAAAGGGAAGTACTTGGAAGGAGCCGGATCATGAAGGAATTAACTTTGGAATCCAAAGAGTTCAAAAGAGTGCTTCATAATCTGCATTTGGAAAATATGTCTCTCCATTCGTCTCTGCAAAAAAAAGTGGTCGACCTCGTCAATTCAGGAGTTCCCATCACATCAAACGTGATTAAGGAAACTTTGAAGCGTGAAAAGTTATAATCATGGAGATAATGATCCGTACCCACTACAGCATAATCTGCTAGGCCTCCAAACCTATGAAGAATTGGAAGAGGCGGAAGCATTGGTCTTCTCGCTTCGTGCAGCTGAATTGGAGAAGGAAGGCTATTCGTTTTCCTTCACGAAAGACGGTTTTAAGAACTTGCACAAGCATTTATTCCAGGACATTTATCCGTTTGCCGGTGAATTCCGGACTGTACAACTAATGAAGGGGAGTACCCGTTTTTGCCAAGTTCAGTTTCTTGAACAATATGCCACCGAATTATTTGGCAAGCTCTCTGAGGAGCCGGATTGGGCTTCGTTGGAAGAAGCTGCGGAACGGCTGGCCTTTTTCAAGTCCGAGTTGAATATGCTCCATCCTTTCCGTGAAGGGAACGGGCGGACCATCCGGATTTTCATCCACGCCTATGCCCGCTCGAAAGGAGTGGAGTGGCAGTATGAAACGATCGAGCGGAACGCTTACATGCGGGCGATGGTTCAATCGGTCACTTCCACCGAATTGTTGAAGGCCCTGTTTCTTGAGACGATTCATTTTTATAAATAAGGAACCCACACACATGTGCATGGGTTCCTTTTTTCATTCATTGAAATCAAGAGGTCTGCACTGCTCATTGTTCGCACGTGAATCTCTGTTCCTGTTGTCAAAGTCCTCAGCGAGTTCGACGTTGCGATTTTCCCCTTTGTCATTCGTATTGCTGTTGCTGTTCCGATTGTCTTTGTAGACGTCAAAACTATTATGGGTTCTTTCGTTCATAGTCTTTTTGTTGTTTTTGTTCATCACGGGTCACCTCCTCTTGCCTACTATGCTCGTAAGCGGAGGATGTATACGTTTGTATCTGAGGCGGTTGTTTGTTACTTGATTTTATAAATGACCGTCATTTCTTCAGAAGGAACCTTATGTCGCATCACACAATCCGCCGGAAAGACAAACGACCAAGGGAGCGCTGACGAAGCGGGGATGTTGAGCTGTACGTCAAAAAGATGATCCGCAACCACGTCTTTTGAACGATCTAACAATTGGACTTGTAACGATTGCAACAAGATGTCCTGATGGGAGTTATTCCGTAAAAATACGGTGGCGACCAAGCCGCCATTTTTCTTATATTTGATGCGGATGGGCGATAGATCAAATTCATTACCACTTGCGGGAAGTGCATGAAGAAGTTGAGCCATCTCTTCTTTTTGACTGTTCGATAACGTTCGATCCCAAACGTCTTGGAAATGTAGAATCGTCATAACATCCATCCTTTCATTATGGAATTATCATAACATATCCAAATCATGACCCAAGTCATTTATATCCTCCCGGACTCCATGATATGATAGAGGGACGTTTTTGGGAAAGTAGGCATGACAGTGAACCAACAGGTCTTGATCAAACAGGAAATCCAGTGTGCTCTGAAAATGACGGATAACGCACGTAAAGGGTTTTCTAAATTCATACAAGATGAGCATGCTTTTTTTGCTATGCAGCGTGCTTTTGATGTACATATTGAAAAGCGTCCGGTCAATAAACATGGCAATCTGTCGTTTTCGATTTTCTTTGATAATGAAACAAATGAGGCATTGGCAACCCAATTGAACGCTAGGGTGGCGGTGATGGAATGTGTTTATCAAAACGATGGGTTTTTAGCGACGGGTTTTCATGTGCGCGGTAGAAAGGAGCCGGTCCGCACAAATCGCCGTCTCCCTGTCCGTCTCCAGTTTCAACTAGGACGCAACGTCCATGCTCCCTTGCCGATTGAATTGTACACCAGTCTTCGGGAATTACCCATTGCGGATGAACGTTCTGAATATGTTCAGAAACGAATTGCCAGTTGGGAAGGATATTTACGAATTCAGGAACGGAATGCGGACGTGGAAGATGTGACCGCGTCTTTCGCAATGTCAAATTTGAATAAGGATTTCACTAGGCTGCGCCTCATTTGTAATGGCTTGAAGGCCAAGGAATGGAAAACGATCACGGGATTCAGTGCGAAATTCAAAGGGCAGCAACAGGATATCGGAAATGTGGTCCAAGTCAATACATCACAAAACCTTGTGGAAATCGAGTTGAATCGCAGACATCAGGAGATGGCGAGACGGCAGGAATGGCCTCCTACCTCCTATAATGAAGTCGTCTTCAGCAATTTTGCGGAGCTGAGCCAAGTCAGAAGACTTCGAAAAGGTTTCAAGGATCTTCAAGACGGGCTTGCCGCCAATTCCAATTTGGAGAAAATCCTCTTTGAAGAGCGGCCGGTTGTCCGTATTTCGAAACAGCAGCTCGATCTTGATTTTCATAATAGATTAAACGAATTCCAAAGAGAAGCGGTAACCGGGGCGATGACGGCGAATGATATATATGTCATCCAAGGGCCCCCGGGTACCGGGAAAACGACGGTCATCTCTGAGATCTGCCACCAAAATGTAAAGGCGGGACTTCGCACACTTGTCGCCTCCCAAGCGAATCTGGCTGTAGACAACGCCCTTGGCAGATTGTTATCCCATCAGGATATCCGGATTTTGCGTTACGGTAGGACGGAGAGCATTGAGGAGGAAGGGAAGCGGTTCATTGAAGAAAATGTAGCTTCCCATTGGAGAGACCAAACCTTACTGGCTATCCAGGAACATCTTCAAGCGCATGCTAGACGGGAAGCTCAGCTAGAGCAGGACATCAGACAATGCGAGCAGCAATATGAACAAAACCGACAAGAATTGGAACGGCTGATGGAACAGATTCGATTGAAAAAAGAAGCTCAAATCGAGCAGCAATCCTGTTCCAAAGAGTTGGACATCCTGGCAGGCAAGAAGAAGCATCTACAGAATGAACTGGACAACTTAGTAAAAGTCCAAGAAGAGTTGAACCGATCCGCTGAACAAATCGCGGAAGACATAAAACAAACCGAACAGTTCCTTCATTCCAACAGCAGCAGTCCAGAAATGGAAAAGCAGATGGAGGAATTGACACGGCAAATTACCGATTTGCAAAATGAAATCAGGTATCGCGAATTGTTACAGCAGATGGATACGCTTAACACTTCACTTGAGATGAACTATAAGAAGATAGAGATGGAACAAAGCAGAATCACTCTATTACAAGGATTGTCCAAAGCGCTGCCTGGCATGACCAAGCTGGACGTTTTACAACATGGTATTTCGGAGGTCGGAATCATACCGACCAATGCAATCAAACAAAGCATGATGGAACTAAGTCGGTTAATTGAAACGATACAATCGGAACCCAACGCCATTGCCTATACAGAATGGATTCAGTTAAACGACCGCCTTTCCAAGGCAATGGAAACGATCCAACGTATATTGGAAAGCCAAGGTTTTTGGAAACAAGCCCTTCATTATCCGATACCGGCAAGCCGCCGACATACTTCCCCGCAAGACATCAACGCACTGATCGACAGCATCGGTCGTTATCTCGTGAAGCCAGCTATCAAGCAAACCCTTGCCTTACGGACGTATGCACCTCAAAAATATGAAATCCTTGAACATATAGCTACGGCTTTCAACTTATTGAAAGACCGCAAAAAGTTCACGGAATCGCAACTTACGACCGTTGAACAGACGAAAACCGTTTTCCTTGCCATCAAAGAAGGCCTGATCGATCAAGTGAATCACACCATTGCAAAAATGGATCAGGAAATGATTATTTTGCAGGCGGAGGTCGAAAAAGAGGAAAACCGACTGCAAGACTTCCGGCAATTAATTTCGAACCAACTTGCAACTGTCGGCACACTTGATGAAACCGTTGATCTGACGGAACTGGTTGAGCGATTGAAGGTCATTGAAAAAACGATCGCTTCATATGAAGAGTCAAAAGAGTTATGGAATCAAAAAGCTTCGGAACTGGAAGGGAAAAAGAAGGATCAGTTGGCGTTAGCAAACCAAACCGAAAGTAATGAGGTTTCGCGTTTTGCAATAACCGAGGAAGTGGAAACTTGCCAAAACAAAATGGATAGCCTTCAAACAAGGCTGCAAGAGTTGGAGGACCTACTCGCCCAACAGCCCGAAGCTGAGCACCACCGATTGCTCACTGAAAATGAAAAGCTGTCCAAACAAATGGGTGAGATGAAGCGGGAACAAAGCCGATTGCCTATGACAAAGGCTCTTCAGCAAGAATGGGTGACCCTGTTAACCGATGCAACGGACTATGATCTGGATGAAATCAGGAAATTATATGTACGGCATGCGAATGTAATCGGAACGACTTGCGTAGCATCTGCCAGACGGGATTTCATGGAAGAATACCCCGATTTCGATGTCGTCATCATCGATGAAGTTTCCAAAGCGACCCCTCCCGAATTACTCCTTCCGATGTTGAAAGGGAAGAAGATCATTTTAGTAGGGGATCATCACCAGCTGCCGCCGCTTGTCGGTCAGGAAACGATGGAGGAATTCCTGGAGGAAATCGACGACCGTGATGAAAAACGGGAACTGGAAGCGCTACTGAAAGAATCGTTATTCGAACGGCTTTTCAGAACATTGCCGAAGCAGAACAAGACGATGCTGGGCATCCAATATCGCATGCACGAAAGTATTATGGAGACAATCGCTCACTTTTATAAAGAAGGAGATTCTCGGTTGCTCTGCGGATTGGACAATTCCGATTCGGTGCGGGATCACTTGCTGGAATCCCGCTTTGTAAAAAGGAAGGATCATCTGCTGTGGTTCGACATGCCGAATGAGCCGAAGTTCTTTGAAGAGAAGGTGAAAGGGGGCACTAGCCTCTACAATCAAGCTGAATTGACGATGATACGTACCTTGTTGGAAGACTTGGATGATGCAACAGAGAAGGCGAAGCGGGCAGGCAGAATGGGTCCGGATGATCGAAAAAGCATTGGAGTTATCAGTTTCTATGGAGAGCAGGTCAAACGGATCGATCGATTGATTCATCAAGAATTGATGCCGGAGCATTTGCATTGTCGGACCGGATCGGTGGACAAGTTTCAAGGGATGGAAATGGACGTCATCCTATTAAGTTTTGTCCGTAATCATCAAGAAAAGGGCGGCAGTATCGGTTTTGCGAAAGATTATAGACGATTGAATGTTGCCTTGTCGCGTGCGCGGGAATTGCTCATCGTTGTCGGAAGTTCGGAAATGTTCACCATTCGGACGAAAGACTTGAACACGCGGGAAATGTACGGGCGGCTTTTGGCTGAAATGATCAAAAATCAAGGCTTACGTGATCATGAGGGAAACACCATCGTGTAGGGGGAGGCGAAAATGGTGGAGGAATTAAAACGCCGGCTCACAAAGGAATTACAAAAAGATGTCCACGTGAAAATCTTGGAGTCGCTGACGTGGAATCTGCCTGTCCGATCCATCGACATTGAATATGAAACGATCAAGAAGTCGAAAATGGATATTTTAATGAAGATGATGTTAATCGCCCTTCAAAAAGGATCGGTTTCGGACACGGAGGAACTGAGCGAACTCCTACTTGTAGAACCGTTGTTCATCAATGATTTAATTGCCAAGATGCAGAGGACGGGCATCCTTGTAAAAAATGGCCCGTTTTTTGCCTTGACGGCAGCCGGAGTGAAACAGCTGGAAACCGGAGTGTTTGAAAATGAGCCGGAGCAGGACACTCGGAATGTCCTGTACAGTCCATCCCATCAGTCATTTTTGGTGGGAGAGTGGAAGGAGCCTTGGGAACAAGCGACCGAAGACTATCGCTATTCCGAAGGGGCTGGTGACTGGAATGTCTCACAATTGGAAGACAGCGAGATGATTGAAGCTCTCCGGAAATTAGAGGTCGAATCGGTGTATGAAAACACCCAAATTGTCGTTTCTGACATTCTCTCGGCTTCAGATATCCAAGTCAGGCGGGTGTCCTGCATAGAATTCCGACTTCGCCATGTTTCGGATGACATTCTCTATGCGCGCGTGTGGAATACGTTGACGGAACAATGGGATGAGCAGCTGGAAGCCGAATTGAACGAAAAGGAACGGAAAAGCTGGCGGGAGCAGTACAAGTGATGGTGCTAGGATTGCTTATAAATGAGGAGGATTATGGCAAGATTGAGTCATATCGAATAGAGTAGGGATTTTTATATGAATCGAGTCGGAACGATCAGTGCCCTTCACGTCATTTTATTATCGATGACCGTCATCGGATTGAAAAACCATGTGACGATCATTCCGTCGCTGTTGAAAGGAGCGGGACGTGATGGGTGGATATCCGTCCTTCTTGCAACGGCGGCTATCGTGCCATGGCTCTTCCTGTTGGTCTTCATTCATAAACGCTCGGAACGGGCGCCGCTAGCGGATTGGCTGCAACAGAAGATAGGAAAGCGGCCATCCACGATTATCCGCTACGCTGTTGCCGTCTATTTCCTCATCATGGCCGTGTTCACGATGGCGGAGACGCTGCAGTGGATCAATTCCACCTTTTTGCCGAATTCCCCGATACCGCTTATGTTGTTGGTGTATACCATCCTTTGTATCTGGCTGGCGACGACCAATTTGCAGACGATCGTGATGGTGAACGCCATCGTCCTATTCTGGGTGATCATTCTTGGTTTCTTTGTGGCGCTTACGAATATCCAAGTGAAAGAGTATGTATTACTGCTACCTATCCTGGAACATGGTCTGTTTCCGGTCGTCTTGTCCATGGTGTATCCACTATCCGGATTCGCCGAGCTTTTGTTACTCTTGTTCATCCAACATCAAGTGAGGGACCGATTCCGTTTTTATCATTTCGCTATCATGCTTTTTATCCTGCTCGGCTTGACCTTGGGCCCTTTGGTCGGCGCCATCACCGAGTTTGGGCCGGATGAAGCGATGAAACAGCGATACCCTGCTTATGAGGAATGGGGCCTTGTGTCAATCGGCCGGTTCGTCGAGCACCTCGACTTCCTATCCATCTACCAATGGCTGACAGGGGCATTCGTCCGGGTCGGGCTCATTTTATACATCGTCATTGATTTACTGAAACTGACGGGAGACCGGAAACGGATCTGGACTATCATCGGGCCAGCCTTCTTTTTCATGAGTGCCTCTTTATTTCTTTTCAGTGACCATCTATTTCTAAAAATAAAAGGCGATTATTTACTCATCGCAACTTTCGTTTTCCTTTTTTCACTTGCTTTCTTCTTATGGATTGTGGCTCTTGCAAAATCGAAATCACCCAGCAGGCAGGGATAAACCACATGGAAAATGGTGAAATGCAATGCAATCGGCTGACAGAAGAATGGACCTCGCATCATTAAGGCAGTTGTTTCAAAAGTCCGCAGATGTCCAGTTCCAAGAATATACGTTCAATGGGCATCAAGTCGTATTCATCACGTGTGATGCCATGATCGACACACAGCTCCTGAATGAAGTCATTGTCCCACGGGTGCAGCTCGTTATCGAAAAGCTCGGAGAGGGAATGGTCCAAGAGGCTGTCGAGACGCAACTACATATCCCGGACCTCAAAAAAGAAACAGATGCGGGATCGATCATCCCTCGCGTCTATACGGGGCATGTGCTGTTGTATTTCGTTGAGGAAGGCCTCCTCTATACGGGCAATATCGCGAAAAAGCCGAACCGGAATCCGGAAGAGACCCGGGTGGAAGTGCCGATCAAAGGGCCACGGGATAATTTTATCGAAGACATTGCTGTCAATATCGCGCTCATCCGTAAACGGCTGCCGACCAATTCATTGTGCGTGGAGAAGTTTGTGCTAGGCAAGCGGTCCCGAACGACGGTGGCTCTCTTGTATTTTGACGATATTGCAAGCAAGGAGATTTTGAATGGCATCCGAAGGAAACTAGAAAGCACGGATACCGATATTATATACAGCGCGGATTTGCTGATGGAAAATGTGAATATCAGTGCCAAGCTCTTCCCGAGGACGGACTATACGGGGCGGCCGGATAATGCGGTGCAGTCCTTGGCAAGGGGGCGCTTCCTCATTTTCGTCGATGGTGTGGCGTATGGCGTCATCCTTCCGGTCAATCTATTCTTGCTCGTCAAAACAAGTGAAGATAATGAATACCCGGTTATCTTCAGCTCGGTCGTCCGGTTGATCCGAATTTTTGGCATGTCAATCGGATTGGTGCTGCCGGCGTTTTGGCTCGCCTTGACGACCTACCATCAGAATCAATTGCCACTCCAACTGTTAGCAACGGTTGTCCAAGCGAATACGGGACTGCCGCTCCCGTCCTCAGTAGAAATGCTGCTCATGCTGCTCATGTTCGAACTGTTCCGTGAAGCGGGACTGCGCCTTCCATCGGCCCTCGGTGGGACAATCGGGGTCGTCGGGGGATTGATCATCGGCGATGCCGCCATCCGGGCTGGAATCACGAGTCCCGCGATGGTCGTCATCATTGCCATTTCGACCATCGCTACATTCACATTGGTTAATCAGGCAGTCGTGACGTCGGTCAGTGTGCTCCGCGTCTGTTTCATCCTGCTGACTTCGTTTTTCGGGCTGTTCGGCCTTCTCATGTCCGTTTACTTCACACTCGTCTACTTGGCGAACATCCGAGTTTTTGGGGTCCCGTATATGAATGTCTCTGCGGATCTGAACTGGAGGACGTTCATCAAAACATTCTTCCGTGCACCGTCTTCTTTCTATAAGAGGCGTCCGGAAATGTTGGATCCTATTGACAAGACTCGCAGCAAAGAGGGGAAGTCGTCGAATGAATAGACGCATCATGCTGCTTCTGTTGTTGCTGTTGCCGGCCCTAACGAGTTGCTGGGATATGAACGAAGCGGAACGGATGTTGTACATCAACGGAATTGGGATTGATTATAAAGACGGCCAGTACGAGTTATATGCACAGATCATCAATTTTGCCAATATCGCGAAATCTGAGCAACCGCCGCCCGATGGAGCGCAGGCGGAAGTGGGCCGCGCTTCGGGTATGACGCTCGATGAAGCTATCTTCAAACTGTACCATTCCGTCGACCAGAAGGTGTATTGGGGTCATTTATCCTACTTGGTCGTATCGGAAGAGGCGATGAAACAGGTCAAAATGAGCCCGGTCATCGATCTGTTCATCCGCTTTAGAGAAACCCGTTATCAAATCTGGGTTTATACCACGCAGGATTCCATCGTGGATTTGCTGTTGGTGCGTCCGGTCGTTAATAAGGCCATCATCCTGTCCAAGCTCGGAGATCCGGAAAACTCATACGAACAGGAGTCGTTTGTCATGCCGCTCGATTTCCGTAAGCTGATTATCGGAATGAATGAGCCGGGTCATGAAGCGCATATTCCCCTCATCACCATCGAAGAGAACTGGACATCCATCAAGGAGACGATCAAAGCACCTGTTCTGACTGGAGTGGGGGTGGTTACCCCGGATGGGTTCAAGGGCTATATCAAAGGGGAAAATGCACGGGGGATCCAGTGGATGTCAAACGAGACGAAAAGGGGAGAAGTAACGATTGAGACGGATGACGGAAATCATATGAATGTCGTCATCGACCAAGTGAAAGTGAAGATCGAGCCGCATATCGAAAACGGCCAAGCCCGCTTTGACATCGATGTCAGTTTGGGTGGAAACATCAGTAACATCGTCGGGGATGTGACGCCCCGGCAAATTAAGGAATGGGTGAGAAAAGAAGTCGAGAAGGAAATCAGAACGACTTTCGAGGAAGCGTTGAAACTGAATTCGGATATCTATGGACTGACGGAACAATTGTATCGGAAGGACGTCAAAGCTTGGAAACGTTTTGAGAAAAAAGGAAGGATCGAACTGACGGCAGACTCGATCCGCAAGTTGGACATCACAGTGGAAAAACTGAAGTCGAACCGGAAAGCATATGAAGAAACGATTGAAAGATAAGATGCCGGGGTGACTGTCACTCATTTGGCCAAGTTTCCGGAAGGGATGACGGAAACTTGGTCTTTTTCGTCAAAATAGACCAAAATGCGACAGTATTTTTCTACATTTCACGGATAACAAAATGGGACGGCTGCCTTTACAATGGATAGATCAACGCAGGAATGTAAGCGTTATCTTTTTCAATGAAGGAGGAATTCCAATGAACTCTGTGAACCCGGTTTCTATCATCGACAAGGCGAAGGTTCATTCGTTTCATGTGATGCTGGCATTTTTGTTGTTTTTGATTATTGTGTTTGATGGCTATGATGTGGTCATTTATGGCGCGGTGGTTCCGTCCCTTATAGCGGAGTGGGGCATTTCGGATGTAATGGCAGGCGCAATCGGCAGTTATACCGTCATGGGAACGGCTATCGGAGCCGTGTTTTTTGGAATCTTGGCGGATAAAATCGGCAGAAAAAAAGTCATCGTGATCTCTACTGTTTTATTCAGTTTATTTACCTTGTTAGCAGGATTCGCAAGTGGGCCGGTAATGTTTACGGTTCTTCGCATTCTCGCCGGACTAGGTCTTGGCGGCGTAATGCCGAATGTCATTGCAACGATGACGGAATATGCACCGAGACGCGTTCGGTCTGCGATGGTATCTCTTGTGTTTACGGGTTACTCAGTCGGCGCATTGATCGCCGCGCTAACGAGCCGTTCCTTGCTTGCGACGGGGGGGTGGGAGCCTATTTTCTGGATCGGAGGCCTCCCGTTACTGTTCCTGCCGATCATTGTAAAACATATTCCGGAATCGGTCGGTTTCTTGCTGGAAAAAGGAAAGGAAGAGGAAGCGAGGGAAGTTTTGACTCGGGTGGAGCCTGCTTTGGCCAATTCGTTCGACTTCGAATTGACCCGCCCGGCGCCACGTTCCGGGGGACTGCCTGTTGTCAAGCTGTTTGAGGACAAGCGTGCCCTAAGCACGGTCATGTTTTGGGTGTCTTGCTTCAGTGCGTTCATGCTCATATATTCCATGAATACATGGCTTCCTAGACTGTTGATGGAATCGGGGTTTGATTTGAACTCCAGCTTGACTTTTACAGCGGTAATGCAGATCGGGGCCATAGTGGGAACGATTGTGTTTGGACGTTTAGTCGATAAGATCGGCTTTAAAAAAGTGCTCATTCCTCTATTTTTCGCCGGAGCACTTGCGTTGGGAATGATTGGTTTCACGAAAACTACTTTGTTGATGTTCGGGTTGATTGCCATCATTGGCGCCGCTTCGGTCGGTGTGCAAAACATTTCCAATGCTTTTGTCTCGCAATATTACCCAGCCCAGATGCGAGCAACAGCCATCGGCAGCACGATGGCTTTTGGGCGAATCGGAGGCATTGCCGCCCCGACCTTCGTTGGATTGCTGCTTATGATGAATTTGCAACCGCAGTTTAACTTTGGCGCAATCGGTCTCGCAGCGTTGGTCGGCGGTATCGCCATGTTGTTCGTCCAGGAAAAGCACGCTGCCTACCAACAGGACGAAGAAGTGGAGGCGGATACGGACACGGAGACTTTAGGAGAACGGAATCTCGTCCCGCTGCAAAATGAGCGGGGTTCCTAAGGAGGGAAATGGATGGACAAGGCACATTCCTTTCAAGTGAAGATAACGGTAGGCACGCCGATTGAAATCGGGCACACGGGGGCTGGAATCCGCAGGGTGATTCCCATTACTGGCGGCACAGTCGAGGACTTGGATGTACGCGGGGAGGTCTTGCCAGGTGGCGCGGATTATCAGTTGATCCGGAACGATGGTGTCACGGAGGTTGTGGCCCATTATGTAATTCGGATGGATGATGGGGAACTGATTTACGTGGTCAATAAAGGGTATCGCCATGGTCCACCCGATATTATGGAAAAATTGAAACTCGGAGAACCGGTGCCTGACGACGCTTATTATTTTAAAACGACCCCTGTATTTGAAACAGCAAGTGAAACATATCAATATTTGAATCGGACGATTTATGTCGGGAACGGAATCAGGCGGCCGACTGAGGTGGAGATTACATTTAGGGAAGCTACGTGATAAAAGTGACGGACTTCGAGCCGTCACTTATTTTGTAGCTGGCATGAATAGCCCTGTTCGGACAACATATCCGAACGGGGCTTCGGTGACAGTTATTTCATCATTTGTCCGAGCACTTTATCAATGGTGTCGTAGGAAAACTGGAATCCCTCTTTCAATAGACGGTCAGGGAGTACCCAACGGCTTTTGAGTATCAATTCCGTTTCGGTACGCATGAAAAAAGCACCCATTTCCAGCATCCATTCGGGAGAGGGAAGGCCGAGTTTCCGGTTCATCGATTTCCGTAGCTGTGCCATGAATTCCCGATTCGTGATCGGGTTAGGAGCGGAACAATTGAAGACCCCATCCAGCCGTTCATTGGCCTGGAGGAATAAAATGATCCGGAACACGTCTTCGATATGGATCCAGCTAAACAATTGGTCACCTGATCCTTGCACGCCACCGAGTCCGAACCGCACTAAATTCCGGTATGGTACCATTACCCCGCCTTCTCCGAGAACGATGGCTAGTCGTAAGGCAACCATTCTCGTTTTCGGTAGCTCAAACGAGAACAACGATTGTTCCCAGGCTTTTGCGACTTCAACGGAAAAGCCTGTTCCGATTTCGCCATCATATTCCGTCATTGGTCTGTCTTCGGCATGCCGATAGATCGTGGCCGTGCTGGAATTGATCCAAAGCGGCGGCGGATTTTCGCAACTGGCCAATGCCTGTCCGAGTATTTCCGTCGTTTCAGTCCGCGAGTCCATGATTTCTCTCCTGTTTTTTGCATTGTATCGACAGTTCACCGATTTTCCTGCCAGATTGATGAGCATCTCTGCGTCTTCCAGTGCTTGGCCAATGCCTTCTCTGTCTGTCCAAGCAAGATGGTGGGGTTGTCTCGAAATAAGGTAGACTTTATACCCCGAATCAGTGAACTTCTTTTCAATATACTGGCCGATAAAACCAGTCCCTCCTGCAATCACGATTTTCTTTTCCATTGGAATTCCCCCGTCTCTAAGATGTTCTTACCTAACAGGACGTCAGGTACTGAAAAAAAGGTGCCAGGCACGGTTGACCTACACAGGTGGAACAGGGATAAGGCGCATGAATTTAATCATGCGCCTACTTTATTTTACGCGTTATCGTGCGATTCATTTAAAAATAATCTCATGCTTTGGTAATGCTCACGAATTTGGCTTCATCTGCTGCAATCCGGCTCGCATGGCGGCGATTGCGCTTGTAATGTTGAGGATCAAAGCTAGCCCCACACAGACCCATTTTAGTGTATCTGGCAAATGGACAGTGAGCGCGACGACAAGCAGCGCACAGCCGATGACGAGCATGAATAAATACCGGTACAGTTTTTTGGACACAAGACGGGCCTCCTATTTCAGTGTTTCTCTAAGTGTAGCATGAAATTGAAGATATGGTCAGGGCAGTGAAAAATTCCTATTTATTTAAACAAAAGTGATTGCTTGTACTTTCACGATTGTTTTGGTGCCTGGCACCCAAAATGGCACCCAAAATGAAAACTGTGGTATAATAATATTAAACTGATTATTAGGAATTGCCATTCATTTACATTCAAATTATAGGGGGGTGCGTGGCAAGTTGCTTACTAATCTCAATAAAAAGAGGAAATTAAAGGCTTACTTGGAGCAGGAAAAGAATTCTTATCCGGAAATCTTCGAGAATTCTCCCGACATCCTGCTATTTGTCATCGACATAAAAGGGGTTATTGTTAATGTCCGTGGAGGAACGACTCAATTAGTCGGTATGGATCCGGAGAAAATTATCGGAAAAAAATATCAAAGCTTTATATACAAGGAAGACTTGAAGAAAGTAGAAAGTTATTTTGCTAACGTCTTGAAGGGGGAAACGCAATATGTGCACTATCGGGTAACGAGTGAAACAGGAGATATCATCCCAATCGATATGACGCTCACCCCCATTCAACTCGCAAATCATGAAGTGATCGGTTTTTACGGATTAACCCATAATATATCCACCGAACAACAATTAAAGCAGGGAATTCAGGAATTAAAGGGGAGACTGAAAACCTTAATACACCATGCCCACGAAATTATAGGGATTTTGGATGCGAAAGGAACCTTCATCTTTGAAAGTCCGTCTATTGAGGCCACGCTAGGTTACAACGTGGAGGAAATCACGGGGCAGAACAGTTTTGACTTAATGCATCCTGAAGACTTGCCGATCATGAAGAGGAACTTTGATGAAATTCTCAATCGACCGAATACCCCGTTTCCTGTGGAGCTTCGCTTGCGTCATAAAAATGGGGAATGGCTACATTTTAGGGTGGTTTGCACGAATTTGCTGAATAATCCAAATGTCAATGGGGTTGTTTGTAACTTCCACGACATAACTGAAATAAAAAAACAAGAACTGGAAATTCAATATATGGCGCATCATGATTATTTAACTGGATTACCTAATCGACGCGCTTTTGAAGAAAGATTGGATCTTGAAATTCGGTTGGCCAATGTGGATACGCGAAAGTTTGCTGTTCTCATTTTCAATTTGGACGGGTTCAAGTTTATAAATGACTCTTTCGGACATGATATTGGCGATCTATTATTAAGGGAAGTTACGAGAAAAGTGACTAGTACCCTTCATGATGATATCGAAATGATGGCAAGAATCGGCGGGGATGAGTTCGCCATTTTAACGACCAGTCTACAAGGAGACGATTCTATTCAAAGAATCGCAAAAACGATATTGCACGTGTTTGACCAATCGTTTGAGGTGAAAGACTATCAGCTATTTCTCACTGCAAGTATCGGCATTAGCATTTATCCCGAATCGGGAGACGACACAGGTTCGCTCATGAAGAACGCAGGCCTTGCCTTGTATCTTGCAGAAAAAGCAGGACATAATTGTTATCAAATCTTTTCACCAACCGCGAACGTCGCGACTTATAAATTATTTTCATTGCGCAATGAGCTTCAGTATGCGTTACACAATGATCAATTCCTTGTCTATTATCAACCGATACTGCATGCGGAGACGAATGAAATTGATGCGGTGGAGGCACTCATCCGTTGGAATCATCCAGTTTGGGGAATTGTGTCACCGAATGAATTTATACCACTTGCCGAAGAGTCGGGGCAAATCATTAAAATCGGCGAATGGGTATTAAAAACAGTTTGTAGAAAGTTACGGTCCTGGCATGACGACGGATATATCGTTAAAGGATCTGTCAATCTATCGATACTCCAATTTTTACAAACGGATTTGATTGACATGATTGCAAGCACTTTGAAAGAAAATGAATTAGATGCAAAATGGCTAACTCTTGAAATCACCGAAACTGCGATGTTGGAACAAAAAGAGAAAGTGTTGACGAAAATAGACGATTTACGTGCGTTGGGAATTACAATTTCACTGGATGATTTTGGAGCAGGATTTGCTTCATTTAAAAACTTAAAAGATATCAAACCGGATATCTTGAAAATAGACGGTTCCCTAGTAAGGGGCATTCCTTCCGACATAGATAGTGTCGAAATTGTATCGTCCATCATTCAACTGGCACATCGACTTTCCATCCAAGTGGTAGCGGAAGGTGTCGAAACAAAAGAACAGCAAGAATTTTTATTGGAACTAGAATGCGAGAGGATGCAGGGATATTTATTTAGCAAACCCGTTTCCGAAGACATTATGGAGAAACTGTTAAAAAGGACAGCACAGACGGAGGTTGACCCAACTCCTGAAATGGAACGAAGGGGTTACTTCAGAATCGATTTCCACTATCCGATGGAAGCGCTAATGACGATTTCGGAAATGAATGGGAAAAAGGTTCAGTTAGGAAATACGAAAGTCTTATTAGAAAATTTGGGGCCAGGTGGCTTACGTTTTCTATCAACGATTACACTTCCTGTGAAATCGGATATGCTCCTAAAGTTTAAAATGACCATAGCTGATAAAGAAATGACCCTATATGGAACGATTATCCATGACTCTGAATATAAAGAGTTGAATCGGTACGGCGTCCAAATCCTTGTTGATGAGCAGGAAAGGGAAGAACTGATCAAACAGTTCAATCAGCTGCAAGTACAGCTTAGAAAGACCCCGCTATTGCCGGGGTGCCACTTCGTGACAGAGAATGTGTTTGCCTACTTCAAGCAGTTATGAATACATCTATGTAAAACATGATTGCCATCATTCCCCCGTTACAAAAAAGAAATCAACCGCCGCAAGTCTCGGTTGATTTCTTTTTTGTTGAAGATGAGCTTATAGCAGAATGGTTTTTTGACAAATGCGTTACATTCTTATGTAATAATTTCCTTAGTTTAGCACTAATCTTCACTCTCAAAAAACTTTTCTTTGTATTATTATACAAAATGATTTATAATAATGAGAGTTATTGAATGGATTAGGAGAGAAGATTCTATGAATAGAAAAAATGTCATTATTATCGGCGCAGCCGGCAGAGATTTCCACAACTTTAATACGTATTATCGAGATAATGAAGCTTTTCAAGTCGTTGCTTTTACGGCAACTCAAATACCGGATATTGACGGACGGAAATATCCAAGTGAATTAGCGGGCGAACTGTATCCGGAAGGTATTCCGATTTATTCACAAGAACAGCTACCTGAGCTGATCAAAGAGCTGGAAGTGGATGAATGCGTCTTTGCTTACAGTGATGTCAGTTATGAAGACGTGATGGGGATCGGTGCGATCGTCAATGCAGCAGGTGCCAATTTCACATTGCTAGGACCAAACAGCACGATGATCAAAAGCAATAAACCTGTCATTTCAGTTTGCGCTGTGCGGACCGGAACAGGAAAAAGCCAAACGTCCCGAAAAATTATTGAAACCTTGCTGGAGCATGATTTAAAAGTTGTTGCCATTCGCCATCCGATGCCTTACGGAGACTTAGTGGCGCAGCGAGTTCAAAGGTTTGCGACAGTGGAGGATTTGAAAGACCATAATTGTACTATTGAAGAAATGGAAGAATACGAGCCACATGTAGCTCGCGGAAATATTGTCTACGCCGGTGTTGATTATGCAGATATTTTAAAAGCCGCTGAAAATGACCCGGATGGTTGTGACGTGATTTTATGGGATGGAGGAAATAATGACTTTTCATTCTACGAGCCTGATTTAGCGATCACTGTCTTGGACCCACATCGCCCTGGCCATGAGTTGAAGTATTATCCAGGCGAGGTGTGCTTGCGTACGACTGACGTAGCAATCATTAACAAAGTGGACAGCGCCGCGGCCGAAGCTGTTCAAATCGTTGAAAATAATATTAAGAAAGCGAATCCGGACAGCATTATTATTAAAGCCGAATCTAAAATTACGGTTGACCAACCGGAACAAATTGAAGGAAAGCGCGTCTTGATCGTGGAAGATGGTCCGACGTTGACGCACGGCGAGATGAAAATGGGAGCAGGCACTGTCGCAGCCGAGCGGTTGGGTGCGAAGGAACTTGTGGATCCTCGTCCATTTGCTGTCGGTTCTTTGCAGGAGACATTCGAGAAATACCAACATATTGGAAATGTACTGCCTGCAATGGGGTATGGCGAACAACAATTGAAAGACTTGGAGGCGACTATCAACCAAGCGGACTGTGATGCCGTGATCATCGGAACACCGATGGATCTATCCCGTGTCATTTCGATCAACAAGCCTTGCACACGTGTACATTATGATTTAGAGGAAGTTGGCAGCCCGGACTTGAACGACATTTTACAAAAATTTATCGAACAGCATCAGCTTGTGAAAAAACAGATTCCAGAAGCTAAAATCTGATAAACAAAACCCACCATTTCGCTTTGAATAGCGTCGTGGTGGGTTTTTGATTAGATTACTCGATTGTCAATGTGGAGCCACGGTCACCCTCGATCCACTCCAGTTCCAATTCGAGCTTCATTTTGTCGTTCCGTTTCTCGAGTTTCACTTCCAGTTCGACATTTGAAGAAGGGGTGATGGCAAAAGGCTGTCCATCGTAAGTCATCGTAAAAGAGCCTTCTTCTTTTAATTTCTGGGCGATGGTGGCAAGAAAGTCAGCAGCTTGAGAAAGCGCCATTTTTTCCTCATGTTCCACGAGCACTTCCGTCTTACGTGTTTCATTTGTCATAAAACATCCCTCCATCCTTTTACCTCTATTATATAGGAACTCAAGCAGAAGTGGGGTGCCTGGCACTCAAACAGTGCGGTTTATTCAAACAAACGTGAATATCTAAACTTTTGCGTTTGTTCGGGTGCCTGTTCCTCGTTTGACAACAGGTGTATAATGAGTGGATGAATCATGAATGAAATGAGTGAGCTGAAATGTTGAAAATGACACCGATAATGGATCCTTGGGAAGCCTATTTGGATATAGAACATCACGGGAAATTGACCTTATCGAGTATCGAATTTACGACTACATATCTATGCAATATGCGATGTGAGCATTGCGCGGTCGGCGATATGCTGGCCCATCAAGATCCGGATGCTTTGCCGCTGGATTTGCTGATCTCCCGTCTGGAGGAAGTGCCGCATTTGCGAACGATGAGCATTACGGGTGGGGAGCCGATGTTCTCCAAGAAATCAGTGCAGAATTATGTGCTGCCTTTACTGGAATATGCCCATAAGCGGGGCGTGAAGACGCAACTGAATTCCAATTTGACGATGCCGCTCGATCGCTATATGGCAATCGCCCCATATTTGGACGTTCTGCATATTTCCCATAACTGGGGCACCGTCAATGATTTTGTCGAGGGCGGATTCGCCAATATGGAGCGCAAGCCGCCTGTAGACAAGCGCGCAGAGCAGTTCCAGCGCATGATTGACAACAGCCGCGCGCTTGCAGAAGCGGGTGTGCTCGTGTCTGCGGAGACGATGTTGAATAAACGGACAGCGCCGTATTTGGAGAAAATCCATAAGCAAGTGGTGGAGGAAATGAAATGCGCAAGGCATGAAATTCACCCAATGTATCCAGTCGCGTTCGCTTCTAATTTGGAAGTTTTGTCATTGGAAGAAACGCGCACGGCGATCCATCATTTGTTGGATATTCGGGATGAATCGATCTGGATGCTGTTTGGGACATTACCTTTTTACGCTTGCAGTGACAAGAGGGAAGACCTTGAACTGTTAGCGCGTCTCTATGACAGCAAAAACGTTTCGCTACGCAATGATCCGGACGGCCGCTCCCGTTTGAATGTTAATATTTTCACAGGGGATGTCATCGTCACAGACTTCGGCGATACGCCGCCGATGGGGAATATCCAGCAGGATGCGCTCCCGGTCATGCTCGATCGCTGGCTGGAACGGCCGTTGGCACAATCCATCAGCTGTCATTGTCCGGCCGTCCGTTGCCTTGGTCCGAATTTATTGGTCAAAGATGCGTATTACCGGGAAGAGGATTTCATGGGCAAGCAGGCCCGAATTGAACGTGTCCGGTAAGAAGAGTCAACTGAAAAGATAATATCAATAGAGGAACCGGCAGGGAATAGTCCAGTCCGTTCCTCTATTTGCAGGACTTAAGATAGAGGTTTCAGTGCAGAACATTCAGGAGATAAGGGTAATAAAAATACGAACATATGTGTGGTATACTGATAGAGTAATAGAATAGGTTGCTCGAGGGTGGTTGGCCATTTCCCGTTGAAGGGAGGTGGTTGTATGACAGTATTTGAGGCGTTCATGCTTCTGTTTACGTTCGGAGCGTTGCTTGTTTCCGTATTGTCATTTCACCATAAAAAATAATCCATCCTTGAGTTAACGGCTCAGTAGGATGGATTATTTCCGCTTGCTGCCGATCCCCTTGACGGGAACCTGCTATTGCATGGCCGTTCAATGCGACACCATTGGACGGTCATTTTATTTTATTCAAACGCTACTCCTAGTATACCTTGTGTCCCGTCCATTTTCAATTGAAAGTGGGGAGCTGTTGGTTTGCTTTGAACCTCACATAATTTGCGCTGCATTTTAATACATTGAATAAATGAGATAGCGAGAGGATGAGTACTTGAAGCGTTGGTTCCTTTACACAGTTACCGTCTTCGTCGGCATGATTTTGGGCATTTTAATGACTATTCTTATGGAGTTATAGAAACAATCATTTATTGAAACAATCGTGTTTGTTTGGACAAACACGATTGTTTCAGGAACCTTATCGAATATCTTTGAATTCAATTTTTGTCCCGTCTTTGAACCTGATTTCCAGATCGAATTTAACATAGTCGGTTGGTAAATTAAAAATGGAAAGTGTATCGGTGATGGCTTGTTCCTTGTCGGTCTGCTGTGTAATCGTCAATTGTTTTACCAGCGGGAACAACTCATTGAACGCACCAATCCCTTCTTTCTCAACACCATTCAAGGAGTCTTCCATTCCTGCTTTAATGGAGCCGTCCTTTTTCTTTTCGAGTTCAACCTCGTATTCCATATGATCCGCATACTCGACTTCCAGTTCAAATTCCACGTACTGCAGTTCCTCCATCTTTTGCTGCATCTCTTCTTGATCGGAAGCTTCTGTCTGTACCTGGGTTTCATTCACGGATTGAGCTGCCGGCTGTTGGGTGGCATCATTAGCTTGAGCTGATTCTTCCTGTGACTGTTCCACTCCGGATTGGTTTTCTTCCACAGTAGGTGCTTGATCCTTGTCATCTGCACAAGCCATTAATAAAAAGGAGCAGGCCACTACAGAAGACCATTTGCTTAGTTTTTTCATCAAAAAACCTCCTTCTATTCTTGCATACCCGGTTATTAGTAATTTAATGTACGGCACTATTTTGTTTGAAACCAAAAACAGCCTTAATCAAGAAGGTTTAATTTACTTGTAATATAAGCTGCCCGTGCTTCGATGAAGCGGTATATATACTCGGGTTCTTGGTCAAAGAAATCGATGCTCTCTCTTTTGTAAGGATCCATTAATAGATAGGGCCGAATGAACCGATACATACTTTCTATTTTTGGTTGTAGATAGGCCAAAGTGAACTGATTGTGCAAAATTTCTTCCAGGAGTTTTTTATATTGACGGCGATAGGTTTGACAATCGAGGATTCTGGCTGTCAGCGTATTGAACCCTTCCATTCGTAAATAATCACTTCGCATTTCCTCTCCGTTTACGTCCCTGCCCCAAGTCGCATCATAGTCCCAAGGAATGATTTCGTATTGTCCCGTTTCGCGGTTTTGATACAGTGCATAATTATGGACAAATCCGTCGAAGTTTTGCGTGAGGACCACCCCAGCAAGCCAGCGTAAGTATTTATCTACATTCATATATTGTACAATTTCCTTTTCGAAGTCCTCCCTTGGAATCGTATTGATTTGCATAATCATTTTTTGTAAATGAAATTCGTCTTCTATTACCCCGCTTTTTTGTTCATATCCAACGGAAAGTGATTTCTTCACTTCTTTATCCAAATCACTCATTAATGAAAAATTAGCATCTCCGTCAACCGCATAAAAAATAGGACCTAGTGGCAACTTTCGATTAGTCAGGAAATGATCATCAACTGATTCTAATTCCAAATAAACCCCTTCGTTTTTTCCATTCAGTTTTAAAAAGATAAACCGTGCCTGGGGTGCCAAACAACCGATATCATGGAAGAAATCAAATGACAGTTTATTTCGTATTAATGAGGGATCTTTGAATTCCGCATTTAAATGAAATACCTTCGCATTTCGATACATGGGTGGTTTGTAGAAGGATACAGTAAATGATTTCTTCGGAAAATCCCGAATGTGAGAGCCGCGATAGGCAAGATCGACTTCAAACTTTTTCCCGTCTATTGTAAGTTTCGCCGAAACAGGATCATCATTCCAAATATCACTACGAAGTTCTTTAACGTCTTTTGGATGAATAAAAAGTCGATATTCAGGCAGTTTCTTCCCAATCTCCATGATATGACCACTCCTTTGTCCATTACTCTATTTCTATGAATGGCAGCAAAGGAAGTTTACATAACAATATTCGGTATGGATTGTGCTCTTCACTCTACTCCTATCCTTCTAGCGACGTACCTTAAGATGAGGGAAATAAAGTAACAATGCGGAGCCATTCACTACTAATACTTTCTCTCAGTAAAAGGAGAGGAGGGATACTCATGTCATTATTTTTTCAGGATGAAATTAGCAGAGCGGTAGAAAAGGCGAATCATTTAGGGCTGAAAGATTTTATGTTCCAAGACACTCGCAGCAACAGAAGAGTCACGAGTAGAAAACGGAGAACTACAGACAGAGTCCTAGCGACGTTCCGTAACCGCAAACGCACAAGCCGTGTTCGCCGAACCACATCGCATGGATGCTGCGGAGACAGAATTCGTTTTACGTCACGCAATCGCCGTCGCACGGACCGAGTTCGAGGGATAACGAACAAACGCCGTCGGACAGACCGGGTTCGAGGGACGACACGCAAACGCCATCGCACGGACCGAGTTCTAGGGACGACACGCAATAGCTGTCGCACGGACCAAGTTCGAGGGATAACGAACAAACACCGTCGGACAGACCGGGTTCGAGGGACGACACGCAATCGCTGTCGCACGGACCGAGTTCGAGGGATAACGAACAAACGCCGTCGGACAGACCGAGTTCGAGGGACGACACGCAATCGCCATCGCACGGACCGAGTTCGGGGGACGACGCGCAATCGCTGTCGCACGGACCGAGTTCGAGGGACGACACGCAATCGCCATCGCACGGACCGAGTTCGGGGGACGACGCACAAACGCCGTCGGACAGACCGGGTTCGAGGGACGACACGCAAACGCCACCGCACGGACCGAGTTCGAAGGACGACGCACAATCGTCGTCGCACAGACCGAGTTCGAGGGACAACGCGCACTCGCCGTCGTACGGATCAATTCCGAAAGACGACACGCAATCGCCGTCGTACGGACCATGTTCGAGGGACGTCACGAAACCGCAGAAAAGATGCTTTTGGCTCGAATCAGCGACCGAATTGCAGAAACAGGGCAACCTGTCGGAATCGGTGGTACTAAAATATTGACCATTTAAATGGTCGATCAAGCGGGAAGTAACTGTCACACCTTTTTAAAGGGGAGACGGTTACTTCCTTTTTTCATTACAGGTGACGTGTTAAACTTTTAAACAATCTATATAATGAATAGAAAGATATGTTCTGTTTGTGAATAGAAACGGAGCAAAAGGAGGGAGTTTACCATCATGTCAGTAGAAACTGAATACTTACGAGTCATGCAGGAGCGTTTTGCAATTTTGAAAGAACAGGGAGAGAAGACGTTCGCCCAATTGGAAGAGGAGGATTTTCATTGGACCTTACATCATGCTTCCAACAGCATTGCAATCATCATCCAGCATATGAGCGGAAATATGATTTCCCGATGGACAGACTTCCTGACGTCCGACGGGGAAAAGTCGGACCGGAACCGGGAAGGGGAATTTCTGGACCATCGTCTGTCCCGTGAAGAATTAATGGTGCGATGGGACCGTGGTTGGAAAACTTTTTTCGAAACGGTGAGAAGTCTAGGTCCGAAAGATTTATTGAAGCCGGTTCGCATTCGCGGGGAACAACATTCAGTACTGGATGCAATTGAAAGGCAGCTCGCACATTATGCCACGCATATCGGGCAGATCCTGTTCATCGGGAAGCAGATCAAAGGTGACGATTGGAAAAGCTTAAGCATCCCAAAAGGAGAATCAGCGGCCTATTTGAAGCGGATGCAGGAAGAAAATAAGTAATACTACCCTAAAAAAACAGAATCTAGGCGATTGCCGTAGATTCTGTTTTTTCCTACTCGACTCATTGCAGAAGGTTTACCTTTTCTTCTACCGCCTGCATGACATCATCAATGGATCTGCCTTTCATCGTGATGACCGGAAAATTGAACTCATGGGTATTCCCTTCGTTAATGGCGCGCACGATTCCAAGGTCATACCCAGTCACCTCTTCGTCCGTACTAAACATCTTCACTTCATATCCTTTTGCTTGCAGTGCGGCCATGACGTCTTCATATGGCTGTTCAACAGCGATTTTCACCAAGTGACGTTTCCTCCCTTCATTGAAAAATTCAAGTTCCCAACATAAAGTTCCCTGTATTTTGGGTTTTATGAATAAAATCATCAAATAACCTGAAGTGATTCTAATAGATCGTTCAATTTTTCCTACTTTTCTATGAAAACAAAGGGCTCCCATAAAGAACGGCCCCCGAACAATTCGAAGGGCTGTTTCATTTATAACTCCGCTTCCCACTCGGCAACTTGTTCCCGAACTTTGGGAGCCACTTCCGTCCCGAGCAGCCTAATGGCGTTTAACACGTCCTCATGCGGCATGGATCCAAGCGGCGTATGGAGTAGAAATCTCGTTATGCCGACGTTTTTCCGGAGATGAATGATTTTCTCAGCTACGGTATCGGAATCACCGACGTAGAGTGCGCCCTCCAAGCTGCGGGCGGCATCGAATGCAGCCCGATCATAATGGCCCCAACCACGCTCCCTGCCTATGACGTTCATCGCATATTGGGTGGAGGGGAAAAACTTGTCTCCCGCCACAACGTCGGTTTCCGCCACAAATCCGTGGGAATGGGAAGCGATCGGCAATTTCGACACATCATGCCCTGCACGTGCTGCCGCTTGTTTATATAACTTGACAAGCGGAGCGAATTGCAGAGGACGGCCACCTATAATGGCCAACACAAGGGGCAGCCCCAATTGTCCCGCTCGAACGACCGATTGAGGCGTGCCGCCACTTCCTATCCAAATCGGCAACGGTGTCTGAACGGGCCGCGGATACACACCACGGTTTGGAATGGAAGGTCGGTGTTTACCTGTCCAATTCACAATTTCTTCCGACTGCAGTTTTAATAATAAATCGAGCTTCTCGTCAAACAGTTCATTATAATCCTGCAAATCATAGCCAAATAGCGGAAACGATTCAATGAACGATCCACGCCCCGCCATAATTTCCGCACGCCCTTCTGAAATACCGTCTAAAGTCGCAAAGTCTTGAAATACTCGGACGGGATCTGCCGAAGAAAGGACTGTCACCGCACTAGTCAGACGGATCCGCTTTGTACGGGATGCCGCAGCTGCCAAGATGACTGCCGGGGAAGACGCGGCATAATCCTTCCGGTGATGTTCTCCCACACCAAATACATCCAATCCGACCTCATCCGCTAGGACGATTTCCTCTACCACTTCACGTATCCGTTCTGCATGACTAATCGTTTGCCCAGTTTTCGTATCAGGCGTCGTTTCTACAAAGGTACTAATGCCAATCTCCATTTTCCGAACCTCCTGTAACTTACCTATCATTTATTTTTATAGAATCCATACTATCCGCATTTCTGCACTGTAGCCGATTGTAACATTCTTTTCCCATAATCGTCCTGAATTGCAGTCTCCAGTCGAGGTTGCAAATAGCATATCCAATTTCTTCAAAATAAAAGTCGATAAATGAATCGAAAGAGCCAAAATCCTAGCATCTTAGGTTTTTTCTATAATTTAATGCTTATTTTTCGCCTGGGACTCATTGTCAGTACCCTCCTTTTTTGATCGATGCAAGGTAAGGATGACTAAAACCTCGGTAACCTTATACCTATCTATTTTATCTTGATTTTTTACTTCTTTTGACAACGAAAATGTCGGTATGCTATTCATTACATGTAGAACCTTTTTCATAGTTTCAGATTTTTTCGGAAATATCTGTAGCGAAGGTTGATCCTTCCAAGCAGTTATTTTATAAAAACATTAATGAAATGGAGAGATGAAGCATGTCAGGAATCATTCGCGTTACACCGGCAGAGCTCACAGCAATGGCCAATCGTTATAATCATGAATCAGGAGAAGTCGCATCACAAATCGGTCGTCTCGATGGCATGATCGGTGAATTGCAATCTGTTTGGGAAGGGGCTTCCAGTGTCGCCTTCGCGGAGCAATATGAACGCCTCAAGCCGCATTTCAATGAAATGAGAGAGCTGTTAAGTGAAATCGGACTTCAGTTGAACCGTGCGGGTGAAGCATTGCAAGATGCGGATCAGCAAGTAGCAAGTCAAATTCGCGGCTGAATTCAATCCATAGGTTTCGTATTCAGAAGCGTCTTTCTTTCCTAGTGGAAGGCGCTTCTTTCCTTGGAGGAGGGTGCCACCATGTACATAGAAGTCACCATTGACCTGACCCATTATGATGCTGAAGAATTTGACTTGAGGCTATCCAATTTCCATTCGATTAAGAAAATGATCGATATTGCATGGCAAGCGCGATCGATTTCTGAAAGACAACGGGAAGGGCATTGGATCCGGGTCGTCAATAAAAACACCATATTTCCGGGATATCTCACGTTAGCTGAATGCGGCATCACGACCGGAGACCGGCTAGAAATTATTTAAAGGGGAAATCGAGATGTCCAAAAAGATCAGTTCCTATTTTGAAAGTATAGTAGATACCGAATTTCTTCGAGAAGACAACCAAATTATAATGGCTTTTCAAAGAGAAAGGATCGGCTTGAAAAATCAGGCCGTGGTCGAATTTCTCCGAGAAGTGGATTCTGACATCCCAAAAGTCATTCGGACGACTGAGGATGAATTGATCATCACGGCAACCATTCCACCGACCTTCCGTACATTCGATACTCTTCGGAAGGAAGATATGAAAACAAGATGGATCTTTGCCCACCAACTCATTGAGAAGGCGGAAGGCCATCCCCATGATCGCCTGACGCTAGTTGTCTGTCCGGACAACATCGTGTATAACACGGGAATGAAGCCGTTTTTCATCCATTACGGGGTGATGGACGGATTGCCGCCTTCCGAAAAAGATCCCGATCGGGTCTGGCTGGAGACGAAAGCTTCCGTGGCATCTGCCATAGATGGGTCCAAAACGTTTGATGAGTATATTAAATATGCAGACGCCTTGAATTTGAGTGAAACAGAATCTGCAATTCTTTCCGCAACCAATCCCCATGAATTAAAAACGTATTGCAAAGAGCAGATCGAATCGCTTGAGCAACAAGAGAAACTTTACGTACAGATACCGAAGAAGAAATGGAAGACTTGGAAAATTACTGCATTCGCCCTCGGTGTTTTATTAACACCCGCACTTATATTCCTGTTTCATTATTTTATTTACGAAAAACCGACGAATGAAGCATATTTGTCCAGTCATCAGCAATTCTTAAGTCATCGTTACAGTGAAGTTGTAACCATCCTGGAACCACAGAGCGTGAAAAAGATGCCATATGTCGTGTTATATGAAGCGGCTTATTCGTACGTGACAAACGAGCGATTGGATGAAGAGCAGAAACGGAATGTGCTGTCTAATATCACGCTCCAAACCGATGCGGATTATTTGAAATATTGGATCCATATTGGGCGGGCCGATGCAGAACAGGCGGTCGATTTGGCAAGGTCGATGGAGGACGGCGAATTGATTGTGTACGGCTTATTGAAAAGGCGCGAAGAGATCTTGGCGGAGAAAGAGTTGACAGGTGAGGAAAAACAACGGCTGTTAGAGGAGATCGATCGCGAGGTCGAAGAATATGAGAAGTTGATGGAACAAGAAGCCGAATCGCAACAACAATTGGAAACGGAACAGAACAAGCCTTCCGTGGATGAAAAGCCAGAAGTGACACAGCCGGCAAAAGAGGATCCACCGAGCAAGGCACCAACGCCAGCAGATGAAAAGCCGAGCGAGGACAAGACGAAGCCTGCTGAAGAAAAAACGGCTCCTGTGAAAGAAAAAGAAGCAACACCCCCAAAAGAATAACTAAACATAGAAACACCGGAATCGGTGGATTACATAGGAAAGTAGGTGAGTGCTTTGTTGGAGCTTTGGCTGTTTTATGATCGGCATTCCCAGAGGATCCAGGTCAATGAATACGACTTCAAACGATTGACAATCGGTCCTTCCGTCGAGGATGACGTGACGATGCTGACTTTTCCCTTTCCCCGCGGCCCCATAGTAATGGAGGAAGGGAAGGATGGATTTGTCATCCGGGAAAACGGGGAGCTGTTAGGTGTTCTGAAGAAAGAAGAAAAGGTGTCGATTCTCCGGAAAGGGAGAGTGCTGGATCTTTATTTGACCTCCGCCATATCCCGTGAAAAGTCGTATTTTATAGGGTTTGAAAAGGAGATTTCGTTCGATTGTCGGAATGATCTTGCCATCTGTCATCTTTTAGATCATGGATTTCCCGATCGCCCAGGAGGTTCTTTCTCTCTTTTGAAGACGTCGTCGGGCTGGCGCATTGAAATGGGCGGGGATTCCCAATTGTATCGAAATGGGGAACAGTTGGAAGGCCATCCGATTTTGGAGCTAGGCGAAGTTGTGCAATGGGAAACGATGGAGATCCGGTTGCTTGAAGAGGACGTGCTGGCTATCCGATCAGTCGGTTCTTATCAAACTGTCCTTCCCGAATTCGAGTTGCCGAAATCCGAGATGGCGGATCTCTATCCCGAGTACCGAAGAACGCCTCGCATGATATATGAACTGCCGGATGACAAAGTGAACTTGACGTTTCCGACCCAGGAGAATGATCATTTGGGCAGGGGGTTATGGCTTATTGTGGCGCCTCCCCTTGTCATGCTCATTGTCTTGGGGTTAGTGGCGATTTTAATACCACGTGGCATTTTCATCATCATTTCCATCACGATGTTCACAGTCACGCTAATAACGTCCACCTTTCAATATTTCAATGATAAAAAAAGACGGAAACAAAGCGAGGAAAAGAGGAAGCGTGTCTATACAGCGTATTTGCAAAATATGCGGGAAGAACTGTATGCCTTATCCAAAAAACAAAAGGATGTCCTCGATTTTCATTATCCCTCTTTTGAACAGATGAAACATATGACGGGCCAATTATCCGGCCGCATTTGGGAGAAAACGTTGGATAGTCATGACACGTTGGAGTTTCGGCTTGGAACAGGTTCCGTCCCGTCCAGCTATCACATTTCCATGTCTTCAGGGGATTTGGCGAATCGGGAAACGGATGACTTATTGGAGCAGTCACAGAAGATGGAGTCTGCATTCAAGGAAATTGCCAACGCCCCGATCACGGCTGGTTTGGCTAAAGGCACGATCGGGTTGATCGGAAAAGAGTCGATACTCCGCAAAGAGCTGAACCAACTGCTTGGGCAGCTCGCTTTTTTCCATAGCTACCACGACATGCGGTTTATCTATATTTTTAAACATGCCGATTATCCGAAAGTGAAGTGGATGAAGTGGCTGCCTCACTTCACGTTGCCTCATATGCATGCAAAAGGGTTTATTCATAATGAGCAGACGCGGGATCAGCTATTGTCCTCGCTTTATGAAATGATCCGGGAGCGGGACTTGGATGAGAATAAAGGAAAAGTGATCTTTTCCCCGCATCTAGTTTTTGTCGTATCAGATTATCAATTGATTGCAGAGCATATCATCCTGGAATATTTGGAAGGGAAAAACTTAGAGGAACTTGGTATTTCCGTCATCTTCACAGCGTCCGCCCAAGAACGGATCCCGGAGAACGCCAAGACGCTCGTCCGCTATTTGAATGAGCGGGAAGGCGAAATGATTATGGACGCGAAAAGGGCAGTCCGTGTGCCATTCCGGCTAGATGCAGTGGAGGACGGAACGAATGAGCGGTTCGCCAGGATGTTAAAGACTTTGAACCATCAAGTCGGAATGGTCAGTTCCATCCCGAAAATGGTCAGCTTTCTGGAATTGTACGGCGTCAAAGAAGTCGAACAATTGCCGATTGACTACTTGTGGATGACGAACGAATCGGCGAAATCGATGGCGGTGCCGATCGGGTTCAAAGGGAATTCGGATGTGGTGGAATTAAATCTCCATGAAAAAGCACATGGTCCCCACGGACTCCTTGCTGGAACGACCGGTTCCGGGAAGAGTGAATTCTTGCAAACACTGATCTTATCACTTGCTGTCAATTTTCATCCGCATGAGGTCGCTTTTTTATTAATTGACTATAAGGGCGGAGGGATGGCCCAGCCATTCAGGAAAATCCCGCATTTACTTGGGACGATCACCAATATCGAAGGCAGCAAAAACTTCAGTATGCGCGCGCTCGCTTCCATCAACAGTGAATTGAAGCGCAGGCAGATCCTGTTTGATCGGTACGGTGTTTCGCATATCGATCACTATACGACGCTGTATAAAGAAGGGAAGACGCCGGAGCCGATGCCGCATCTGCTTCTCATTTCAGACGAATTTGCGGAGTTGAAAAGCGAAGAGCCGGAGTTCATCCGGGAGCTGGTCAGTACGGCACGGATCGGCCGGAGCTTGGGCGTCCATCTCATTTTGGCGACGCAAAAGCCGGGCGGTGTCATCGATGAGCAGATTTGGAGCAACGCGCGGTTCCGGGTCGCCTTGAAAGTGCAAGATGAATCGGACAGTAAAGAAATCTTGAAAAATAATGACGCGGCTTCCATCACAGTGACCGGCCGGGGCTATTTGCAAGTCGGCAATAACGAAGTGTATGAATACTTCCAATCTGCTTGGAGCCGGGCCTCTTACATGGAAGAGACCTTTGAAGGGGAAGATGAAGTCGCCATTGTGACGGATCTTGGTTTGTACCCGCTATCCGGTATCCAAACCCGGTCCGACCGCAATAAATCCAAAATCACTGAAATCGAGGTCGTCACCGATCGGATCGTTCAAACCCAAGAAGAACTTGGGATCCGGAAGTTATCGAGCCCGTGGCTGCCGCCGCTTGCTTTGCGGATTGAGAGGAAAGCGGAGGCAGACACTAATCCATTCGAAGTTCCAATTGGGATGATCGATGAAGCTGAAAAGCAAAGTCAGTCGCCGATCAGCTATCGTGTAATGGAAGACGGAAATGTCGGCGTGTTCGGTTCTCCGGGCTACGGAAAATCGTATTCGTTGTTGACGTTGCTGCTTGGTATCGGAGAGAGGCTATCTCCTGAGAAAGCTCATTTTTATATTTTGGATTATGGTAACGGCTCTTTATTGCCATTGCGTCAACTTCCTCACACGGCGGATTATTTCACGTTAGGGGAAGATCTGAAACGCCATAAACTGATCAAGCGGATCACGGACGAAATCGCCAAGCGGAAACGGGCATTCCAGCAAGCGGAAGTCAGTCATATCAGCATGTATAACGAAGTGGCCTCCGAGCCGTTTCCATTATGGTACCTCGTCATTGACAACTACGATATTGTGCGGGAAGAGATGGAAGAGACCGAAATGCTGATGAACCAATTCGGCCGCGATGGACAGTCGCTCGGCATTTACATATTTGTCGGGGCGACAAGAGCGCAATCCGTCCGTCAATCGCTCATGAATAACCTCAAAACGAAAATTGTCCATTATCTGATGGATCCATCGGAAGCGTATGGAATTGTTGGACGCCTGCCGTTTGAATTGGAACCATTTTCGGGCAGGGCAGTCATCAAAAAAGAAGAAGCCTATTTTTCACAGCTATACTTGCCGGCTCAAGGAGAAACCGATTGGGACGTCCTCGAATCGGTGAGGGAAGCTGTCCAGGCCACCAAAGCGAAATATCGCGATTATCCGGAGGCCGAGCCGATTCCGATGTTGCCGCTTGAGTTGACGACAAATAATTTCTTCGACTATATAAACCGACCTGTACCAGTCGGGCAACTTCCCATCGGCTTGGATGAAGATTCCGTGCAACCAGTCCTTCTGGATTTCACAAAGACCAATCATTGCTTGCTTATTGGACAGCCGCAACGCGGGAAAACCAATTTGTTGAAGCTGTTGCTCCATCAATTGGCCAAACAAGAGAAAGGCTTCATCGGCATTTTCGATTCGTTTGACCGGGGATTGGCGGAGTTTGGCAAGGATGACGATGTAGATTACTTGGAATCGAAAGAGCAGTTGATCGATTGGCTGCAAGTGGTGGAGTTGTACTTTGAACGTACAGAGGCAATCTATTTGGAGAATCTCCGAAATGGCAAGCCGAATACGATTCTGCCATCGTTTTTCATCATCGACGGCTATACGAGATTTTTGCAAACTGTCGACATCGGCATCCAGGACCGGCTAGCCAAGCTGATGAAGAAATACACGCATTTAGGATTGAATATCATCGTATCCATCACCAATGCGGAAATCACGAAAGGGTATGACACATTCACCAATGAGTTGAAACTCATACGGCAAGCTCTCCTCTTCATGAGAAAATCAGAGCAGACATTGTACACTCTGCCGTATGAACGGAAAGAGCCGGAATTACCGCTGGGCTATGTCCACTATGTCTTGAACGGATATGATCAAAAAGTGCTCACACCTTTATGCAAGTTGGAGAGGAAGATTGTGCAATGAAAAGCAATAGAAGAAAAAAGATTGAATTGATAGCTGGCGTGCTGTTGATTCTCGCGATCCCCATCGTGTTTTTTCAGTTGATGGGCGGCAGTCTCCTCCATATGAACGGACATCAACAGCGGATCATCGCAATTGTGAATGAAGACCTCGGGGATGCCCGGGATGGGGAGTCGATCGAGATGGGACAGGAAGTCGTTTCGATCCTATCCGATAATTCGCCTTATGAATGGATAGTGATGGGACGTGGAGCTGCGGCAAATGGACTGAAGTCGAACCAATACGAAGCCATCGTCTACATCCCTTCTGATTTCTCGGAACGGATCATGTCCTACGACCAGCAAAATCCGCAAAAAGCGGAGTTCTCCTACCAAGTGCAACGTCAGAAGGATGGCGCGCAAAAGGAGAAGGTGCTGAATGAAATCAAAGAAGCCACCAATCGGGTGAATGACAAAATATCCACATTGTATTGGAGTTATGTTGCGCTGGAAATGGACCATATCAAAAAGGAATTCGATAACATCTTGACGAAAGAGACTGAATTCCTCGATGCGATGTCCACCTATTACAAGCCGGGCTCCGAGGCATTCGCGGAAAAGATGAAACAGCAGAAAGAGCAGATGGAAGGACTGCGCTCCATCATTGGGAATGCGGGGGAAGCCCATGATTCGCATATTCAGGATGCAGAAACGTTCGGCTCGGAATTGAATGAATTTGTTTCCTATGTCGAACAGTATAAAAACTTCCAAAGCGAACAAAAGCAAATCCTTCTTCAAGTGCAAAGCGATAGCTTAGAGAAGATACAGAGTGCGGCTGCCGCACAAGCACAGCGATTCAACGAATCCCTCCTCGCCTTGGAAGAAAATAATGAGGAACTGAATTCGAAAATTACAGAAGTGAATGAAGCGATTGTTGAGAATAAAGAAAAGCTGATTGCGTTAGCCGAACTGCGTCAACAGCAAATCGATCGTCAAGTGGACGAATTGCTTGCGGTGCACGGGACGGCTATCGATCGATATAACTATTCGCTTTTCAATCGGTTGGAAAAAGAGTTGGAACAGGGGAAGAGAGGAGGTTCGCAGGGACTTTCTTCCGCAAACATCAATGGCTTGCCATATCAAAAAGAGTGGCAGGCAATCCAAAGTGATTTGCTCGCGAAAGCGCAAGAAAAGGCCAACCGGACCATTCCCGACATGGCCGATGAACAACAAAAAATACAAAATCTGTTAGCAACGTTGGCATCGCTGAAAACGACAGTGGGCGATGATGAACTAGGTATGCAGCTCGCAGCGGATCTTTCCCAATTGGAAACGGAATTTAAAACGTTGAATGACTCGATGACAGCGAAAGCCCAGTCTTTGAACGAAATGGCTAGCACGGATATCGGTGATTTCCGGACAGCAGCTAATGAATATCATGAACTCTATACTTCATTTGAGACATTGGCCGGGAAGCTCAACACTTATCAGTCCATGTTAGAAAATACGTCATCAGATCAAACCGCTATCCGGTATGCAATCCATTTGAAAGAAGAAGCATTACTGAAAAATCCGGCTTTGTCAGCTGTCGAACAAGAACAATTCAAGAAACTGTTCCATCAAAGTCCGGCCTCCGCGGAGACCGCTTCCCTCATGTCCTATTATGCGAAACTGGACCAATACGAGTTCATGCTCAATGAGCGCCAACGGGGAACGATGAAAAACGAATTACTTCAAGACAAAGTGGTAAAAGATCTATTGGAACATGCCGTTAAAATCAGTGAAGAAGAGCTCACAGGCTGGAGCACAGTTGGCGAAAGCCTCCCTCAGACCGAACTTGGTATGGGTAACTTAAGCTCTTCCTTCGCAGCGATCATGTCCGGTTATGAGCAATCCATGGAAGAACAACATAAGGCGTTGCAGGATGACCTGGATTCGATCAATGAGCAAGCGGCAGCCCTTTTAGCTCAACTCCAATCGACAGAAGGGGAGCCGGTCCAGGCTGTCGGAGAAGGCCAAGTGGTTGGAGGTCAACAAAATATCAGCTCCCAAATAGTGTCTTTAAGCAGCCAGATGGCATCCTTGTCCGAACGCCAGGACGGATTGGTCCATTACGCGGCGGACTTGTATGGGAAAGCGAATGAATTAAAAGACACATCCGCCATCTTTAGCGACAAATGGCAAACAAATCTGAATGAGATGTCCGAGTTCCAGGATGACATTCAAAATTATCTCGCCAACACCTACGTGGATGGACAAGAGAACGGATACGTATTCAATTACCTCGTCAATCCATTGGAAGTACGGGGAGAAGCATTACTGGCGGATGAAATGAAAAAAGTGCCGCCTCTGATTCTTTTCATAATCTTGTTGATCAGCAGTCTATTCATCGGTTTCTTCACACACCGTTTTACTGAGGGGACAGGAACCCGCGTAAGTTTAGGAATAACGGTTCTGCTTTCTGTGCTCGTTGGTTTGATCATCAGTTTATATAGCGTCAATATGTATATTTTGCGGGATGATAGAGCAATTGAGTGGACTATATTTACCGTGTTATTATTGCTGGCAGGCGCGGCGCTAATCCGGACGGCGCTCGACATCAGCCCGACAGTCGGTTGGATGGCCGCCATGGTGCTCATGGCACTGTATGTTATTCCAATGCTTGTCCTAGGTGTACCAGAAATCCGGATTCCAGACGTTGTCTCCAAAGTGTTCATATCCATCAAGTATGAGCCGGAAACCCTATTCGGGTGGGGTGCAACCATTGTTGGCGTTATTGCATGCGCTATGTTAGCAATTTCCTATTTTCTCAATCGACCCCGAATAAATGAAACTTCCACGGTGGAATAACGGTATGAAAAGAAAGCGTATGAGGATCGTACTTCTATTGGCTGCGCTTGGGTGGTTTATTTTTCCAAAGCCTGGTCTTACGAATTCTGATGAAACCATCAAGGACTTGGAACCGGTCTTGTATAACAAATTGCAGTTTAAAAAGAACACCGATTATCTACATGATGCAGGAAAGATTGAAATGAAGAATACGATCCCCGTGAAACAATTCAACGTCCAGTTCGATGGAACCCGAAAGCTGCCCGCCCGCGGCGACACCACTTCTCTGTTCCGGGAAGCGGGACGCAGCGAGAGGAGCACTGTTGCCGCCAAGTCGAAGGAAATTGGTTTATTTACAAAAGAAGTGCCGATACGCAATGGAATAGATGGTCATCCAAATACGTTCCAAGAACGTTCAGCGGATCACAGCGGGCGAACGATCATCTTTGTCCTGTTAATTGTTATTGGGGTCGTTGTGTTATTCACCGTTTTCATACCGAAAATCATTCAAGCATCTCCCGCGGAGGAGAGGAAAAGGGGGAGTCACTCATGATAGGCTTTTATATTGCGTTAAAAGCGAAGAAATTGAATGAGGTGGCACGGCTGCAAGCTTGTCAGTCAAACTTGGAGAGCAAGCAAGGCGAATTCCGGGAAAATGAAGGGAAATGCCTGGAACCTGATTTGACACTGACGACATGGCATGGGAACCATGCTTCCGATTTTGATGAGATCCGGGATGCGGACATACATGCTTCCTACTTGGAGCTGTCGGGCGAGCAATTCACGAAGGTGTTCGATGCCATAACAGCTAAAATAGCAGCTCTTCAAGCGGAAATTGCAAGTATTCAAGCGACGATTGATCGGTTGCTGGCAGAACAGGCGGCAGCTTCTGCGCAGTCGTAACCAAAATGAAAGGAGGCTTCACCATGACAGAAATGAAAGTCATATATGCCGAGGTGGAAAACCAGCTCGGTGAAATGACCAGCGCGGCGGAGGGGATTGACCCGAAGGCGGTTCCCCCGATCTCTCAAAATCAGCTGGACGTCGTTACTAAATTAACCAATTTGCAATCCCAACTGGAGACATTGTTAACTAACTACAAGACGCTATTGCTTAAAAATATACAAACGACAGAGAACTCGGTCGAATTCATTCTCGCCTCGGATGAAACCATCGGCACAGGCATCACTGGAGGTACTCCGACCACACATGGCCAAAGGAGTGCAATTCTATGAAAATATTGACAGTGAGTACTTTCTCCGATGGCTTGCAAAAAAATCTGGAGATGCTTGACCGACTGGAAGGTGAAATCCAACAAATTGATATGGCAGTCCAGAAACTGGTCGGCATGGACGACGCATTAAAAGGGAAAGGCGGAAGTGCCATTCGCTCCTATTATCAGGAATGTCATCTCCCGCTCCTACAGTTCTTGCAGCTATTTAAAAGCAATTTCTATAGCGTTTTGACCCAGATGAACGCAGCGCTGGATGCATTGGAACCGAACCCGGACGGTTATATTCAAGAAAGTTTCTTGGAAGGGGATGTGGAAGAGGCTCTTACGGATATCTCTCAACTGACCACCGGTTTGACGGATGAAGCGAATGCCATCACAGCCAAAGTGGCTGATATAGTCGCTCTCCCTCAATTCAATGACAGCGATGTCCAAAGTGGGATCGATACTGCGAAAAAACGCCGGGACCGTACGATTGCCGATCTGAATATGTTCGATTCGACTCAAACGGATTCGTTAGCAAGTGTGGAATCCGATTTGTTGACGATGGAGCTTTGGTTGATGGATATTCAGTCGCTGATGGAAGACAATCTGACGGACATTTCATTTCCGGTCGATCAGTGGGCCACATATGCCGCCAAGACGCCGTTGCAAGTCGTTATGGATCACCGTACGACGCCTGTCGGAGGCACGCTGGCGTCCGGCGAAAAGAAAGAGGAAGTCGGGAACGGCTATTTCAATCTGGAAGATCTGCAAGGGTTGAAAAAGGCGGCGGCGGACTCTACGGCACAAGAAAGAATTACCGCAGTCGATAAAACAGTAGAAGAACTTGCGCAAGGAAATATCAAATGGCAAAGTGATAATGGAAAACATGTCATTAGCACCGGTGTTCCTGTAAATTATAATGCACTGGGCGTGGAAACCGACTCAATCGACCTGTTTGGGTATGAAGTCAGGTATACGGTGCAAGACGGCCAATTCATCCTGTTCAAAGATAACCCGCAACTGCATTACTACACACAAGGTGCAGAGCAAGGGAAATTCAATTACTATGCCGGAAAAACAACGCAAGCGGTAGCCAATTTGTATGGAACGCTCGGCATGATGAAAGTGCTTGGCAAAGTTCCGGGCGTGAACATGGCAGCGGACCTCATAAACAAGAAAGCTCCGACAGCCGGATCGATTGGGAAAGGCGTCGCTTCTTATGAAATTCAATCACGTGTACCAATATGGGGCGAAATTATCGGGACTTCGGTGCCGGCGGTCGGATCGAAGGAAATCATTCTCTACATTAGCGAAGATGGAGAGGAATGGCCAAGACGGGTACGTTTCGTAGTAAGTCCCGAAGGTGTGGTCGCTCCACATAAATGGGAAGTGAAATAAGGCGAGTGGATGTGGACAATCGCCGTCCAGTAGGCCAGGAGGTTTGGAATGGGACCGATTCAACTTGTGATTGTCATTTCCGGCGTCATGATTATCAAAAATCATTTCTGGGAAAAAGACAAACGGAAACCGAATGTAGGGCGCACACTGTTTGAAATTGCAGCTGTCGTTGCCATCATTCTTACACTGGAACACTTTTTCCCTTTTTTAAAATGAAAACTTTCGAAGACAGGGTGAGTTTCAACCTGTCTTTTTTCGTTTTTAGCTGATGGGAGCTACACAATATGAATGAGGAGGAGAGCCGTGTTTAACAAGAAAAAGGAATTACAAGCACATTCAAAGTTTTTTAATGTCGCCATCATTTCAAAAATAGAGATATCCGACGAGCAATATGAAAAATGGACGGATGAGGTAATGGACACGGCCGGTAATGTGGGGAGTACAACATGGATGATGAGAGAGGATTGGGATGCTGAACAGGTGAAAATGCTGGAGCGTCGTTTTCCCGATGTCCGATTGAATGAGACTTTCTTCATAGTCAATGAAATCATTTCAGACGACATACAGAGGGAAGTGAAGGAACTGGAAAAGCGCCATCCATGGAAGAAGTTTTTCAATATGATTCCGTTAACGGACTATATCGACGCCGAAGATCGGGCGGTGCTGAATGCTGCCAAGACACTGGCTTGCACAAACGACCTATTTGAAGTGAAACGCTTTTTATTGGAACAAGGTAGTCAGGAAAATGAAAACTGAACTTAGGATAAAAAGGTAGTCATTTCACCGAAGGGATTGGAAAAGAACCTGAAAAGCATGGAAAAAGGCCCTGCTAAGAGGGCCTTCCGGACGTTGAATTAGTCGTTCTTCCGTTGTCTTGCCCGTGCTTCTCCGCCTTTGCGGCCCGCCTCTTCTTTGCTCATTTTACCATCGTTGTCATCGCTGTCGTTTTGGCGAGCACGAGCTTCTCCACCTTTACGTCCAATCTCTTCGTAGAATTCACGGTCATGATTTCGGGAAGTGGCTTCTCCGCCTTTGCGTCCAATTTCTTCGTAAAACTCGCCGCCTTTACGACCTGCTTCTTCCACCGTCATTTTTCTGTTGTTGTTGTCTTTTGCCATCGTGAATTCCTCCTCTAAGATTTAGTATTCGTGGTGCTGGTAATCTTCTTCCCGTTGTGCATTTCTATTAAACATGCAAACTTTTTCAGGGGGAGGAGGTGGGCAATTTTTTTAGTATTCATATTTTCCTTTGAGCGGGACAAACCGAACTTGATCGATCACTTCTTTTTGAATATTTCCTTTGGCATCTTTCGTAATAAGGAGAAGTTCCTGCAGGAAAGAGGTTCCTACCGGGATGACCATTTTCCCGTTGGGAGCTAGCTGCTCCAGCAGTTCAGCAGGCACTTCCACGGCAGCAGCCGTC
This sequence comes from Sporosarcina sp. 179-K 3D1 HS, assembly GCF_047228905.1. Lineage (NCBI taxonomy): Bacteria > Bacillati > Bacillota > Bacilli > Caryophanales > Caryophanaceae > Sporosarcina > Sporosarcina sp. 179-K 3D1 HS. Next base: position 65,469 of record NZ_JBFEGI010000008.1, read on the forward strand.
ACCATGATGCGGTCATACGTCGCGTTTTCCGGCCAGCCCACACTGCCATCATCCAGCTTGAAATGAATATTGGAAAATCCGGCTTCATGCAGCCGTTCTTTCGCACGGGAATGAAGCGCTTCAATACGCTCAATCGTATAGACGGTTTCAGCAAAGGCAGCGAGCACAGCGGTTTGGAAACCGGAGCCTGTTCCAATTTCCAGCACTTTGGAATCGCGTTGCAAATCTAAGGCCAATGTCATATCCAAGACTAGAGAAGGTTGAGAAATGGTCTGTTCATGACCGATCGGAATCGGTTCATCGTACGAGGCGAACTCTTTTAGCTCATCCATGTAAAAACTGCGGTCCATTTGACGGAGATAGGTTTTGATTTCATGGTCCAGATTAGGCATAAGTCGGTTCCACTCCTTTTATTTATCAGAATAGGGTAAAAAGGAATAAAATCAATTGATTTGATTGCAGAGGGGCCGACGTGGATACTTCTGGAGCCCCTCACAAATCACTCTTCCCATCTTCGGCACATAAAATGAAAGGGATTGGATGAATGGGGAGGGGAAAGTATGTCAAACGGAAATTTGAATTGGGAAGGTCATTGGCAACACCCGCGGTATCGGAGGATTTCGTTGGAACAAGCTGTATCCATTGCGCTGCAGCGCGTTCCCGGCAACGTCGTGAAAGCCGAATTGGATAATGACGATGGTCATTTGGTCTATGAAATCGATATCCGAACCGCGAACGGATTGAAATATGAAGTGAAAGTGGATGCTAATACTGGTCAAATCATTCGGGTTAAATTGGACTAAATGAACCCGTGCCTTGTTTGGCAAGCAGAGACTGCCATCCGTTTGGCCAATCGAACTCGTTGCCATTTTTCGAAGATGATTTAATAATGGAAATCCCAAGCCATTATGTACATGGTCTTGGGATTTTTCTGTAAATGCAGTGAAATCTAGAAGCATAGGCCGTCTTGTCGTATACTTAAACTAGTCAGTTAATTCACTGCGCAGGCAGAAGAAGGGGGCGAGTAGGTGATCCAGTCGGCGACGCTCTATACGGATCGCTTGAAGTCGTTGAGACGATTTTATGGATTTGTGCTTGGTTTGGATGTAACGGAAACGGCGGATGAGCAGTTCACGGTACGAGTCGGGACTTCTCATTTGACATTTAAGCAATCGGAGCTGCCTGCCTATTATCACTTCGCCATCAATATTCCGGGAAACCAATTTTCAATGATGAAGTATTGGATCACCGAACGGGTCACGTTGAACCGGGATAGCGGGCGTGATGAAGTCTACTTTTCGGGGTTTGACGCGGACTCCATGTATTTTGAGGACCCGGCCGGCAACATCGTGGAATTAATCGGCCGCCGGAAGCGCGATTTGTTCGGCGATCTGACGAAGGAATCCTTTCTTAATATAAGTGAAATCGGAATCGTAACACCTTTTGTCACGGATGCCGGCGAACGGTTGATGGATGAGGGCATTCCTCTCCGGAAAGGAACTGAGGTGGACCCCAACGGCTTGAACTTCCTCGGCCGGGAGGATTGGTACCTCGTACTGGTACCGCCTGGTCGCACTTGGTACTTCTCGCAATCACGGGCCGCCACATTCCCGCTTGAATTGACATGGGGGGACGCGCAGCGGATATCTGTGGATCCGGAAGGCAGGCTTCAAGTCGAAAAAATCGAGAACTGAAAAACTCGTTTACTGGCAGGGAATAGCCCTTTTTGTTATGATTAGCAGTAACATTGAGTTTATTGGAAAAAGGGGTGTCCTCCTAGGAAGACACCCCTTTATTTACATAAGGAATTTGAAGTTTTGAAGTTATTTTTCAACCCGATGATTCGGGGATCGTTTACCGATGAAAGTATAAACTCACATTGCCGCGGTCATTGTTCCACTGGGTGTCTTCTAACCTAAGCAACGCAAACCCTACCTACTTTTGCGTCCTTGCGACCCTTTAGTCGCGCCAGTGTGAATAAGTATGCTTAAAAACAGTTCGTTGGAAGCCAGAATTCAAATGATTATCCTTACAAAATTTCATTATATCAGTATGTAGGTTGATTGTCAATGGAAGTGGATGGAGGAAATAATCCTTCATCCGTTGGAGAAATTAGGGGAAATCCAAAGGACCTTCAGAGGGATAAAAAACCCCGAATGCCGACGAATGGCTTTCGGAGTAATTTATTCAGACATGATTATGAGTATATTGTGTCCGTAGAAGCCAGGCGTGGTAGAAGTATTCTCCCAATGTAATGAGGGAGCCGGTCAGCAAGGCTTCACCCAATGAATTATCATATCCTAATAGTAGGAGTCCAATCCATAAAAGAAAAAAACCGATGACCAGATCGCCGAACGTAGCTGCTCCATTTCCCATTCTTGGCAAAATCATCATATCGCCGGCTACATACGAAACGAGTAAAACGGCAACACCCAATAAAGTGGAATCAAAAAAAGAAACGCCGTATATGAGGGATAGTACAATCCAAACGACCGGAAAGATCAAGCTCGCTTTGATTGCTAATGAGCGTCCATGATTGACACGAGGATTTTCATTCATTTCTATTACTCCTCCATTCATTTTTTTTACGCTATCCCTAAACTACCCAGAAATCGTTTTTAATTTACGTGGAAAAGAAAGTCAAATCTTCTCGGATGGATAATAGACAATAAAATATAGATAATGAGGTGCTACTGATGAGTCATGTATTATTCGTTTGTCTCGGCAATATTTGCCGATCGCCTATGGCCGAAGCCGTTTTCCGGGAGCTAGTACGGAAGGAAAACTTGGAGGATGTAATTTCGGTGGATTCTGCTGCCACTAGTTCTTGGCATATCGGCAAGCCTCCGCATGCCGGGACGATTGGCAAATTAAAAGAATACAACATTTCGACAGAAGGAATGAAAGGACGTCAACTGGATAAGGCGGATTTTGAGAAATTCGATTACATTATCGGGATGGACGGGAGCAATATCGAGGAGATCCGGCGTATGCTTGGACAGCCGGATCACCCTAAAATTTTGCGCTTGCTTGATTTGACCGAAAATCGGATCGATGTCCCCGACCCTTATTATACAGGGGATTTCCAAGAGACGTACGATCTCGTTACGGAAGGTTGCCGGGCATTGCTGGCTAATATTAAGGTTACCGATCTTTCGAAATAGCCCGCAGGTATTGCGGATCGGAAACAGAATTTGCATTTATGAAAAATCTTGGCTAGGGGGAGGCCGATGATCAATCCACCGAAGTTGGATATCCCAAGGTCAGCAGGCCAGCGTTGGTTCGACCGGGTTACAATGGGGGTATTTCTGGCGGTTGTCATCTACGGTATATTTTCGTGGCCTGCCTTGCCCGAAGAAGTACCGATGCATTATTATGTCACCGGAGAAATCGACGGTTGGGGACATAAAGGATTCCTGTTCCTGTTGGCGGGAATTGGCGCTTTCTTATGGATTATACTGTCCTTCGTCGAAAAGCATCCCGAAACCCATAATTACCAAGGGTTGACTGAGGAGAATGCACCTCGATTGTACCGCAATTCAATATGGCTCGTGAATGTCATGAAAAATGAATCGCTTCTATTCATTTCCTACTTGACTTGGAAAATCATTGAGAACGCTTTTGGCCGCTATCTTGGCGGGGGAGCTTGGGATATGGCCGTTTTCCTTGTCGTCCTGTTCGGTTCCTTGGGATTTTTCATTTACCGAAGTTTCAAAATCAAGTAATACGCCTGCCGCTCGATGAAAGAGGACAGGCGTTTTTTTTGTTCGGGATAGCAGACGGACAGAATGGCTGCGCCCTGACAGTTCCGTCAAGTCACCTCAAAGCGGCCGCAACGCAGTTGTTTGGTCAATAAAGATGAAGGCGTCATAACGATGGCTGACACGAGATGAAACGTAGTTGCCATATGCCTTGAATTCCGGGTGGTAGACGACTCCGATGGCGCGGTGGCCGATCCACTCGTGAAATAAAGGACGGTTTTCTTCATTGAATAGAAGGACTTTGTCTTCTTCCCCCGCCGCGTGGAGCTGACCTTCCCACGTATTGAAGGGAGCGGGTGGCACGGTCATTCGCCGGAATGGATCGCCCCAGTTTGCAGCTGCAATGACTGTTCCAGCATAGGTGCCAAATCCGATGGCGTACGTGTTGTCCTTTCCATACTGCTCCCGGACCAATTGGCCGACATTGATCATGTCCTCTCGCTTCATCGACGTTTCGGAGGCGTCCCCAATATGGGTGTTATGTTCCCAGACGATGATTTTCGCTCCGTCTCCGTGGTAATCTTTGAGTTTCTTGATTGCTTCCACCATATGGACATCCCGGACATTCCAAGAAATCGCGTCTTCCTTCATCATCGCCCGGTAATACCATTCGGCATTTTTGGCAACCAAGGCATTCATGGCAAGATTAAGGTCTCGCTCCTGCCCTTCACCATAGCGGGAAGCATTACTCCGGATGGAAGCGAGTAATTCTGATACTTCTTGAATGCATTCATCTGAAAAATGAGAGGTTGAAATCGCATAGTGCTCAGGCATGCGGTTATATGGCTCGAAGCAGGAGAAAGCCTTTTTTGCCAGGTCCAAATCCACCCCGAAAGATGGATTTTCTTTTAAAAAATTCAACACTTCATCAATCGATTCATATAAGCTATATAAATCAATACCGTAAAAACCGACTCTTTGCTCCGATTGCCGCTTATCGTTCTCTTCCTTCAACCAGTTCACAAGCGCTTCAATTTCCTCATTCGCCCACATCCACGTCGGCCAACGATGAAATGCCTCCTTCAGCAGTTCAGCCGTGTCCTTTCCTTGCGTGTCGTACCCCTTGATGTACTGATTGACATCCTGTGCAGACGGCCAATCTCCCTCGACCGCTATAATAGTGAACCCCTTTTCTTGAATCAACCGCTTCGTCAGATCTGTCCGAACTTCATAAAAATCCGATGTCCCGTGCGATGCCTCTCCAAGCAACACGATTTCGGCATCTCCAATTGCCTCAAGGATTGCATCAAATGTAGATTCTTCATGCAGGGGAAGGGCATTGGATTGAATGGCCTTCACAAGTTTCTTGGACAATTTTCTTCCGTCTCCCTTCTTCTTCGAACCATCTGGATCAGGTGTTACAATTAGTATACCCATGGGGTTTCTGAAAAAACGGTAGCTTGATGAAAGAAAGGGGTGGGACGGATGGTCGTTCGCTATGAACAATTCGGAAAAATAGGAGACGGACCGCTTCTCGTCTTTATTCACGGTGGCGGGGCCGGGGGATGGATGTGGGACAAGCAAGTCAGCTACTTCACAGATTATCATTGCATTGTGCCAACTCTACAAGGCCACGGTGTACGAAGTGAAGAGGGGACGTTCTCCATTCGTGACAATGCCAAGCAATTGATAGATTTAATTGAAAACAAAAGGGCTAGTCGACCCGTCCATGTCATCGGCTTTTCAATCGGCGCCCAAATCATCTTGGAGATGCTTAGCTTAGCTCCGCATCTTATACGGACCGCTGTCGTCAATAGTGCTCTCATCCGCCCGATGGCCTGGGTCTTCCCGCTTATCGGGCCAACAGTTCGCATGACGATGCCACTCGTCCACGATCGGAAATTTGCGAAACTACAAGCCAAACAACTTTATATGAATAAGGCCCCCTATTTTGAACGGTACTATGAAGATAGCGTGAAAATGAAAGCTGCGACATTGGTCGATATGCTGCGAGAAAACCTGTCATTTTCACTCTCTGACGAAATTTCCAAAAGCTCGACGTCCATCCTCGTCACAGCCGGGATGAAAGAAAGAAAAAGCGTCATCGAATCGGCCAGGGAACTTGCTGTATTTCATCCAAACTGTCAATATCTCCTGATTCCTGGCATCGGTCACGGATTTCCAATTGCACGGCCAGATCTATTCAATCAAACCGTTGGCCAGTGGCTGACGGAACAATCCATCGAAGGTTTAATTTAAAGCGGAACGGGAATACCCACCAAGAGAAACTGCATTTGGAGGATGAAGACATGGAATCTCCCGTAACACAACAGCCGACAACGAAATGCGATACTGAATATGAACCGCTGAAGCGAGTTGTTTTGTGCCAACCGAAATTTATGGCGATTGAGGATGTTATCAATGACGTCCAAAAGCAATACAAGGATGAAAACATCGATGTGAAAGTTGCAATGGAACAGCATCGGGAATTTGAACGCCAGCTGCGGAAACATGGTGTGGAAGTGATCAAGCTCCCATCTTCCGAACAATTTCCGGAACAAGTTTTTACACGGGATATCGGATTCACAGTTGGAGACGATCTGTTCGTAGCCGAAATGGCAAGTGATATCCGGAAAGGGGAGGAGGAGGCGCTCGAGGAATGGTTGGAGGATGAAAACATTCCTTATCAAACGACGGCCGACCGGGTTGAAGGCGGGGACGTCATCATCGATCGGGAAAAGGTCTTTGTCGGGATCAGCAGCCGCACTTCCGAGCAGGCCGTATCCAAGTTGGAAAGAGATTTGCCGGATCGTCGGATCATCCGCGTCCCATTTGAGGAAAAGTACCTGCATCTGGATTGCGTGTTCAATATATTATCCCCTGAAGTGGCTTTGATTTTTCCGCAAGCACTATCCGACGATATGGTGGACTTCTTGGGATCGATGTATACATTAATCGAGGTATCTTCCGACGAACAGTTCACGATGGGGACGAACGTTTTATCCATCGGGGACGGCAAGGTGTTCAGCTTGCCGCAAAACAAAGGCGTTAATGCGGCGATGCGGGTACATGGCTTCGAGGTAATCGAGGTTGATTTTTCCGAAATCATTAAATCCGGAGGCTCCTTCCGCTGCTGTTCCATGCCGTTGGAGCGAGAATAAATTCAATCGATAGGGGATGTTCATCAGCATGAGGACATCCCTTTTTTATTTTAAATTGAATATCAAAACGTTTTCGGTAAACTTTATTACGTACCGCAAGAACTTCATAATGCTCCGGGACAGCCTCGAAACACTTTGTGTTGACCTCCCAACGTTCCTAAGCAAACCTCATTAGATTGAAATCGCGTTGGCAATTACATATTCCTTCCCGCTTCACTTTTAATCCCTCTCACGCTTAAACTGCAGGAAAAAGTGGTATAGAACAAAAGAGAGGAGGTTCGGAAGTAATGTTGAGTGCGATTGGAGTATTGCTTATCGCTGTTTCGTTTGCCATCTTTTCCATTTACGTGGCGAAACTCTTGCATCGGGTTGCCCAAAGTATCGAATCGCTTGGCAATGTCGCCAACCGGATGGAAGGACAAGTGAATGAAACCGCTGGCGCAGTGGAACAGACATTGGAGGAAGCGGATTGGACAATTCGTGACATCGACGTCAAGCTGGAGGCATTGGATAGCGTCTTCGATACAGTGGAAGAAGTCGGAGAAACCGCCTATCTGACGAGCACCGGTTTGAAGGAGGCGACAGGCGTTTATGCGAAAAGCGAAGTCATGCCCGGGACGAAACCGTTCGTCCGGGTTGTCCAGTTTTCTGAACTGACACTGGGCATGGTGGATTCTTGGAAACGCGGCAAACAAGCAACATATTAATTAAATAGAAAGGATGTGAAAGTATGAGTTTGACAGGAGTTGGCGTACTGCTGCTAGGAGTCGGATTTTTGGTGCTCGCGATTTTTATCGCTCGAGTACTCCATCATTTCAGTTCCATTTTGGAGGGGGTCAACGAGACCGTGGACCGTCTGCCGGATCAGTTGGACGAAGTACTTTCCGAGACCGGCGAGATCATCCGACATTCCAATGATACATTGGCGGATGTCAATGAAAAGCTTGGGACGCTCACCCCACTCTTTCATGTTGTGGGGGATGTCGGTGAGACGACACGGAAACTCTCTTCCTCCCTTGTCGATGTGGCCGAAGCGGCAAAGAGCAAGGTCGTGGATATTGATGAGGAGAAACGGAACAAACGCCTCGGCGGTCTATACGGGACGGCAGCGCTAGGCCTCTATGCAGCCCGGAAACGGAAAGAGGCGAAAAGCGGCGGTTTGAAGAGGCCTCGTAATCTCGTGGCGACCGGAGAACAAAAAGCATTCGATATCGCCCGGATGAAAGCAGAAGCCAAGGAAGCGGCACAGGAAGGGAAATATATTGTACAGGACCAATGAAAAGCGTAGAGGAACCCAACGATGTGTGGGCCCTCTACGCTTTTCATTTTTCCGGAGAAATTTCCGCAATCTCTTTCATCTCTTTCCTTCTCTGTGAGAGGAAGAAGAGGAACGACAAGATACCGTAGAGTCCTTCGTATTTCTCCTGTTTCGAGTATTCCATTGCACTTGCGGTCTGCACCTTAAGCAAATTCGTTTTTTCCAATGCGGATAATGTCAACGACCGGGCCGCTTTTCCAGTATCGCCTACGATATGGAAAAAGGGATTAAGCGAATGGACTTGGTTGTTGACCTGATCCAATGTCGCGTTGCTCGTCTGCAACATATCCGTCGCCTGAGCCGACACATCGTCGACTACATCGGGAAGGCGATCGGTCGTTTCCTGCAAGCCTTCCAGCAAATCGGCCGCTTTGTTCAACGGTTTGATGAGCAGGATGACGAGGACCACAAACGCAATGCCGATGAGCAGTACGCCGATACCCATCCAATCCATATTGTATCACCTCTATTTTCGTTTATTCCCGACTGTGGTATTCGAGTTGCGGGACGGATGCCGAATGGGAAGGCGCTCCCGCGGATTGCTTTGCCGCTTTTTGTTGGGCCGCTTCTTTCTCCCGCTTCAGCCGATAATAGATCCGTGCCGTCGCTTCCGTCAAGGCGGTCGCTTTTTCCATCAACGGCCGCAGTTTTTTAGGTGGTGTCGCGATTTGTTGAGATAAAGACTCGAATGATTCGTTCAAGTGCTCCGTCGTTTGGCCGAAATTTTGAGCAGACTTGGTCAACTGATCCAATGATTGTACTTTGGTCTCGACATCGTCCGCAATCCGGTTCGTTTTCTCCATCAATTGCGCGGATTGCTCCGTGATGCCGTTTAACTTCGTTTCCACTCGCTGGACGGTTTCCGACAATGAATTCATCGTCTGTTTTGTACTTTTCAGAACGAGGAAGACAAAGACCGCAATGAGAGCCAAAGATAGAGCTGCGATGGCTGCGCTCACATATAAGAGGATGTGCAACGATTCTCCACCTCCATTTCAAGATGCGTACTTCCTTCTATTTTTACCACCAATCTTATGTAGGTAAACACGTAGGCTGGCAGTAGTTAAAGAGCGGATCCTGGCTTGGCTTCGATGGATTCGACATTGGATGGAGGAAGAGTTCTTCAAACTTTTTAGACGTACGTAAGGGGAAGAAAGATTATTAGAAAAGTAGGTGATACAATGTTGATAATGTGATACATCACAAGTTGCGATCACCCTTTTTAGTTGGCATTCCAGAACTCTTATAATCATATTATGTAAACTAATTGAAAAAGGAATTTTGAAAGTCCCTTAACTGCCGCGACCATTTGGAAGTAGGCAATCGGGCAAACTGCGAAACAACCCACAACCCTGTAAAAGCAATTCTCACATACCGATACAAATCGGAATGCACGTTCGTTAGGCTATGGTGAGCGAGTGCAATATCTGCTAGAATGAAGAAAAACAGTCGGAAGGAGCAGATGGGTTTGCATTTAATCAAAGAAACAGAACGACTGCTCTCCGTTTGTCGAGAATGTCTGGAACGTCATGCCGATATGCGAGAGCAGGATAGAGAACCGGATTTTTTCCAAGAAGTAAAGCCGTATGCGGATCAAACGCATGCGTGGCTGGATGAATGGACGAGCAAGGTTTCACAATGGATCAAAGTCGCAAAACCGCTTTACGTCCATCCTCATCAAATTGAATCGCTGCATGATTCCATGAAGCAATTCATCGTCCAGTCGTTCTATCCGAAAACTGGGAAAAAACGGTTTGTCTTATCGATCAATTCGGCTGAATATACATTGAAAACTATTTTGGATGCGCTGCGAAAGGAAGAGGGCCAATGAAACATACCAAACTGTCCATTCCGGAAATTTTGGAACATCTGCAGACGGATCCTTCTTTTTCATCCAATATTATCCATACAAGAACCATCCCGGGGAAAGAGGCGGTCTATGCCGAATTTCCGGAACGACTGCATCCTTCCATCATCCGGGCGCTCGGTACGAAAGGGATACGGCAACTGTATAGCCATCAGAAAGAAGCGTTCGAATTGGCAGCAACGGGGCGATCTTTCACTGCGGTGACACCGACAGCGTCCGGGAAATCGCTCTGTTATCATCTGCCAGTCATGCAAAGCATTTTAGAGGACGATACATCGCGTGCCATTTATCTGTTCCCGACGAAGGCGTTGGCTCAGGACCAGTTGGCCGATCTTCACGAATTGATCGAAGCGAGCGGGGAAGCGATCCTCAGTTATACGTATGACGGGGATACGGCGCCTGGGCTGCGTTCCAAAGTCCGGAAGTCGGGACATATTGTGCTGACGAATCCCGATATGCTCCATTCCGGTATTTTGCCACATCATACGAAATGGGTTTCGCTCTTTGAGAACTTGAAATATATCATCATCGATGAACTGCATACGTATAAAGGCGTGTTCGGAAGCCATGTGGCGCACGTACTCCGGAGATTGAAACGGATCTGCAATTACTATGGAAGTGATCCGGTTTTCATTTGCACTTCGGCGACGATCGCCAACCCGAAAGTATTGGCGGAATCATTGACGAATACGGAGATGCGGTTGATTGAGAACAATGGGGCGCCAGCGGGAAAAAAGCATTTCGTCTTTTATAATCCGCCCGTCGTCCATCCGACATTCGGCATCCGGCGCAGCGCCATCTTGGAAGTCCGAGATTTGGCTTCATTCTTATATAGGGAAGGAATTCAGACGATCATTTTCGCGAAAAGCCGAGTGCGCGTCGAAATGCTCGTCACCTATATGAAAGAACTGACGAAGAAGAAACTGTTTGATGAAACGATCATGGGCTATCGGGGTGGTTATTTGCCATCGGAGAGGCGAAAAATTGAAAAAGGATTGCGAGAAGGCGATATTCGGACCGTCGTTAGTACAAATGCGCTGGAACTCGGGATTGATATCGGTCAATTGCAAGCGTGCATCATGACGGGTTACCCGGGAAATATTGCGAGTGCTTTCCAACAGGCGGGCCGGGCTGGCAGACGCCAGGAAGAAGCTCTCATCATCTACGTCGCCCAATCGATGGCGCTCGACCAATACATCATTGATCATCCTGACTATCTCCTTGGTCAATCACCGGAAGAGGCCCGTATCCATCCAGATAATCTCTTCATTTTAATGGATCATTTAAAATGCGCTTCTTTCGAATTGCCTTTCTCGTTGACCGAAACGTACGGCGAGTTTGAGGTGCAGGACTTGCTCGCTTTTCTAGAGGCGGAAGGAGTGCTTGTCCGTACAAGCGACAAATGGCACTGGATGACGGATCGTTTTCCGGCAAGTGAAGTAAGCTTGCGGTCCGCTTCGCAAGAAAATGTTATTATCATTGATAAAACCCATCCAAAGGATACGACGGTCATCGGAGAGATGGACCGGTTTAGCGCGATGACGCTCCTTCATGAAGAGGCGATCTATATCCACCAAGGCACCCAATACCAAGTCGAAGAACTGGATTGGGAGGAAAAGAAGGCTTATGTGACGGAAGTGGACGTCGATTATTTCACGGATGCGAACCTTGCAGTGGAATTAAAAGTGATGAGCGAAGATGCAACGAAGGAATTTGGAGATAACGTCGTCGCCTATGGTGATATCGCCGTGCTTGCGATTCCGACGATTTTTAAGAAGATTAAGTTTGGTAAACATGACAATATAGGCTCGGGATCGATTGACTTACCGGCGGAAGAACTGCATACGAACGGGACTTGGCTTGCATTCGACATACCGGTTGGTTGGAAAGAGGCCGATCTGACAGATGCTATGACATCCTCAGCGTATGCCATCCAGTCATTGGTTCCTCTTTTTATTAAATGCGACCGGAATGATGTGCATGTAGTACCGCAAGTAAAGGCAATCCATACAGGGAAGCCAACAATCTTCGTTCACGACAGCTATCCGGGTGGTATTGGATTAAGCGAGAAGATATTTGAACGGTGGCAGGAACTGCTTTGCATGGCCGCTGACCACGTGGCAAGCTGTGCATGTGAGTCTGGCTGTCCAATCTGCATTGGCGCACAGGAAATTGGGCAGAAGGAGAATAAAAGACGTGCTGAAAAGCTGTTGCGCGTATTGGCAGAATAAAAGAAGGGTTGAAGCTGTCTGATTCAAGGCTTTAACCCTTCTGCTTTTTATTTCGATCCGTTTTACGCGAATTGAACAGTCGTCTTTACAATTTGTTCTTTCATAGATAATAAATCTATTGGCTGTTCAAACTCGATAAGGGTTCGATCTTTATCAACTGGTGCATCATTCAGGATAATATAGTTTCTATTTTTATCGAAATACACTCTCATGATCCACTTTCGAATGTTGTCATCGATTAGAATATTGAAGTAACTTCTGTTATCTCTATAGTAAACTCTATCAATATTAATTGTGTCTTTAAGGATAACTTTCGACATAGCGTAACATTCCATCTCTTCGTGTGTTGTGACTATACCATCATCCTCATTCTCCACAACCTGCATTTCTTCAATAATGACTTTGCTTTCTGTAGTCGAATTCAATGCTGCATTCAACTTATCATTTACTTGTTCATTTACAATTTGCTTGATTCCTCTTTTAATGATTGGGGTGAATTTTTCTATTGCAGCTTTCGTTTTGACACCTTCGTAAATTTCCCCTACCAAATATCTAACAAAGTCTTCCGAAGGGTCTTCGAATTGCTTGGACAAATACTCTTTTAAAGCGTTTAAATATTTCAATTCGGATGCGTTGCTCGTAATTTTATCGACATCAAAAGATTCTTTTCTGAATTTAGCTATTTCGGAAATATGGACATCTCTTAATTCTGTTATTTTAAACGTAAAGAAAGGGGAAGTATCCATCTTGTTTGGTTCTTCGAGATCGGTGAAGAATTTATATTCGATGCCGTTAGTTAAAATGCTGAACTTTGCTGTAGTAGTCCCGAAATAACGGAATAGTTGCGAATCGTGTTTTGTTAACTCCTGATTTATACCTTTACATTCAATCAAGATTACTGGGTGACCATCGTGCAAAATGGCGTAATCCACTTTTTCCCCTTTCTTAATTCCTACGTCGGCAGTAAATTCCGGATTGAACTCCATAGGATTAAAAATGTCATAACCTAAAATTTGGAAAAACGGCATAACGATTGCTGTCTTTGTAGCTTCCTCCGTTTCAATGGAGGTCTTTAGTGAATCCACTCTTTTTGCTAGTCCACGTAATTGCTCTACAAACTTCTCCATTCTTTATTCCCCTTCCTCCCAGTTAATTTGTACTGGTTTATTTGTCCTATTGAATAGCTAAAAATAAAAAGCCCGGTTAGGCCAATTTACAATCTTCTCACTCGTCGAAACTATCGCCGTACTCACCTTCATCTTCTTCCAGTAACATTTTCTTCATCTGGTAGAGCTTGACCAATTCTTTAATCTTCTTCTCCGGATTAGACGCCAAGTCATGAAGCATAGTAGGGTGCTTTTTTAGTTCGTTTAGAAGTTTTATCTCTTCTTTTGTTATGTTTATTATTTGATTTGCAACAATAATCTTAGACTCTGTTGCCCCTAGTAAGTAATCAAGAGAAACATCAAATATTCGAGCTAATTTTTGTGTTGAGTCATGGTCTGGTTCTCTTTTGGATTTTTCACTTTCATAATATCCATACGCTTGCCTAGTTATGCCTAGTTTGTTAGCTACATCTTGCTGGGTTAATTTCGCTTCAAGTCTTAAATTTTTCAATCGGCTTTGGAAGCTCATAAAATATCCCCTTATAAATACTAATTATTATAATTATACAGCAACAATTAGTTGCTTTGTTAATAAGAAACAATTAATTGCATAAATTTGTAAAAGGAAACGAAGTGTTGCTTGTAATTGCTTTTTAAGAGCAACAAAATGTTTCTTTAAAAGGTGTTAATTTTAAAAAGTGTTTGTTCCTGCGTGGAAAATAAAGCAAGTTTTAATTGAGATCTCGACAATTCCGGAAATACCAAGCATGACAGCTATAAACCGACGTTGATCCAATTAGAATACGATAGTAGAGTGTACTGTATAAAATTACAATTTGAAATTGACCGGAAAACAACGAAGCAGGCTTTTGAATGTGTGTTAAATGTGGCATAGACATTATCCACGGAAGTCGAGGTTATCATTGCTGAAAAAATTGAAATTTTATAGTAAAACACAGCATCATATAGCGTTATTTTTATTGTCTTAATTCCCCTTAATAAAACATACATTGTGGAAGGAAGGAGGGGTAATTTGGATTTAGAAATAAAAGATATCAAAGAATATGATGAAAAGTTAGTTGTATTGCGGGATGCAATTGCATGGTTTGAAAAAAGGCATAGAGATTCAAAGGAAAGAATTGAAACGATTAATAAATTAAAACGTCAAGTTAATATCCTTGAACTTCAAATTGGTAATTGGATTTAAGCACTCTCAATTGAGGGTGCTTTTCAAATGCCTTCCAGAATTACTAGTAGAGGCTTTTATTGGACAGTGTGTGTATGGACTATAATGCGCGGTAATAGTGGTAGTAAATGAAGGACTCCATCTTATTTTGTCGAAAAAATTGAAAATGACTAATGGGATGGTGTGCCAAATTATGAGACTAAGTGAAATCAAAGGCTTTGAGGTTAAACATTTTTTAATGGCAAAATTCACATCAAAAGAATGGGTCCATAGTTTTCTTGAAGGAATTATCTATATGAATAACTTTAAACATTTCATTGATCAGGAAAAAGCCAGTAAAGTAAAAGGTCAAGGCGATGCTTACGAAGGAGCTCATGTCTTAGAAGTTAGTGACATTAAGATTTATGATCAACAGAATAGGTTAGTTGGTACAGCTGAACTAGGAAATCTTATTGAGCGTTATGAGGGCGTTAACAGGATTCCTATGTTTTGTGTGGCTAATTTCAGTACAAGAGACTTTGTGGTTTTAGAACAAACCGAGGATCGCATTCGTATTAAACTTGAGATACCTTCCGAAGATGTATTACGGATAAAAGAAGTCTTTAATGCCGATACAGTAGCTCTTACATTATCGCCACATATATTCATAGAGCGCTTTAAAAAAGCAGCAGAGAAATCTGATATGGGCTTAGCCTACGGAATGGTAGACTATGCTGATTATAGGATTTTAAGTGATGCGCGAAGAGCAAGTTTTGACGAGGGAGAAGTAGACTTTCTATTCACGAAGCATGATTCTCTAGCTTATCAGAAAGAGTTCAGATTCATCTTAACAAATGTAGAGACTGAGGTTCCGATTACTGTAAATGTAGGTAACCTAAAAGATATATTTATTCAGATGAATATAGATGACTTTCTCACCGGGACATTTTTAGATATGAATATAAAAATTATAGAAGATGATTAACCTAAATATTAAAGGGGCTTTCAAAGTAGTTCAGTTTAAAACTGACTTTCTGGACAGCCCCTTACCGGACAGATATTAATGCTCTTATATCTATATAAAAATCTCTCAAGTTTACAACGGTGAGAAGTTTTTATTTCCTATGAAATAATATAAAGATAATTAACGTGCCTGACCTGGATATTTGTACTGGGAATGAGGCTGCCAGCAATGAATGGTCTTATTTTTTATTCAGTAATTCATGATAAAATGAATGTAGAGGTGATGGTGTTGGTCACAATTGAACATGGCCGAGTATACAACCTATGCTTTATTAAGAAGCAATTCGATACACATGACAATATCGGGTCCGGTCCGATTTCATTGCCGGCTGAAGAGCTACATACTTCTTCCACTTGGTTCACATTCGATGTTCCGGAGGGGGTGAGCGCTGGTGGTCTGACAGATGCAATGACAGGGGCAGCCTATGCCATCCAGTCGTTCATACCCTTATTTGTCCGCTGCGATCGGACGGATATCCATGTAGTGCCGCAAGTGAAAGCCGTCCATACCGGGAAGCCGACTTTCTTCATTTATGATAGCTATCCGGGTGGAATTGGACTGAGCGAAAAGATTTTCAAACGGTGGAATGAATTGCTCGGGCAAGCGGCGGAACATGTGTCATCTTGCCGATGCGAATCCGGCTGTCCGGTTTGTATCGGGGCGCAGGAAGCCAGGATGGGGATGAAAAAAGAGGTCGCTCAGTTGCTGCGGGACCTTGCGGAGAGTGCCAGCAATGTCGTATGAGCAAAAATTAATGCAAATGAAGAAGCTTTTAAAGAAGGCTGACCCTGAACCAGTAATGCAGCAAAGCAAGCCTGAGGAAAGGAAGCTTCCTCCACCGCCTGCCTATGAACAAAATTGGTTGGCGGCTGGTTTGACGAAAGAACAAAATCCGCATGGCATCGTCTATAAAAAGACGGTCGAATACGCCAACGACTACCGGCATGGCGATATCGCCTTGTCCGGATTGAAAAAGACGATTGATGATTGGACGGAATCGGGGGAGATCCATCCGCTTTCTCCGGATCTCTCTAAGCCCATTTTGTTTTTTGATACGGAAACGACCGGTTTGAAAGGCACGGGAACGTTGGTCTTTCTCATGGGGTTTATTGAGCAAACCGCAAGCACTTTCCGTCTTACGCAATATGTTTTGCCGAGTCCGGATCATGAAGCGGCGTTCCTCTATGCGTCCCGTCTGTGGGAAACGCCCTCGACACTCGTGACGTATAACGGAAAAAGTTTCGATATTCCTCAGATGGAGATGCGCTGGACGATGAACCGCAATGAATTGCCGCCACTGCTCGACCATGACCAAATCGACTTGCTGCATGGGTCGAGGCGCATTTGGAAAGAAGAGATGGGGACGTTCCGACTTCCGGCCATCGAGGAAGAACAGCTTGGCTTCCGTCGTGAAGGAGATATCCCCGGGCATATGGCGCCGATTATTTACCAAGATGCGGTGAAAAGCGGACGTCCCGAACTGTTGATGAAAGTGTTGCTTCATAATGAATGGGATATCCTGTCGCTCGTCGCTTTATATATCCGCTCGACCGACCTGTTGTTGAAGACGGAAGTGACCGAGTCGGCCGTCACGCACACAAATATCGGGAAATGGTTTGCCGATTTGAAATCCTATGAGCGCAGCGGACACGTTTTCGAACAGGTCATCAAAGAGTACGGCATCGATCATCCGCTTACGCATTACCATCTTGGGTTTCATTTAAAAAGACAAAGCAACTATCAAGCGTCCATTTCCGCTTTTACTATCGCGGCAAACGGGCTGACGGGAAGGCAGCGTATTTTGGCATTGGAGGAATTAGCGAAGCTTCAGGAGCATAAAGTGAAAGAGTTGGAGCAGGCGATGGGAAATACGAAACTTGCCTTGCATTATATAAAGGAAGACACCGAACTGTCCGAAAAATTCCGCAAGAAGGCGGGAAATGATTTCCGGAAACGGGAAATACGGCTTGACCGGAAACTATTTCCCGGGGAAGCGCATGAACCGACAAAATAAGGCTTTGGTTGCCGTTCAAATTAAGACAGGGAAGGACAAAATATGTTATAATAAGAGTCATGTAACGACAGACGGAAGGGCGTAGTCTTATGGAAATTAAATTGGACTCTAAAACAATTCTTGAAAAAGACTTCAAAACGGGCCTGCGCGGCTATAATCAGGAAGAAGTTGATCTTTTCCTTGATGATGTCATTCAAGATTATGAAACATACAAAAAAATTGTCGCAGAGCTTCGGCTTGAAAATGAACGCTTAAAAGAAGAGTTGGCAGCAAATAAGAAGAGAACGGCCGCTGGAACAGGTGGTACGACGAATTTCGACTTGCTGAAGCGCATTTCCAACTTGGAGAAACATGTGTTTGGCAGCAGGCTTTCCGAACAGGATGGTTAAAATTACAAGAACAAAGTTTCGGCATATCCATTGAAAGTGATCAAAAAGTACTGTATACTGAACAATACCATAGCGAATTTAGGTAATCGCTGCAACGCAAGGTTGTAGAGGAAAGTCCATGCTCACACGGATCTGAGATGACCGTAGTGTTCGTGCCTGGCGAAAAAATAAGCCAGGGCATCGTGCATCGCGCGGTGACGGCGGGGATAAATCCTAAGTCTTCCGAGATATGGATGAGGTCTCCTGAACAGTGCCACAGTGACGTAGCTGGTCCGGAAACGGGCTGGATGGAACGCGGTAAACCCCACGAGTGAGAAACCCAAATTATGGTAGGGGCACTCTTCGGAAGGAATTGAACGGAAGAAGGGACAGACAATAGTCTGTAGATAGATGATTACCACCCTAAGTACGAGGCGGAAGCCGTTTGAGTACACGGGAACAAAACATGGCTTATCAAATTTACTATGGTTCTAACATGTAGTTGAACGCTCTCCTATTCTTGTGGGGAGCTTTTCTTATGTAATTAGAAGAATTTCTGCTATAATATTAATCTTATAGATCAACGATGAATCGTAGTTGGAACGGTCCTCTTGCAGGCGTTTGTAACTGTCAGGTCCGTTTAGGATCTCGCTGAATGGATATGAAAACAGGTTTCATCCCAACGTTTCGAGAGGTATGAAACTGTACTATCAGCCGCTTCGCTTTCGGCATTTGTCGAATTAGGTTATAGGGAATGGGTGAGTTTCAATGAGCTCTAATAATCGATCCTTTGCTTCATCTGAAGTCCTATCTGAATATCCGAAGGAGCTTTCGGAGAAAGTATTCATGACAGTGGATGAAGGGATTATGATTACAGATAAGTACAGACGGATTGTCCATGTCAACCCTGCGTTTGAGCAAGTGACGGGTTACCTTCGGCACGAAGTTGTCGGGAAAACTCCTCGCATTCTTCAGTCGGGTGTACATACTGCACATTTTTATC
The DNA here is from genome assembly GCF_047228905.1 of Sporosarcina sp. 179-K 3D1 HS. Classification (NCBI taxonomy): domain Bacteria; kingdom Bacillati; phylum Bacillota; class Bacilli; order Caryophanales; family Caryophanaceae; genus Sporosarcina; species Sporosarcina sp. 179-K 3D1 HS. The sequence goes on from NZ_JBFEGI010000008.1 coordinate 84,427, forward strand.
AAAATATGATGAATGTCATAGACAAAGAAGGACGATGGAGCGGGGAAATCTGGAACCGTAGGAAGAATGGCGAGATTTATCCGGAGTGGTTGCAAATTATGGAAGTTCGTGATGATAGTGGGGAAGTCACCCACTATTGCGGCATATTTGTCGATCTTTCCGATCATGAGGTGGCCTTGAAAAATTTGAAGGACGCTTCCATGACGGATACATTGACGAAAGTGGGAAATCGGCAATCCTTTTATAATCGGATGGAAGTATTGTTTAACTCGACTCAAGAAAATGACGTGATGTTCGCTATTCTTTTTCTGGATTTGGATCGCTTCAAACAAATCAACGACACGCTTGGCCATGCGATCGGTGATGAACTTCTGAAGGAATTTGCTAGAAGGCTTCGGAAGTTGTTGAAGAACAAAGATGTCATTGCCCGTATTGGCGGTGACGAGTTTGTCATCGCGTTGACAGGCTTGAAGCATGCCGGGGAAGCAGCCATATTTGCGGAGCGGATCCTAGAGAAATTGGAAAGGCCTCACCATATTGGTTCATATGAATTATTCATCTCCTCGAGTATAGGAATAAGCTTTTTCCCGAAGGATGGAAAAACACTCGACGACTTATTGAAAAAGGCCGATTTGGCAATGTATGAATCGAAAAGAAGCGGGCGCAACAATTACACATTCTTTTATGATGATCTTGTAACCGACGTGACTCGGATGATTGAACTGGAAAGTCGACTTACGACGGCAATCGAGGAGAAGAAATTCGGCCTTTCTTATCAGCCGAAAATTGATTTGAAATCGGGACGAATTACCGGAATCGAGTCGCATATCCATTGCCTTGTTTGTCAGAATGTCTCGCATGCAATTTTAGATTTCACCCCTTTTGCAGAAGAAATGGGACTGATGGTGCAAATTACAGATATAGCCCTCGAAAAAATTTGCGAGGATATTGTAGCGATGCAAGCGGAAGGGATAGATCCAGGTCAAGTCGCTCTCAATATTACCGCCATTTACTTTATGCAGCCCCATCTCATTGAATCATTGTTGAATACGATTAATCGATTTGGGCTCTCGCCGCGCCTATTCGAGTTGGAGATTGATGAAAGTGTCATCATGGCCAATGGCGAGCGCTCTATCCAAAAACTGAGCGCATTGAAAGCAGCCGGGTTTTCGATAACTATCGATCATTTTGGAAACGGTTTTTCTTCGCTAAGTCTGTTATCGAGAATATCGGTCGATACTATTAAAATCGATTCGGTTTTCATCCGGAATATGTTCGAAGCAGATGAAAATCGGATTATCGTGGATATGATCATCCAAATGGCAAATCGTCTGGGCATTACAGTCGTAGCTGATGGCGTCGAAAATATCCGCCAGATGAGGCTATTACGGTCAATGGGTTGCGCGATTGCGCAAGGCGGTTATATCAGTGATGCGATTTCCAAATCGGAACTCGGCGAAGTCATTGGGATGTTTGATGAAATGGGAATGGAGTGGGGAGCGCGTGAGTGAATTTAAATTAGTGGCCACCTCAGCGATGGGGTTGGAGTCCATTGTGGCAGAAGAAGTGAAAGCATTGGGGTTTGAAACCCATACCGAAAACGGAAAAATCTATTTCCAAGGTGATGAATCGGCAATAGCGAAGACGAATATGTGGCTCCGCGTGGCGGATCGCGTTCGGGTAGTTGCCGGTGAATTTCACGCGACGACGTTTGACGAGTTGTTCGAACGGACCAAGGCGATTCCATGGGAACAATATCTGCCTGTAGATGCCGCATTTCCAGTTGCCGGAAAATCGGTGAAGTCGACATTATTCAGTGTCCCAGATTGCCAAGCAATTGTGAAAAAAGCAATTGTGGAACGGTTAAAGTCGGCTTATAAACGGATCGGGTTTTTAGATGAATCTGGCCCTTTATTCAAACTGGAAGTTTCGATTTTAAAAGATAAAGTGACGCTCACGATCGATTCGAGCGGAGCGGGACTCCATAAACGTGGCTACCGGGTGGGTCAAGGGGATGCGCCCTTGAAAGAGACGTTGGCGGCGGCGCTTGTCAAATTGACACGCTGGAATCCCGATCGCCCATTTGTCGACCCATTTTGTGGATCTGGCACGATTCCAATTGAGGCGGCCATGATCGGCCAAAATATTGCGCCAGGCTATAATCGGGAGTTTTTGAGCGAACAATGGCCATGGATCCCGAAAAAAACGTGGGATGACGTGCGGCTGGAGGCGGAGGATTTGGCAAACTATGACCAACCGTTATCCATTTTCGGCTTTGACCATGATCCGCGGATGATTAAAGTGGCTCGCAACAATGCCATTGAGGCAGGGTTCCTCGATATCATCCAGTTCGAGCAACGCGATGTGCGAGACTTGCAAGTAGAGGGTTTGAACGGCGTCCTTGTTGGCAATCCTCCTTATGGTGAACGCCTTGGCGAGATTGAGGAGGCGGAAGAGATGGCGCAAGTGTTGGGCGATGTAATGAAAGATCACCCTTCATGGTCCGTCTATATGCTCTCTTCCCTTGAAAACTTTGAAACGATGTATGGAAAAAAAGCGACGAAAAAGAGAAAATTATTCAATGGCTTCATCCGGACGGATTTCTATCAGTTCTGGGGCCAACGTCAGTCATAAATAGTGTTGGAAGAGGATGACGCCTCTTCCTTTTGCATGTAATTAGGAAGGAGTTCCCTATGAAAAGAAAACTGCCATTCCCTTTATCGAAAGAAAAGTCATTTTATGATTCATTAAGTGATTGGATCGGAGATACTTTGTATGATGACTTGACCGAAAAAGGGTTTGAATGCCGCGATGAACAAATTTTTATGGCTTTCCAAATCGAGCAGGCCTTAAAGGACAAGAAAGTGCTATTCGCGGAAGCAGGTGTCGGGACAGGTAAAACCATTGCCTATTTGTTACCGGCCATCGCATATGCCCGTTATACTGGAAAACCTGCGCTCATTTCCTGTGCCGATGAAACGCTGATTGACCAGCTTGTGAAAGAAGATGGAGATATTCGGAAAATCAGTGCAGCCTTAGACTTGGACATCGATGTCCGTTTGGCAAAAGCTAGAGCACAGTATTTATGTTTGAAGCGTTTGGAGGAGACGGGCGATACAACGAACGAAGAGTTTGTCGAACTGGTGGAAGATTCTCTTCCCGACTTTGTCTATGGCAATATGTCACTCCAATCGACGGAAGCATATGGAGAACGTTCCGATTATCCGGAATTAAGTGACGCGCAATGGAAGATGGTGAATTATCATCCGATCCAGCAATGTGAAGCCTGTGATTTGCGCAATAAGTGCGGTCAAACGCTCCACCGGAATTATTATCGGGAAGCGGTGGAAATTATCATCTGTTCCCATGACTTTTATATGGAACATATTTGGACGAAAGATTCTCGGAAACGGCAAGGGCAATTGCCATTGCTGCCGGATGTGTCGATGGTCGTATTCGATGAGGGGCATTTACTTGAATATTCAGCGCAACGTGCTCTGACCTATGAAGTTCAAAATAGCACGCTGCTCCTTTTAATGGAGCGAATCATGGTAGACGGCATCCGGGAAAAAACTCTCGGCTTGATGGAACAGCTTATCGACGTCCACGCATCATTTTTTGACCGCTTGGATGCGTCCAAAGAAATCACCGATAATGATCGGAAAGCGATCAATCGGTCAGATGACCTATTGGCCCTCGGCAAGGAGGCGGTCCGGTTATCCCATGCCATTTTAGAGGAGTTCGTTTTTGAAGGCGAGTTGTTCATTATTCCGGAATATGAATTGAAAATGGTGGAGGAATATCTCGATCAATATATCTATTCCATGGATCTGTTCACTTCCCAAAACGATGCGGTCGATTGGCTGGAGAATCGGGAAGGGGAATTGACCCTAGTTGTCATGCCTCGGTTAGTGACAGATATTCTTCGGGAAAAATTGTTTTCTTCGAAACTGCCAATTGTGTTTTCTTCAGCAACACTTTCCGTTTTCAAAGACTTTTCTTACTTGGCGGACGGGTTGGGGATCGAGGAGTATCTGTCTTTTTCCGTACCGTCGCCGTTTGATTATGATGAAGTGATGAAGGTCGTATCGACTGATGTGGAGGATCGTGAGAAGGCAGAGAAAGTGCTTGAACTATTGGAGGATGGGGAACAGACGCTCATCCTGTTTAAATCCGAACAATCCATGAATCGGTTCCAATCGCAACTTCCAGCTGCCTGGAAAGAAAGAGTTGCGTTTGAAGGAGAGCGGGAACTTTCTTCTATTGTCCGTGATTTCCAACAGAAACAGATTGCTATCCTCTGTTCCTATCATTTGTGGGAAGGCTTGGATATTCCGCAAGATGCGTTAACGCGCGTCATCATCCATGATTTGCCGTTCCCTCCATCGGATCCGCTATTCGACGCCCGCCGCAAACATGCAGACGATCCTTTCCGGCAAGTCGATTTGCCGTTCATGTTATTGCGTTTGCGACAAGGTGCCGGCCGTCTCATCCGGACATCGGAAGACTACGGTACCGTTCATCTATTGTTGAATCCGTTGGAGCAACAATTGAAGCCGGAAATCGAATCTATTTTCCCTGTCCCAATGGTGGCACAAGTCTAAACATGAAACAAAAGCTCTTCCAGTTATTCTGGAGGAGCTTTTGTCGTTGTGTGACCGTATGTATCTACCCTTCATCAATCGTTAACAATACGGTGAGCATGTTACCGCCTTCGAGTTGGATTGGGAGTTTGAAGGCTTGTTTGAAGCCGTACATCTTCGTTTTCCCGGTCATGACAGTGGGCGGGGAAATATCGAGTTTGACGCCATCATTTTCCAGTACGGTACATAGATTGCCAGCGACCATATTGCCGAGCTCCCCGGTAAACGATTCCACCATTTCCCCTTCGATTTTCATACCGAACATTGATTGCCCAATCACGTCGATCGCTTCTTCAGTAACGTCGATCAACAGCCTACCTTTAATATCGCCAACCAAGCCGATCAACACGCTTAACTCCATTTGTTCATATGGCTGGACGGTCATGGATGGAGCGAGGACATCCAATTTAACCGGAATGACGGTCGATAAGGAAGAAATGGTTCCATTTAAAATCATTTGGACGTTCTTGGATGTCGTAGTCATTTGGGTTCCACCTTTCTGAGTGTTATGGTAGTTCGATTATACCATGAATAAAGACGTAAAAACGAGTTGACGGAAAATTTATCTTTTGATAAAAATGCCCGGCTTTAACAGTTCAAAAATGGTATGATATGAGAAGCAATTGATGAAGGGATCGAACATGATATGCCTGAAATAGAGAATTTGATTCAACAAACGGTGTTACTTGGACAGTACTTTAAAGAACATGAAGACGAAGAGCGATTTAATAAAACAGCCCTATTTGCGGAGAAACTGCTCCGCCAAGAATATACGATCGGCTTTGCGGGCCATTTTTCGGCTGGGAAATCATCCATGATCAATGCGTTGACTGGGGGAGATCTCTTGCCATCGAGCCCGATTCCGACGAGTGCCAATATCGTGAAAGTACAAAAGACTGATACCGATTATGCCATTATCCACTATACCGACGGCAAAGCAGTGAAATATAACGGACATGGCTTTCCCAATGCGCTAAAGAAATTTAGCAAGGATGGGGCTGCGGTGGCACTGATTGAAATTGGCCATACAGCATCCAATTTGCCAGAAGGTATCACGGTGATGGATACGCCGGGCGTCGACTCGACGGACGATGCTCACCGCTTGTCCACCGAATCTGCCCTGCATTTGGCGGATATCGTCTTTTATACGATGGATTACAACCATGTCCAGTCGGAGCTGAACTTCCGTTTTACGAAAGAACTGATGCGGTACAATGAAAACGTATATTTGATCATCAACCAAATCGATAAGCATCGGGAGAGCGAATTATCGTTTGAAGCGTTCAAGAAGTCCGTAGAGGATTCCTTTAAAACGTGGGGAGTCATTCCAAAGGGGATTTTCTATACTTCACTAAAACGGAACGATTTGCCCGAGAATGACTTCGAGCAAGTGAAGGCGATTGTCGAAGGCTCCATGGAAAACTGGAGAGAGCAATTAGCTGTGAACGCACAGCAGACACTATTAAAGTTGAAAGATGAACATATCCAGTTTTTGAAAGATGAAATGGAAGAACGGAAAAATAATTTTTCAGAAGTGGTGTCGGAAGAGGAATGGTCGCAGCGGGAAGAGTTGGCGGAGGAAGCCTCTGACGCCAAAAATATGTTGGGACGCCTGTCAGGCGATGGCTTTGCGATTGCCTATGAAAAGGAACGGGATAGTCTATTACAAAGCGCTGCCATCACGCCGTATGAAACGCGTGAGTTATTGAAGGAATATTTGGAGTCGTTGTCTTCCCGTTTTAAAGTAGGCTTCCTATTCGGTGCCAAAAAGACCGCGGAAGAACGGGAGCGGCGAAAACAAGCGTTGGCGGACAACATCACGAAGCTTATCCATACGCATATTGAAGTCCATCTGAAAACCTTGATGAAAAAATCATTGAAAGAAGCCGGAATCTTGACGGATGAACGTTCCCTGGCCATAGATGGACTAGATTTGTCTGTCCCATTCAGCGATATTGAAAAAGAGTTCAACGTCTCTGACACGATTACGGGCGATGCCATACTGAATTATTCGGATCGCATGCGGTCTGCCATCCATCTGGCATTTCGTCGGATGACCGAGCCTTGGAAAAATGAAATGGCCGCGATCGCTTCCGAAGCAGGGAATGAAAAGACAGGAATGCTGGAACAGAAAGTGCGACGGCTGGAGGAGAAATTGTTCGCCATTGACCAAGTGGTACAGGTCGGAAAGCGCCTGGACACATTGGAAACAAGTATTGCCGATCCTTCCAAACAAGCTCTTGAGCGAAGTGAATCGCTGTTGCAACAATGGAAGGCAAAAGAAATTGTAGAAATGGCGGATTATGAAGAGCTCCCTGAAACGGAGCGAGTAGCCGTCGATCCGGAAAGCCTTCAAGAGGAAGCTCCAGTTGTGCTCACTGATGAAGCGTCCGATTCGGGATCGGTGATCGATCATGCGGTTCACGTCGCCAAATCGGTCGATCGGATCCCTGGTTTTCAAGAGATGTCTGAGTATTTGAAGCGCAAAGCGGATCGGCTGGAAGGTCAGCAATTCACCGTCGCGTTGTTTGGTGCGTTCAGTGCGGGTAAATCATCATTCTCCAACGCTTTGATCGGAGAAAAGGTGTTGCCTGTATCTCCGAATCCAACAACGGCGGCCATTAACCGCATCAAGCCTGTGGAAGCCGGGAAAGCGGATGACACCGCGGATGTGTTGCTGAAGACAGAGGAGCGGATGACGGAGGATGTTTGCCGGTCGTTTGAAGAAGTGGGGGTCCAGGTCGCTACATTGGACGAGGCGTTCCTGAAGGCGGACGAAGCGCTCACAATCGAGTTGGCTGATGAAAACCTTCATATTCATAAAGCGTTCATCTCCGCTTTCCAAAAAGGATATCCGGTCTATCGCGATGTGCTCGGATCGACAGTCAACGTGGAACGGGAAGAGTTTGTCCGTTTCGTCGCCGAGGAAGACCGCAGTTGTTTTGTCGAATCGATCGATTTTTATTTTGATTGCGAGCTGACGCGCAAGGGGATTACGCTCGTTGATACGCCTGGAGCCGATTCGATCAATGCGCGTCATACCGATGTCGCGTTTGAGTATATCCGGAATGCGGACGCCATTTTGTTCGTTACGTATTATAATCATGCGTTCGCACGGGCGGACCGGGAATTCCTCGTCCAATTGGGCCGGGTGAAAGACGCATTCGAGTTGGACAAGATGTTCTTTATCGTCAACGCCATTGATTTGGCGAACGATGAGGAGGAAGCGGAAGCTGTAAAAACGTTTGTTGCCGAGGAGCTGCATAAGTTCGGTATCCGTAGACCACGCGTGCACGGCATTTCTAGCTTGCGGGCATTGGAAGCAAAACTGGACGGACAAACCGATCCGCTCATGGGCATATTCGAAGAGAAATTCCATCATTTCTTGGAGCATGACTTGAAAGGGTTGGCCGTTCAAGCGCTGGAAGAAGAGACCGTGAAAACGATCGAACGACTTGCCTCCCTCATTACCCGGACCGAAACGAATATGAAACGGAAAGCCGAGCGCTTGACGGAGTTGGATCGTTTGGAAGGGGAAGTCCGACAGCATTTCTCTTATAACTTTGCAGAAGTGTGGACAAAGGCGGCCCATAATGAGTTGGGTGAATTAATTTACTATATTTTGCAGCGCGTGTTTTTACGATTCTTCGATTTCTTCAAAGAATCCTACAATCCATCCGTCTTTGCGAATTACTCTACAGATCGGGCACTGAAACATGCGTTGGCTGAAACGGTTCAAATGGTCGGGTTTGATTTGACCCAGGAGTTGAAAGTGACCAATCTCCGGATGCTGAACTTCATGGTGAAGCAGTTGACGGCGAGACAGCGCCAGGAAGTTTCGTATTTGCAGGAGAAGGACGGCTCGTTTGCCCCTGCGCCATACGAGCCGCAGGATGCCGAGATGCTATCGTTCGAAGCGCCGTATGCTGATCCCAACGTCTATAGCAGTGTCAATAAATTGTTCAAAAATCCGAAGTCGTTCTTTGAAAAAGGCGACCGGGATGTGCTGAAAGAAAAGCTGGAAGAACTGATGAAACAGGATGCTGCCGTCTATCTCGGGAAAGAGAAAGAGAAATTGGAGAAATGGGCGGACGCTTGGATTGACAGTGAAGCGGAAGGACTTCGCCAACATTTGTTGAAACAGAGCTTAGACCAAATCGCTTCGGAGCGTGCGTTGCTGTCAGCGACCGAAGAGCTTGGTGAATGGCGTGCCATTTACGAAAAACTGCGGTTGGAGGAGTTGGTATAATTGGCAAATGTGTTTGTTTCAGTAGATGAGTTGAATACTCAACAAGCAAAATGGATCGATGCCCGTTTTTCATTGCAAGACAGCGGGGAAGGTAGGCGGCTTTATAACGAGAGCCATGTCTCCGGTGCGATCTATTGGGATTTGCTGAAGGACCTGTCGGACATGTCGAAAAAGGACGGCCGCCATCCGATGCCCGAGAAAGATGCCTTGACGGAGCTTTTCAGAAGGAGCGGACTGGAACTCGACGATTTGATCATCGTGTACGATCAAGGCGGGAGTCCTTTCGCGCCACGAGCTTGGTGGTTCCTCCACTATGCAGGGTTCCAACATGCAGTTATCGCGCTGGAAGGATTTGATGAACTGCAAGCGAAAGGGCTTCCGGTCGATACTCTCGAACCAAGCCCTGCTCGTTCCGCTGTCCAGCCTGTATGGAATGAAGAGCTATATGCCTCCCGGGAGTTTGTCGAACAGACGGTGGCGGGCGATACCGGTAGCCGCTTGGTCGATGCCCGATCCGCTGTGCGCTTTCGCGGAGAAGTGGAACCGATTGACCCGATTGCCGGCCGCATCCCGGGCGCCCTCAACTTCGATTGGGAACAATTGAAGGAGGACGGCCGTTTCCATGCCGATGCGACCCTCCGGGAACAATTGGCGTCCGTTGTGAAACCGGAAGAAGAAGTGACGGTCTATTGCGGCAGCGGAGTGACCGCGGCTCCTCTATATGCCATGTTGAAACAGGCGGAATATCCAAATGTGCGCCTCTACGTTGGCAGTTATAGCGATTGGATTTCGAAAGAGGATGCGCCTGTCGAGAAAGGGTAAAAATCTTCAACTTGATTTCAAGGGATGTGTAGATGACTTAATGAAATATGCGTTGTTAGGGGATATTCATTCTTCGAAAGAGGATTTGGAAGTGGTGCTCTCCGATATGGAGGCGAAAGCACTGGATGCCATCCGGGTCGGCACAGGGGATTTATTTGAGTGTACGATCAGTAAAAAAGATCTTAAAGGCCAAACGTACACCAGTATGGAAGAGGTGATGCTCCTACCAAAAGGATTGGTGGAACTGTTGACCTTTGTTTCGGTCCGCGGGAACCAGGAAGAGCGTATTCTTCTGTTGACGGATACGGAAGACACCCTCCGCAACAAATTGCTGTCGATGCCTGAAACCTTTTCGATCGGAGACGCGAAAATCATCCATGGTCATCAATGGCAGTGGGGTGGGGACCCGTGGTCGCTCATTCACGCTGATGTCGATCGGTCTCCAGTTTTTTACGGTCATAGCCACGAATCCGGATTATCGCGTGGCGGCGTCAAAATACCAATCGAATTTGGCGTACCATATTCGGTGGACGGGGAAAACGTCTTGGTGAATGTCGGTGCGGTCGCCGGTGAACGGGAATGGGTGTTGTATGATTTGGCAAATCAGACGGTGACATTCATGAAAGCATGATCAATCACGCCTCGGCGTGATTGTGTCCGGATTTTTTCGAGCTCGCTCGAAAGCTCCTCTTAAAAATCCGTGACATCCGCCGGCCGACAAAAACGCCACGTCCTGTGGCATTGTCGGCACTAGTACATCGTGTACGTCGGAGGCTTTTATCTTTGTTCAGCGAGAGTTTAATCACCCTGAACAGGGAATAAAACTGCATTCATCTCGCCGCCTATTGAGGTGGAAGTCTTCTGTAGCTAACGCTTCGCTTTCAATACGATAACACTTGCTGAACAAAGATAAAAAGACGGAAAAGATGTCAAGGTGCATCTCTTCCGTCTTTTTGTAATGCTTGTCTCGCGAGGGCGTCCGCAGCTTTATTTTGTTCATCCGGAATCCATTTGATAAAAAAGTATTCAAAGGTGTTCGCGATGTCCAATATGCGGGATAAGCAGGCTTTATGTTTTTCATTTTTCACGAATTCTTTTTCTACCGCCTGGACGACAACTTGCGAATCCGACTTCGCCGACACCATGCCAGTTGTCAATTTAGCGGCTTCTTCCATGCCACGCAACAGCGCCCGGAATTCCGCAGTATGGTTATCCGTCGGTTCAATCGGTTCCGATATTCTGATTTGATGGCCATCGCCTTTCAAATATATGCCGATTCCGCTTTTTCCCGGATTTCCGGCGCTTGCCCCATCGACAAATAATTCGATCATAGTGATTCATCTCCTATTTCGATGAAAGTTGCAACATCCTCGATTGCGTATTAAAATAGAGGAATCTTGTCTTATGGAGGTTACAATGGACAAAGTTATGGTCATGACCGAAATCAATGAGATTCTCGATACATTTTGCCATGATTGCTTTTTGAAGAGACAATTGACAAAAGATAACGGAAAGACACAAGCCCATAAATTCTGCATTACGACATGTACGGTAGGGGAGCAATTACAGTTTCTCGGTTCAGAAATGAATAAAATTGCAAAATAAGGTCCCGCTGATCTAGTATCAACGGGACATATCACGTTCACTCATCATCCATTTTCAAGACATTCGCCGCTTGAGGGCCGCGATTCCCTTCGATGATCTCGAAGGAAACGGTCTGTCCTTCATCTAGCGTTCTAAATCCTTCGGACACAATACCGGTAAAGTGGACGAACACATCTTCCCCGTCATCCGCTTCGATGAAACCATAACCCTTTTCATTACTGAACCATTTCACTTTTCCCTGGTACATGTTATTCCTCCTCAGCGATACGATGTCCCATCCATTATCAACGCATGGATGTCTAAACTATACAATAATCGACAGGGAAGGTCAATTAATAGCGAAATCTTCAGAAGCTTTGAGCGTTTTCAGATTCAACCTTCAACTCGGTCCATGGAGTTGTATCCGTTCAAATTCCAGGTAACGTGTGCCTTGAAAAGTAAGCATTCCCACGTCGCCTTCAGCCAGCATACCGAACTCGTTTCCTCTGACACCTAATTCCATCCGGTCGCCACTTTCCACTTGAAAGGTGACATAATACCACGTGCTGGCAGACGAATCGCCGTTGCCACCTGAGGTTTTCGTCCTTTTTGTGATGACTTCGGCGGGAACCGTCAATTTTGGAGAATTATTGTTTTTCGTCCACTGGCTGATCCCGGTCACGATGATAAAAACGAAAACACTAATCACTAGAAAAAACACAATACCAATAATGATAGAACCGTAGGAAAACATGAAATGATCGAAAGCATTAAACCCCATATTGATCCCCCTCATGAACAACGTCTTTCTCTATTTACGTGCAAGTCACGATATGGTTTCAATATGCGGTAAAAAAGCGGTTACCCATCATTCGACGAGTATATCCGCTTTACGTAACGCTTCCTCCGCGTCCTTAATCTGCTGTTCATTGTCGGCTAATAGGGTATGCAGGTGAATGCCGCCTTCTGCAAGTTTGGATAAATAAATGGCATTGGCATCATCAATTTCACGAATGAACGCCTGCACTTCCTTGCGGTTCGACACCATGATCGAAGCGCTCAAGTCCCCGTACACTGGATGTTCGATCTTCACATCTTTCACCGTCACGCCATTATCGACGAGGATATTCAACTCTTCTTCAGTCTGTTCGGGCCGATGCTGGCAGACGATCGTTTTTTCCACTTTCCGGGGCGCCGCATGGGCGTGTAGATAAAGGTAGCCTTGGTTCGTCGCTATGATTGGTTCATTTCTTGCTTTCAGCAAAGTAATATCCCCCACAATGACTTGACGGCTGACATTTGTCATCTCGCCGAGCTCCCGTCCCGGGATCGGTCGGTCGGCTTGTCGCAATGCGTCGAGAATGACTTCACGACGTTCTTCCCCAAGGATTTTTTCATTTTCATTCATATCGTATCATCCCCCTCACCCGTTGATTTCCGTATATGGTGCAAGCTGCCGAGCCACTTGGATCAAGCGATCGGCCAACAGTTCAACACTTTCTACTGTCGTGTCCCGGCCGAATGAAATTCGGATGAATTCTTTGGCGATTTGTGGATCGATTTTCATGGCGACCATCGTTTTGGACGCATGCTGTTGACCGACCTGGCAAGCACTGCCGGTGGAAATAGCGAAACCGTGCCGATTGAGTTCCAGCATGATCAGTTGTCCTTCCACTCGTTTAATGCCAAGTCCGATAATTTGCGGAAGTTGTTTCTCCGGCTCGGATGCTTCATATATAGTGAAAAATTCTTTGATATTCTTTATTTTATCATAAAAAGCTTGCCGTAATGAATGGTAAAGCAGATTTTCCGACTCTTCATCGATTGCCGTCTTTGCGGCGGTGACGAAAGCGGCAATACCGGGTACATTTACTGTTCCGCCCCGAAACCCGCCTTCATGGACGACTCCCGGAAAGACGGGGGAGAAGCGGTGCTTCGGATGGATATATACCGCCCCGACCCCTTTCGGACCATACACTTTATGGCTTGAAACCGTCATGGCATCGACCCAATTAGCCAATGGGCGTACATCCACCTTGCCAAACGATTGCACGCAGTCGCTATGGAACAAAATACCGCGCCCCGCTATCAACCCGGCAATCTCTTCAATCGGTTGGATGGTCCCGATTTCGGGGTTGATATGCTGAACGGATAGCAAAATTGTCTCTTCCTGGATCGCCTGCTCCAGCAGATCCAAATCAAGAATTCCATCGTTTCCGAATGGCACCGTTGTAACAGAAAAACCTTCCATCTTTAAATAGTCCATCGCAGAATCGACGGAGGGATGCTCACCCGCCGACATGATGAGATGCGACCCGCGATGTCGATTGGCCTTCGCCAATGAAATAAGGGTCAGCAGATTGCCTTCCGTTCCGCCCCCTGTGAAATAAATTCCATCCGCTTCTACTCCAAGCATGCCAGCCAATTCATTCCTCGCATAGGCCAGCATGTTTTGTGCTTCGCCTCCAAACTCATGCAGACTGCTCGTATTACCAAAGCAACGTTCGGACAAGGTGTAAAACACTTCGGATGCTGCAGGAAGTAAAGGCGTGCTCGCCGCGTAGTCAAAATAATACATAATCGATTCCTCCAAAATATCTAGTAGATTCATCTTGTCATATCGAAGCAAATATGTAAAGATAGGTGTCAAGACACTAGTCGGGAGGCAGTCAACAAAATGACCTATCATTGTATTATCGTTGGGGGTGGCATCGCTGCGCTTCAACTGGCCCACCATTTGAAGCAAGATATGAAGATTCTAGTACTAGTGAAAAAGACGATTCGTTCGGGCAATACCTACCGGGCCCAAGGAGGCATTGCCGCGGCCATCGGGAAAGATGATTCGCCTACCCTTCATTACGAAGATACGATCCGAGCCGGAGGGGACTTTCACAACTACAAGGAAGTCGCTAATTTGGTAAAAGAAGGACCAACACTCATTGAGGAACTTCTGCAACAAGGACTGTCTTTCGACCATGGCTCGGATGGACGTATAGCACTTGGAATGGAAGGCGCGCATAGCCGAAACCGGATTGTCCATTGCGGTGGGGATTCGTCCGGCAAATGGGTGGCCGAGCATCTGATCCGCATGCAGAAACCGGACCTTGATATCAGGGAAAACCGATTCGTGTTCGAATTGATCATCGATCCTTCATCGAAAAGGTGTATCGGTGTCAAGGCGATCGACGAAGATGGTCACATCGAAACATATTACGGCCGACATATTATTTTGGCTACAGGCGGTGTCGGTGGGCTCTATGAGCATACGTCGAATGACCCTTCGATCACCGGGGACGGCATCGCACTTGCTTACAGGGCGGGAGCGGACATCGTTGATATGGAATTCATCCAATTCCATCCGACTCTTCTTACCGGAGACAATCGGATGGTTGGCCTCGTTTCCGAAGCGGTACGCGGAGCGGGTGGGCGTTTGGTGGACAACGCAGGTAGGCCGGTCATGGAAGGCAAGCATCCGCTCGGCGATCTGGCTCCGCGCCATATTGTCGCACATGAAGTCTTCAGATTGCGTGCGCAAGGGGAAGAGGTATTTATTGATATATCCAGCATCGACAACTTCCAAAAGCAATTTCCGACCATCACCGAACTCTGCGAAGGGAACGGCATCTTGATCAAGAAAGGGATGCTGCCCGTAGCACCGGGTTGCCACTTTCTCATGGGCGGCATTGCCGTGGATAGCGTTGGACGGACGACTGTTCTGGGTCTTTATGCACTCGGGGAGACGGCCGCGACTGGTGTCCATGGGGCCAACCGGCTGGCAAGTAATTCTCTGTTAGAAGGACTATATTATGGAAGGAAGCTTGCATTATTTTTGAATGAACTGCCGGAGGAACTGCTTTTATTTGAACCGGACAGTCAGATGTGGACGAACTCAATAGCGGAAGCGGCATTGCCGATGCAGGACGAAATCCGCCGAAAAATGATGCAGCACGCGGGGATCATCCGTTCAGGGGCAGGGTTGGAGGAACTCTTCCAATGGCTGGACCGGTACAATTGCGACGTCCCATTAGAGGGGAAATCCATTTCCGACATGCAGACCATTTTCATGCTGCAGACTGCCAAGCTCATCGCGAAGTCGGCTTTTCTCCGGGAAGAGAGCCGGGGGGCACATATCCGCGAAGAGTTTCCGGCTGAATCAAGACATTTCGGAAACACGCATATCATCCAATCGAGAAACGGAATTGAAATGAGGGACAGACATCGTGAATACGATCAAATTACGATCTATGCTTGAACAGTTTTACATAGAGGATATCGGGGACCAGGATGTTTCATCGGATTTTTTATTCCCCGAAGATATGACGGGGCAATTGGAGATCACAGCAAAAGAGGATGGCATCTTTTGTGGCATGCAGGTGATTCAGGAAGGGCTGCACGTCATGGATCCGAACATCATCGTCAATATGAATGTAAAAGACGGCGATGCGATTGCAAAAGGCGATGCTGTCGCCATCGCATCGGGCCCTGTCCGGAGCTTGTTGAAAAGCGAGCGGGTCATTTTGAACTTGATTCAGCGGATGAGCGCCATTGCAACCGAGACCCGGGCAATTGTCCGCAAGCTGGAAGGGACGGCGGCGCGGGTTTGCGATACCCGCAAAACGGTGCCCGGCCTTCGTATGCTCGATAAATATGCCGTCCGTGTAGGGGGCGGTGTGAATCATCGGTACGGGCTGTATGATGCGGTCATGCTGAAGGATAACCATATTGCATTTGCGGGTGGATCAATTGAAAAAGCGGTCGAAACCGTGCGCTCTGCTCTCGGGCATACGATCAAAATCGAAGTGGAAATTGAAACGATGCAGCAACTGAAAGAAGCGATCGCCGCCAGAGCGGATATTATCATGTTCGATAATTGCACACCGGAAACGATTAAGGAATGGATCGGACTCGTGCCAAATACCGTTGTCACGGAAGCGTCCGGCAATATTAATTCAGACAATATCCGCGCTTATGCGGAAGCCGGTGTCGATATGATTTCACTTGGTTATCTGACCCATTCGGTGAAGGCGTTGGATCTGAGCGCCAACGTGTCATTCATTACAAACTAATGGAGGAATCAGAATGTCGATCTTACAATATTTTGAAGAGAAACAGGGCGGAACGTTACCAAAAGAATACCGGGAAATGACGACGTCGCAAATGGAAGAACGAATCCGGGAAATCAAGCAAATACTTGGGGATAAGTTATTCATTCCCGGCCATCATTATCAGAAAGACGAAGTGATCCAGTTTGCTGATGCGACGGGGGATTCTTTGCAATTGGCCCAGCTTTGCGCAGCGAATGAAAAGGCCGAGCATATCGTCTTTTGCGGCGTTCACTTCATGGCGGAAACTGCGGACATTTTGACCAATGACGAGCAACGTGTATATTTACCGGATATGCGGGCGGGATGCTCGATGGCGGATATGGCGGATATTTATCAGACCGATCGCGCATGGGACGCCTTGACGGAAATGTTTGGCGAGACAATCGTACCGTTGACGTATGTCAACTCGACAGCTGCCATCAAGGCGTTTGTCGGACGCAACGGAGGTGCCACGGTTACGTCGTCGAATGCCCATGCGATGGTCAAATGGGCGTTTACGCAACGGGAACGTATTTTGTTTTTGCCGGATCAGCATTTGGGACGGAATACGGCATATGACATCGGTATCCCGCTGGAGCAGATGGCCGTGTGGGATCCGATCCAAGACAAGCTCGAATACGAAGGGGCTTTGGAAGACGTCAAAGTGATCCTCTGGAAAGGACATTGCTCAGTGCATGAGAATTTCACGGTGAAAAATGTCATCGATGTGCGCAATGAACATCCTGATATGCGCATCATCGTCCATCCGGAATGTTCGCGTGAAGTCGTCGAGCTGTCGGACGACAACGGATCGACCAAGTACATCATTGAGACGATCGAAAACGCGGCACCGGGAAGCGAGTGGGCGATCGGGACGGAAATGAACCTCGTGAACCGGTTGATCCAGTCACATCCGGACAAGAAAATCATTTCGCTGAATCCGAGCATGTGCCCTTGCCTGACGATGAACCGGATCGACTTGCCACATCTGCTCTGGAGCTTGGAATGCATCGTCGACAACGAGTATGTCAATCAAATCAAGGTAGATCAACAAACGGCGGAGGAAGCGATCTCGGCATTGGATCGCATGCTGGCGAGAGCTTGATAAAAAAAGGAACACCTAGTCGGTTTTGACTAGGTGTTTTTCTATGCCATGACAACCTCAGAGATTTATATGCACTATTTTTGTCATTAGGGGGTATACCAGTAGTGACTAGATTGCATTGGATGGAGATCGAGGAGGGACGATTATGGAATGGAAAGGGAGAAGAGGCAGTTCGAACGTCGAGGATCGGCGGGGCCGCGGTGGAGGAATGATGATTGGCGGTGGGCTCGGCGGTATCGTATTGGTGCTCATTGTCATGTTTCTCGGCGGAGACCCGGGGGAGCTGCTGGGTAATATGGGGTCCACGGGAACTGATAGCAATATAGCGTATGAAGAAACAGCACAGGAAAAAGAGCTCGCTGACTTCGTATCCGTCGTGTTGGCAGACACCGAAGAAGTGTGGACATCCATTTTCGAAGAGCAGGGCCTTGAATACAAAAAACCAACGATGGTCTTATATACAGGAAGCGTACAGTCTGCCTGCGGGACCGCCAGCTCGGCGGTAGGTCCATTTTATTGTCCGGGCGATCAAAAGCTCTATATCGACCTCAGTTTCTATAATGAACTGCAAAACCAGTTCCAAGCACCGGGCGATTTTGCCATGGCCTATGTCATCGCCCACGAGGTCGGGCACCATGTCCAGACATTGCTCGGCATATCGGATGAAATCATGCCACTGCGCAACCGGATGGGTGAGACGGAGTTCAATAAATACCTCGTCCGCTTCGAACTGCAAGCCGATTATTTGGCCGGTGTCTGGGCACATCATGCACAAGGGATGGGCTACTTGGAAGAAGGCGACCTGGAAGAAGCGCTGACCGCGGCAAGTGCAGTCGGGGATGACACGATTCAGCGAAGGGCCCGTGGTTATGTCGTACCGGATAGTTTCACGCATGGAACTTCCGAACAAAGAAAAAATTGGTTCTATAAAGGATTCGAGGCAGGCAATTTGGAAGAAGGCGATACGTTCAATTCTATCCTTCCAAAAAAGTGATCTAGTTTGCCCGATGAAAAAGCCATTTCTACTTCTACAGAATGGCTTTTTTCATTGTTATTTTTATACAAATGAGTAAGATGATCCAGATTGCACCAATTATTCGCATTGTATGTTATATTGTACATATATATTTAACAATTGTGCTTCATTTGACCTAATTAATTCTTTAAATCTCTTTGTTTCTGTCGAAATTAAGAGTATTATAGGAATTGAGACAACCTCCAATAGAGCCACTTTTTAAAGACGGGAGCAGAATGATGAGAAATACATTAACGGTACAACTGGGGACTATTATTGTGGGAATAATGATTGCAATGCTAGCGATTACTTCATTTTCCACTTATAAAACAGCATACGACAAATTATATGACGCTGCAGGCGTTGAGGCGTATGGTTGCGCGAATATCACAACGGGCCTGATTCGTCCCGACGATATCGAAAAGATGTTGGCCGGTGATGAGACAACGAGGGAAGCGGTCGGTAAGCAATTGAACTGGACGATCAACCATAAAGATATTTTCGAAACCCAGTATATCCTCGATTTAGATGGGACGATTCTCGCATTAGATGATAATTTGCGGGATAAAGGATTTAAACCGGGAGATTCCTTCCATATGGATGAAAAAGCGATCGATATGCTGCTTTCCATGAAGCATCCTACCTATTCGGAGTTGTATGAGGCAGGCGGTATGCAACGTTTGTCTGGTTATGCTCCAATCTTCAAGGACCATGATCCGGATAAGGAAATAATAGCGATCAGTGTCATTGATTTTGATGGGTCTATCGTAGGCGAACGAACTTGGGATGTTGTACGAAACGGCATCTTAATCAGTCTGATCCCAATGTTGATCGCATCGATTATTACGCTTTACTTGATCAGAAGAAAAACAAAGCCAATTTCATCCTTGATAGCGCATGCGAAAGAGATTGCGAATGGAAATCTAGCGATTGAAGATACGGTTGTCAAAGACAACGATGAGGTTGGCGATCTGGGACGGACGCTAAATATTATGACAGCCAATTTGCGCGAAATGATTGGGACGATCCAATCGACATCTGTCCAACTAAGCCAAAACTCTTTTGAAACGGCTGCTACTTTGAATGAGATGCAAGCGGCAGTCCAGCAAGTTGCCCAGAATATGGTGCATACCGTGGAGTCGATTTCAGATGGGACAACGAACGCGGAAAATGCGTCTTCTATTCTTCATTCTTTGGCGGAAGATTTACAAGATACGAGGGAAAAAGCGGATGTGACTGTCCACAATTCTAGAAGCACAATGGAGATTTCATCAGAAGGGCAACGGCGTGCTAATGAAATTCGTGAGGACATGGAAAAAATCCGCAATTCCTCCACTGAAGCAAGCATGACCGTACAAAACCTGATTGAATCTACGAAAAGGATTCAGGACATTACTGGCTCCATTTCGGCAATTGCGGCACAGACGAACTTGTTGGCGCTCAATGCTTCGATTGAAGCGGCACGTGCCGGTGAACATGGGAAAGGGTTTGCTGTCGTTGCGGATGAGGTGCGCAAACTGGCAGAACAGTCAAATGAAGAAGTATTGGAAGTGGAAAAATTGGTCCAGGAGATTACGATGAGTATCCAGGACGTCGTCCATTCGACAACAGAAAGCACGAAATTAATTGAAACTGGAACGGAAACCGTACGATTGACAGCTGAGTCGTTAAGCGAAATTTCGAAGGCGGTAGCTGAAACGGTGGAAGAGATCACGATGATATCCGACATGACGACAGCTGAAGCGGAAAGTTCGGAACGTGTCGTCGAGCTGATCAATCAGTTGACTCAATCGATACGGTTGATTGAAGATGCCACAAATAATATTTCGGCAGCTACTGAACAAACTTCCGCTTCCATCGATGAAGTGGCAAATCGCTCAAATGAAATGAGCCATATGTCACAGGAACTGGAGAAGATTGTCGGCCAATTTAACATTTAATGTAAATTAACAATCAAGCCCGGGGAAGTGAATTCACTCTCTCGGGTTTTATTCTTACAGTGGAATGGTAAAGATAAGAGGTGTACTAAAATATTATACGAAAGAAAGCATTAATATATTTAAGGGTCAAATAATATAATGAGGAGCATGCGTCATGTTAAAGGATTTGTTTATCGGCCTATCCCAAAATCAGTTTCTTAACAGTGCGGCAAAAAAATATGGCTTGAAGCTTGGCGCACAAAATGTCGTGGCAGGCACAAACATTGAGGAAACGATTGAAAGTATAAAAGAATTGAATGCGCATGGGATTTCATGCACCGTAGACAATCTTGGGGAATTCGTTCTTAAGAAGGATGAAGCGACTGCCGCCAAGGAACAGATTTTGGAAGTGATCGAAGCAATTCATGAACATGAGGTGGATGCTCACATTTCTTTGAAGCCAACGCAACTCGGCTTGGACATTGATTTTCAATTTTGTTTGAGTAATTTAAGGGAGATTGTGGAAAAAGCCAATAGCTATTCTATTTTCGTAAACATTGATATGGAAGATCATACTCACTTGCAACCCTCATTCGACATTTTGGATGAGTTGTCTACCAAACACTCTAATATTGGAACCGTCATCCAGGCTTACTTTTATCGGGCCGAGGAGGATATTAAGAAATATAAAGACTACCGTCTCCGGATTGTCAAAGGGGCTTATAAAGAACCGGAAGAATATGCCTATCAGGATAAAAAAGACATCGATGCGAACTTTATCAAGTTAATCGAATATCATTTATTGAACGGTACATTCACTTCTGTTGCGACGCATGATCACCACATCATCAACCACGTCAAACGGTTTGTGAAAGAACATAACATACCTCTAGCTAAATTTGAATTTCAGATGCTATATGGGTTCCGCCGCGATATGCAATTGGAATTGGCAAAGGAAGGCTACAATTTTTGCACCTACGTCCCATTCGGCAGTGATTGGTACGGTTATTTTATGCGCCGTCTCGCGGAAAGGCCGCAAAACTTGAACTTAGTCGTCAAACAAGTATTTAATAAAAAAACGAACACGATGATCGGACTTGCAGCAGGTGCATTCTTGCTTGGTCGTTTGACAAAGCGCAGATAATCATGAAAGCAAGCATGCTTCCTCAAAGGGAGCATGCTTTTATATTGCCATCCTCACCTTTGACCAACCTCTCAAGCAGTCAAATTGTGAATTTTCCCTCGTTCACCTATAATAATAGATGGTTTTCATTTCAGAAAAACATTTACATATAAAGGAGTCAGATCTTTATGAATTTATTAGTAGTCAAAGCGAATAACCGGCCAGCGGATCAAGCCGTAACAAGTAAAATGTACGATGTGTTCATGGAAGAAGTATCAAAAGGCGATCAGCTCTCCATTGAAACATTTGATGTTTTCAAAGAGGATATGCCGTATTTTGGTCAAGATTTTCTTACCGCCATGGGGAAAGAGGCGAAAGGTGAGGAACTGACGGAAATCGAGCAAAGAATTCTAGCGGCTTCCACAAAAGCACTGGATGCCTTCATGAAAGCCGACACGGTTGTGTTCGTGTTCCCTCTTTGGAATAAAACCATTCCGGCACCGCTCCAAACGTTTATCGACTATATTTACCGGGCAGGCGAAACATTCCGATATACGGAAGAAGGGCCAGTCGGCTTGGTGCCTGAGAAAAAAGTGATCATCCTCAATGCACGCGGTGATGTCTACTCCGCACCACACATGCGCCATATGGAAATGAGCGTCAGCTATGTCCGGATGATCATGGAGTTCTTCGGGGTTCAAGACATCGAGGAAGTCATCATCGAAGGTCATAATAAACACCGCGACCGCGCTGCGGAAATCATTGCGGAAGGCATGGAAAAAACAAAAGAATTGGCAACTCGCCTCGCAAAAGGCACAGTCCATGTATAATTGACAACAAGGCACCTCGTTTGGGGGTGCTTTTTTATTGTTTCCATACCTTTCATAACAATGGAAAGAGTAATGCAATTCCCAGTCTTTCCAATTCTACTAATGACGAACAATATTAAATGTTATATACTGTAATAAAACAGAGGGGGTAGAGAAATGAATGTACCATTAGTATTGCCACAATTTCTCGATCGGGCGGTTTCTTTATATGGGGAAAAGGAAGCCATTCACTGCGAAGGCCGGAGTTTTACGTATAACGAGTTGAATGGCCGGGTCAACCAATTATCCCGAGGTTTACAGGATCTCGGTATCCGCAAAGGTGATCATGTCGCCTATTTGGCGGGGAACTCGGTTGAAATGCTGGAAGGCTTCTACGGGGTGTATCAGGTGGGGGCGGTCATGGTTCCTCTGAACATCCGACTGAAACCGGAAGACTATGTATTCATTTTGAACCATAGCGAATCGAAAGTGTTATTTGTCGACCAAGATCTCTACGAATTGATTCAACCAGTCAAAGATCAATTGGACTCGGTTCGTCACATCATTGTCCATTACAAAGATTCGCAGACAAATGAAATCGATTACGACAATTGGCTTGCTACTTTTTCTACTGAAACTTTCGATCGAACAGAGCTCGATGAGAATGACGTCTGCAGCTTGTTGTATACGAGCGGGACGACAGGCAATCCGAAGGGGGTCATGTTGACTCATCGGAATAACTATCTTCATGCACTTAGCACGATGCACCATCTCCGCATTCAAGATAGTGATGTTCTGCTACACGTCTTACCGATGTTCCACGTGAATGGCTGGGGGTCGCCGTTCTATTATACGGCGAATGGAGCATCGCAAATTTGTTCAAGGAAGGCAACGCCAGAGTCGATTATCAGAGCAATCCAAGAGCATAAAGTCTCGATTCTACATATGGCTCCGACCGTCCTGAATTCAATTCTTCAATATTATGATCAGCATAAGCCGGTCATCGACCATGATGTCCGCGTTGTTATCGCAGGTTCGGCTCCGCCTCCCGCCTTTATTACACGCGTCGAGGAAGAGCTCGGTTGGGAATTTATCCAAGTGTACGGCATGACGGAAACCTCCCCGCTTAGTCTTGTCTCGACAATCCGGTCTCATCTGGATCATTTATCCGATGAGGAAAAAACCAGATTGAAAGCGAAAGCTGGCTATCCAATGATCGGTGCGGATGTCCGGATCATTGACGATTTTGGAAATGAAGTTCCGCATGATGGGGAAACCGCTGGTGAAGTGGCTGTCCGTAGCCATGGCGTCATGAAAGGCTATTGGAAAAATGAAGAAGCGACCGCAGAAGTGCTCCAAGATGGCTTTATGTTGACGGGAGATATGGGCACGGTTGATGAATACGGCTATATAAATATCGTGGATCGGAAGAAAGATGTTATCATCAGTGGCGGAGAAAATATCTCTTCTATTGAAGTGGAAGGTGTCCTCTATGCCCATCCTGCCATTCTGGAAGCGGCTGTTATTGCGGTCCCGCATGAGAAGTGGGGAGAAACGCCGCATGCCTATGTGGTGCTGCGCGAGAATATGACAGCAACCGAACAGGAAATCATTGATTTTTCCAGATCTAAACTAGCTCATTTCAAAGCAGTGACCGGCATTACATTCGTCGATGAACTACCGAAAACTGCTTCCGGGAAAATCCAGAAAGTCCAAATTCGTGACGCTTACTGGGAATCCATCGGCAAAGAAGGCCGGAAAGTGAACTAAATTGTTACCAAGCTTGTTTAGGCAGGGGAATATACCTTTTGCCTAAACAAGCTTTTTCCTATTTAAATAGGGTAAGAAGCATCCCCGCGAAATCATCCCCTTTCAAAAACAAGCGGGAATCAGCTATGATAGAACTATGGAGTCATGAGAAATGGAAGTGAAGGTATGAGTCAATTGATCGTAGAAAACCTGACGAAGACGGTCGGGGAGAAAACGTTATTTCAACATATTGCATTTACAATAGTGAGCGGAGAGAAAGTAGGTTTGATCGGCGTCAATGGAACGGGCAAATCAACCCTTCTATCCATCATTGCTGGAGATGAGGAAGCCGATTCGATATCGAAAGATCATCCGAACCAATACCGTATCGCCTATTTACCCCAAGAACCGATTGTGAATCCCGCACTGACAGTCATGGAGACGGTCTTCATGAGTGATGCGCCCATCATTAAGTTGAACTTGGATTATGAGCATGCGCTTCAGGCATTATCTGAAAATCCGGAATCGGCGGCCTGTCAAGAGCAGTTCACCAATCTTCAAAATGAGATGGATGCACACGACGCTTGGGATCTGAATGCCAAAGCGCGAACGATTCTGACGAAACTTGGAATAGAAACGTTCGATAAAAAGATGGGTGAGCTTTCGGGCGGCCAGCAAAAGCGAGTTTCCTTGGCGAAAGTGCTGATCGAACCGGCAGATCTTTTGTTGTTGGATGAACCGACAAACCATTTGGACGTCCACTCGATCACGTGGCTACAGGATCATTTGATAAATGAGCAAGGTGCCGTCCTTTTCGTCACCCATGATCGCTATTTCCTCGATGCCGTCGCGACGCATATTTACGAGTTGGCGGATAAGAAACTGTATTCTCATACAGGCAATTACGGCGATTACATCGAGACAAAAGCACTTCGGGAAGAAATGGCAGCCGCGACGGAAGACAAGATGCGCAACCGCTACCGATCGGAATTAAAATGGATCCGGCGGGGGGCTAAGGCGCGCTCGACAAAACAAAAAGCACGTATCGGACGATTTGAAGAGTTAGAAGAGAAATTAAAAAAAGGCGAGCAGAAAGGCGACATGGATGTAGCTTTGAAAACATCCCGCCTCGGTCGGAAAGTGGTGGAAGCGACAAGCGTTTCAAAAGCTTTCCATGGGAATCAAGTCATTGCCGACTTTTCGTTTCTGCTTCAATCGGGAGACCGGATTGCGGTGGTCGGACCGAATGGAGCGGGAAAATCGACGTTACTCAATCTGATTTCCGGAAAGATAGAGCCGGACAATGGCATGATCGAAAAAGGATCGACCGTTAAAATTGCGCATTTCCATCAACATATACCTGAAATGGACGATGCAAAACGGATCATTGAGTATATCCGCGACACATCAAATGATATCGAAGATGCGGATGGGGTAAGAATTTCCGCTTCACAAATGCTGGAACGGTTTTTGTTCCCAACCTCGACACACGGGACGCCAATCGGAAAATTATCCGGGGGGGAGCGGAAAAGGCTTTACTTACTGAAACTGCTTATGGAGCAGCCAAATGTCCTGTTGCTGGACGAGCCGACAAACGACCTCGACTTGGAGACATTATCCGTATTGGAATCGTTCATTGACACATTCCCGGGAGTCGTCATCACGATTTCCCATGACCGGTTTTTCCTGGACCGTACGTCGACCAAGCTGTGGGTGCTGGATGGCACGGGGCAAGTTGACATGTATTACGGCTTGTACTCCGATTATTTGGAGATGGCTGCCAGTGAACCGGTGCGCGAGTCTGTACCTGTTAAGCAGCCGGCAGAGCCCGTAAAGAAGGAAACGAAGAAAAAGATGACGTACAATGAAAAGCGGGAATGGGAAACGATCGAGGCCGATATCGAAAAAGTGGAGGAGCAGATTGCCTCGACGGAGGAGGAAATGGCAGCAGCCGGCTCCGATTATGATAAATTAAGAGATTTAACAGCAACATTGGATGACTTGAACCACGCATATGAAACATTGATCGAACGCTGGTCTTATTTACAGGAAATCGCCGATTCAATTTAATTTCAGAAAAATGATTGCTCGAAAAGGAAGATATCATCGCCGAGGCGTAATTAATGAAGGAGGAAAAATTACATTGAAGATTAAAACGATCGAACCGACACCGAGTCCCAACTCGATGAAAATCGTGCTCGATACGGAATTGCCGCAAGGTGTGGCACATAATTATAAAAAAAGTGATGCTGACACGGCACAATCCCCGGTATCGGAATTGCTCAGGATCCATGGCATCAAAGGAATTTATCACGTCATGGACTTCATGGCAGTTGAACGGATTGCCAATGTTCCTTGGGAAGCCATCCTTGCTGAAGTGCAAGCCATACTAAACGATGAGCAAGGCGATCAGACAGAGACGCAGGAAGAAGTCATTGATGAGACGTACGGGGAAGTCTATGTACATGTCCAGACGTATAAAGATATACCGCTACAGGTGAAAGTGTTTGATAGCACTTCCGAGGAACGGTTCGGGTTAAGTGAACGTTTTCTGAAAGCGATGGAGCAGGTCCATTCTTCTGAAACGGAAAACTATATTTTATTACGCAAGTGGGCGGATTACGGCATCCGGTACGGAGAAAAATCGGAAATCGGGCAACTCGTCATCCAGGAAATCGAGGCGGCTTATCCGGATGATCGTCTGCAAGAGATTATCCGTAATGTTGAAGAAGGACAAGAGCGGACGAGTCAGCGCGGCCGGAAAGTGACGTTGGAGGAATTTACTGTGGACGCCTGGGAGACGCGTTTCCAATTGCTTGATCAGATGCCAGATCCGGAATTGGACGATCTGCCGCTTCTCGAAAAAGCGCTCCATGATGAGAAAATGTCCATCCGCCGCCTTGCTACCGTTTACTTGGGCATGATCGAGGATGAGGCGGTTATTCCGTATATTCAACAAGCGTTGCACGATAAAAGCTGGGCGGTTCGCAGGACGGCGGGCGATTGTATGAGCGACCTCGGATTTCCAAGGTTTGAACAAGCCGCGATGGAAGCGTTGCAAGATAAAAACAAGTTGGTCCGCTGGCGTGCCGCGATGTATTTATATGAAACGGGCACAGAACAAGCGCTTCCTGCATTGAAACAAGCGGAAAACGATCCGGAATTCGAAGTGAAGCTCCAAGTCCGCATGGCCATCGCCCGGATTGAAGAAGGGGAAGAAGCAAAAGGATCGGTATGGAAGCAAATGACCGAAGCAAGGGCAGCCGCGCCAAAAGAATAAACGTATCAATGCGTCTTAAAAACAGTTGAGGAAGAAAGGGGTTTATTGATCATGAGGGCTTATGAAGAGTACATGCGCAGCGTATATAAACCGATGCGAGAAGAAATGGTAACTATGGGCTTCACTGAATTGACGACAGCCGAAGAAGTGGAGGGCATCATGGAAACAGTGGAAGGGACAGCGTTGATTCTCATCAATTCAGTCTGCGGTTGTGCAGCGGGCTTAGCTCGTCCCGCTGTCCGTGAAGCTTTACAGGAAGTCGAAATCAAACCGGACCATCTGTTCACCGTATTTGCAGGCCAAGATAAGGAAGCGACGGAAAAGATGCGGGAGTATTTCCCGGAAGTGCCACCGAGTTCGCCATCCATCGCCCTTTGGAAAGATGGAGCTCTGGCGTATTTCATCCCACGAGAACAGATCGAGAATTTCCAGATGGAGCAGATCAAAGACCATCTGGCAGACGTCCTCGTCCAAGTTGGCAAGTGAGTACGATTATCACCACCGGGGGACGGCCGGATGCAATATCACTAGAACTGGCGATGGAAGCGTCCCGGTCGCTCGGTTATCCGTTCGTCGAGCGGCGAAAGGCTTCCATTGCGAATTTGCAAAGACGCCACCAAGCCCATGTAATCGTCGCCGGAAAAGGGCGGTTTGAACTTTTCCGTATCGGCATGGACAAGCCATTTTTCTTCCATCCGAATACCGCCGTCTTTCGACTGAAACGCCTATCCAAAGGGGAGAAGGACCCGCTGGTCGAAGCGGCGGGACTAGTAGCGGGTGATTCTTTTCTCGATTGCACCCTCGGTTTGGCGTCGGATAGCATCGTGGCTTCCTTTGTTACTGGAGAATCGGGGCAGGTGACCGGCATAGAGGCAGACCGGGATGTTGCCTATTTAACAAGCAGAGGATTGCAGACTTTCCCGACCGATGCCAATAAATTGCGGGAAGCGATGAACCGGATTCAAGTTATCCACTCAGACGCGCATCTCTTCTTGCAATCCCAACCGGATGCCTCTTGGGATGTCGTCTATCTGGATCCGATGTTTCATGCCCCGATTGAGGAATCGTCCAATTTCACACCGCTCCGGGAAGTGGGCGTCCATAGCTTGTTAACAGACCTTTGGTGGGAAGAGGCGCTACGCGTCAGCCGGCGTCGCATCGTAGTGAAAGACCGATTCGATTCTACCGTTTTCGAGCGATTCAGTATGGAGCGGGTGAGAAGGCCAAATACAAAGTTCCATTTCGGGTATTTGATCAAATGAAAAACGCCGTCCCTTTCCTAATTGGAAAAGGCGGCGTTTTTGGCTTGTCCGTATTGTCATACGATTAATGCGTAAAGTTAAGAGAGCTTAAGTATAGAACCAAAGCGAGCATTCCGATACCGATCAATAGTTCAACGTTCATCTGTATGACCCTCCTTCAAAAAGACACACATTTATTCATTTTTTATTGTACAATGAAAAGAAGAAAGAAGAAACCTTTTCAATCGCTATTCGTCCAACAAGACAGCAGCATTTTATAAATTGTACACAAATGGGTGGTGAGATTAGTGAAAAAGTGGTTGCAGAAAACGTTGATCGTAACGGTTGCACTTCTGACCTTCGGCGCCATTTCTCCAAGCCATGAATTTTGGACAAACTTGCAGGAAAAGGATGAAGCCAATCCTGGACTGCACCCCTCTCGTGCGGATGACTTTCAGATTGCGGTCGCTGAACGCGATTTCGAACCAGAAACAATTGATCAACCGATCTCGATTGAGGAAACGCTTGTCTCGTCTGCAAAAGAATTATCCTATATGAAATTCGGTTCCAAGATCGGACCTGTCATCCAAGGTGAATTCGATGAAGTTATCTTTCCGAAAATTGAAGAAGCGATTCATATGACGCTCGCCAATTCAGATGATGTACATAAACGGCGACTCGCCATCAGCGAACGGCCGGCGGGCAATTATTCCGAGAAGATTTTTCATGTGTTCGACATGGATGCCAGGAAAGATTTGATCCGCTTCCACGTCCGTACCGAAAAACGGCCGCAGGAAGGATACTATTTCAATTTCCATTACCATGTCGCCCATGATGGTTTTATGGCACATCACACGATTGGCGACATCTATTGGTCCAAAAACACACCGCCGAAATGGTTATCCTAAACCGTTTCGGCTTTCTAAATTGGTTAGAATGCCATACGTTACATAAATTCAGTAAAAGATAAGTGCTTTTTCTCCTTTTAAAGAGGATTACAAGATATAATGGGTATTTGACGAACAATCATCATTTTTATTCAATCAAGGAGTGTTAAGACGAATGGCACATCCAGAAATGGAGTATTTGAACTTATTACAAAACATATTAGATAAAGGTGTAAAGAAAGAAGATAGGACTGGAACGGGAACATTGAGCTTGTTCGGTTATCAAATGCGGTTTGATCTGAATAAGGGATTTCCGTTGCTCACGACAAAACGGGTCCCTTTCAGACTAGTCGCAAGTGAATTGCTTTGGTTCATCAAAGGGGATACGAACATTCGTTATCTTTTGCAGCATAATAATCATATTTGGGATGAGTGGGCGTTCAAAAAGTGGGTGGAATCGGACGACTACACAGGACCGGATATGACGGACTTCGGCAGACGTTGTTTAGTCGATGAGGAGTTCAATCAAGTTTATCAAATGGAACTGGACAAGTTTTGCCAACGCATTCTAGAAGATGATGATTTTGCCGCCAAGTACGGCGACCTGGGCAACGTCTACGGGAAACAATGGCGGAATTGGACTTCTTCCGATGGTGAGCCGATTGATCAGCTGCAAGATGTCATCGAGCAGATCAAAACGAATCCGGACTCGCGTCGGTTGATCGTCAACGCATGGAATCCGGAAGATGTGGTGGATGCAGGGAAAAAGGGGAGCAAGGCTGTTTTACCTCCATGCCATGTGATGTTCCAATTCTCTGTGGCGGAAGGGAAACTCAGTTGCCTCTTAATGCAGCGCAGCTTGGACTCGCTACTCGGATGCCCATTTAACATCGCCTCCTACTCGTTGTTGACTCATCTCATCGCCCATGAGTGCGGTCTGGAAGTGGGAGAGTTCATCCACAGCATAGGGGACGCTCATATTTACTCCAATCATCTGGAACAAGTGAAAGAGCAGCTTTCACGAGAACCTAGAGAACTGCCGACTTTGAGAATCAATCCTGACAAGAAATCCATATTTGACATGGAAATGGAAGATCTGACAATTGAGGGATATGATCCACATCCAGCGATTAAAGCCCCGATCGCAGTATAAGACTCTTAATAATAAAAAGCGATACCTCTGCAAAACGCTGCAGGGATATCGCTTTTTTATTTTTCCTGAACAAGATCTTGGCAATGCTCGCGGATCAACCGGGATGCTTTCGATTGGCTGATGTCCAGATCTTCCGCGACAGCCCGTGTAGATCTACACTTCTGATACGACTCCCTGACCAATGTGCGAGTCAGCTGTTGCAACGCATCGTCCAAGGAATTCCGATGGACAAATTGAGGTGTGCCACCGACTTCATCGAGGATCAATGGAGGCAAATCAGCCATCTGAATGGTGGAACCGCTGACAATCACTAAACGTTCAATCAGATTTTCGAGTTGCCGGATATTCCCAGGCCATGAATAGTGGTAGAGGGCATTCAAGCATTCCGGAGCGATCACTTTATTCGATTCGTATTTCCGGTTGAATTTATTCAAAAAACTATAGGTCAGCGGGATGATATCATCTTGACGTTCACGGAGTGCGGGCATATTGATGTCAATAACGTTCAATCGATAATATAAATCTTCCCGGAAAGTTTTGTTTGTCACCATTTCATGCAGGTTTTGATTCGTGGCCGCGATAATCCGGATGTCCACTTGTTTCCTCTCATTACTTCCAACGGGAATGAACTGCTTATCTTGAATGACTTGCAATACTTTCGCTTGCAAAGGCAAGGCCAGCTCGCCAATTTCGTCCAAGAAAATGGTTCCATTGTTCGCCGCTTCAAACAGACCCACTTTCCCTGTTTTATTCGCCCCTGTAAATGCGCCACCCGTATAACCGAATAATTCGGACTCCATCAGTTCTTCCGGAATGGCCGCACAATTGACGGTCAAGAACGGACCATCTTTTCGTTTGCTCTGTTGATGTAGATAATAAGCGATCACGCCTTTTCCTGTCCCGGATTCCCCTTGGATTAATACAGTGGAATCGGTCGGAGCCACTTTTTTACAGAATTTGAGGATGCCTTTCACGCTGTGGTTATTGGTCACGATGTTGCTATACGGCTCATCCAGATAATTAGGCTCATCCACAGTGTCTTTTTTCTCAATCAACGTCTTGAAGTTTTCAATTTCAGTCGCCGTCATCACGACAAATTCGATTTCCTGCTCATCATTCAGGATGGGGATCGCCGTCGTCATCAATTCATTATGAATGGATGTTTGCTGTATGAGATGGACGGTCTCCTTCTTTGCATATACTTCCGGAACAATCGATGGTTTCCAATATCCACTATTAAACAATTCATCGTTAAACTTCCCAAGTACCTCATTCTGCTTCAAACCATAATGTTTCTCACATTTCCGGTTGACGTAGACGATTCGCTTATGAGCATCCAGTACATAGATCTCGTCGGTTGAGTAATCCAAGATTTTTAAGATGGATTCCAGTGTAATTTCATTCATGGGCGGATTGTTTTGCATCAGGCAATCCCCTTTCTATCGTCTAGTGAGTTGAATTTGAATAAAGTGCCTCATACTGTGAGTCGATTTTAACTCGAAAATAGTAAAAAAAGGTTTTTGAATACTTTGATTTGGCGCCACTATCAAATATTAAAGAGTTGGCACGGTAATTGCATATAAGTTAATAGCAGCCTTGGAGATGGAATTGCTCTAATCGACATATATTCTATCACCAATAAGCTACCTAAGGAAACAGGAGTAAAGAAGGGGGTAATGTCTATCAGGAAAGTCAATGGATACGCTTCCATTTGGGAGGAAACAAATTGAACCGCAATATAGACTGAGGTGAAACAAAGGAGGATCATCTATGGAAAATGAATTGGAACTGTTTGATATCACTATTATCGGCGGCGGTCCAGTGGGCATCTTCACTGCCTTCTATGCGGGCATGCGGCAGGCATCCGTAAAAATAATCGAAAGCTTGCCTCAATTGGGGGGACAGCTATCGGCATTGTATCCGGAAAAGTATATTTATGATATTGCCGGATTTCCCAAAGTGGGAGCCCAGGAACTCGTCGATAACCTCATAGAACAGATGAACCAATTCGATACAACGGTTTGCCTTGGACAATCTGTAGAGACAATCGAGAAAAGCGAAGATGGGTCATTTACATTGACTACGAATAAAGGAGTCCATCGTTCTAAAACTATCATCATCACGTCCGGAAATGGAGCCTTCCAACCAAGAAAAATGAATATTGAAGGAGAAGACAAGTTTTCGGAAAAAAATCTCCACTATTTCGTTACAAATCTCAATCAATTTGCAGGGAGAAAAGTTGTGCTATTCGGTGGAGGAGATTCAGCAGTCGATTGGGCACTCATGCTCGAACCGATCGCCGAGAAAGTCACAATCGTTCATCGGCGCGATAAATTCCGTGCCCACGAGCATAGCGTCGAGCTTTTACAGCAATCGAAGGTCGAGATTTTGACTCCGCATGTACCGGTGGAACTGGTAGGGGATGACAACATAGAAAAAGTTATTGTCCAAGAGACAAAGACGAACGAACTCATTGAGCTTGAAGTAGATGATGTTCTTGTCAATTACGGGTTCGTTTCATCCCTCGGGCCGATCAAAGATTGGGGGCTGACTATCGAGAAGAATTCCCTCGTCGTCAACTCCAAGATGGAAACAAATATAGAAGGTATTTTCGCAGCGGGAGATATTTGTACGTATGAAGGGAAAGTGAAATTGATTGCCAGCGGATTCGGGGAAGCGCCGGTTGCAGTTAGCAATGCCAAAATGATGGTGGACCCGACTGCCAAATTACAACCTCTCCATAGCACAAGTGTCATGGGAGAGAAAGAAAACGAAAGCGCAAAGAAAAGAGAGACCGTCCAAGCGAGATAAACCTTTCTCACAAACGATGGAAAGCGTCTGCCTGAAGCAGAAATCAGTAAGCAAGAATTCATTCCATATACATACCACCAAGGAAAGGAGAAGGAAACATGGCTTGCTTTACAATGATCGACCAGAGTACATGCATCGCTTGCGGAGCATGCGGTGTGACAGCACCAGAAGTTTTTGACTATACGGAAGAAGGCATTGCCTATTCCATCCTGGATGACAACCAAGGGATCACGGAAGTGCCCGAGGACTTGATAGAGGATTTGGAAGACGCAATTGATGGATGCCCTACAAATTCCATCAAGATATCTGACCTGCCTTTCGATTGCGTGGAAGAAAAAGTGAGTTAAAAAAAGGAATCAAATAAAATTTACCTATAGAGGAGAATGAAAAATGGCTTATAATAAAGTAATCAACAAATCAAACAGAACATTCGAAAGAACAATGACATACGACAAGTACACAGATCCGAAAGTATTGGAAAAAGAAATGGAGCTCATATTCTCCAAATCATGGCAATTGGTAGGGCATGTCAGCCAAGTCGAAAAGGCGGGCTCGTTCTTCACGGCCGAAGTTGCCAATGAGCCGCTCATCATCATTAGAGGGACGGATGAAGTAGTTCGAGCATTCTATAATGTCTGCCCTCACAGAGCAACAAAACTTGAGCAAAAGGAAGCGGGAAAAAAGAAGATTCTACAATGTATGTATCATGGCTGGACGTTCAAAACAGACGGCAGCTTGAACAAAGCGCCGAATTTCCGTGGAGAAGATGAAGCTTGCGTAAAAGATGCGTGCCTGCGTGAAGTTCGAATGGAAATCATGGAATCGCTGATCTTCGTCAATCTGGATGATAACGCAAAACCTTTGCACGAGTCCTATGGCGATTTCTTCGACAAATTAGGCGAGTTCCCGTTCCTAGCAGATCTGAAAAGGACTCATCGCAAGACACGAGTCATCAAGGCGAACTGGAAAGCGTTCATTGACAATTACTTGGAATGCGACCATTGCCATGTGGCACACCCGAGCTTCGTGGACACGCTCGACATGGATGACTACCAGATCATCACTTGCGAGAACTATTCCTTCCAGGCTTCCATTGTCAAGCCGGACAAACAATATGGAGAAGTTGACTTGAACACAGCGGAAATGCAAGGTGGATCATTCTTCTGGTTATGGCCAAACTTGATGTTGACCGTGTATCCTGGACCAGGAAACTTGGCATCCATTGAAATGATTCCGATCGATCATGAAAATACATTAGCTGTCTATACGTACTACTTCCGTGAAGATAGCTTGGATAAATTAACCCAAGAAGAGAAGGACTTGATGGCATTTGCAGAGGTCGTCCGTCAGGAAGATGTGGACCTCGTTGAATTGGAGCAAATCGGATTCCGTTCAAGAGCATTCAATAAAGGTCGATATTCCGCGTCAGAACAAGCGATTGTACAATTTCATGAAATGGTATTGGAGGCTCTCGATGAATAAGTTACTTGATAAAAAAACGTTGAGAAAGTTTTTGATCATCAATGGGGAAAACGTAGAAACTGAAAGCTACTCCCCGCTCTATTCCCCGTATTCCGGTGAATTAATCGCAGAAATTGCGATGGGAGACGAAGCAGCGACCAAGAAAGCGATTGCAGCAGCATTCGAGGCGAAAAAGGTGATCGGCAATATGCCTGCCTATGAACGGGCTGAGATCTTGGAAAACGTAGTCCGGATTCTGAAAGAGAGAACGGATGAAATCGCGGAAATCATATCAACTGAAGCCGCAAAGCCGATTGTGTTCGCAAAAGCGGAAGTGGCAAGAACGGTCGAGACATACAAATTTGCTGCGGAAGAAGCGAAAAGGATCCACGGAGAGACATTGCCGTTCGATGCAGCGAGTGGCGGAGTCGGTAGGATCGGTTATACATTAAGGGAGCCACTCGGCGTCATCGGGGCGATCACGCCATTTAACTTTCCGTTGAATTTGGTCGCCCATAAATTGGGTCCTGCGATTGCGGCAGGCAATACAGTCGTCCTGAAGCCCGCATCCCAGACACCATTATCCTCACTCTTCATCGCAGAGGTTTTTGCAGAAGCAGGACTTCCAGCAGGCGTATTGAACGTTGTGACGGGGCCAGGCGGGGTTGTCGGGGAGGCGCTCATCGAAGATGAAAGGGTCAATATGATCACTTTCACCGGTAGTCCTAGCGTAGGAATCGGAATCCGGAACAAAGCTGGGTTAAAAAAGACCACATTGGAATTGGGCTCCAACTCTGCTTTAATAATAGACAAAGATGTAGAAATCTCTGAAATCATCGATCGTTGTACGATGGGGGCTTTCTCAAACCAAGGGCAGGTTTGCATTTCCCTTCAACGCGTCTATGTCCACGAAGACCTTTATGAAGAATTCACTGGAAAATTCGTGGAAGCTACGAAAAAGCTGAAGTTAGGAGACCCGCTCGATCCGGAGACGTACATCTCGTCTTTGATTTCGAAGAAAGAACTTGAACGTACACTTAGCTGGATTGAAGAGACGAAGCAAAGCGAAGCTGTTGTTTTGACCGGCGGCAAAGCACGAGACAATATTCTGGAGCCGACGATTATCGCGAATGCGGACCACTGCTTGAAGGTTTCATGCCAGGAAGTGTTCGCCCCGATTGTTATCGTCAACAAAGTGAAATCGGTAGAAGAAGCGATCGACTATGTCAATGACTCGCGTTTCGGACTGCAGGCCGGCATCTATACGAACAACGTCAAAAATGCTCTATATGCGACGAAAAACCTCCATGTCGGCGGCGTGATTGTCAATGATATCCCGACATTCCGCGTGGATCACATGCCATATGGCGGTGTGAAAGAGAGCGGGACAGGCCGGGAAGGGATCAAATATGCCATTGAAGAAATGACTGAAATGAAATTGGTCGTTTGGAATCAAGGCTGAAGGAGCTTTGCTATGAAAAATTATAAGATTGCAGTCATTGCCGGAGACGGAATCGGTCCCGAAGTAATCGATGAGGGCATTAAAGTATTGAACAAGATAGCAGAAATGGATAAGGGTTTCAAATTCGAATTTACCCACTTTCCATGGGGCTGTGAATATTACACAAAACACGGAAAAATGATGGCATCTGATGGTATAGAGCAGTTGAAGGAGTTCGACGCCATCTACCTCGGAGCGGTTGGCTTCCCGGGAGTGCCTGACCATATCTCCCTGTGGGACTTGCTGCTGATCATCCGAAAGGAATTCGATCAGTACGTCAATATCCGCCCAATTAAATTATTGGATGGGGCACATTGTCCTTTGGCGGATGTGAAGCGTGAGGATGTCGATATGCTCTTCATTCGTGAAAACACGGAAGGCGAATATTCCGGTGCGGGAGACTGGCTCTTCAAAGGGAAAGATAATGAAGTCGTGTTGCAGAATGCTGTATTCTCCCGTACAGGGACTGAAAGGATCATCCGGTACGCATTTGAAACGGCGAGAAAACAAGGCCGGACCTTGACGAGCATCAGCAAAGCAAACGCTTTGAACTATTCCATGGTCTTCTGGGATCAAGTATTTGAAGAAGTAAGTGCTGAATACCCTGATGTGGAAACGGCATCTTATTTGGTGGATGCGGCGGCTATGCTGATGATTACGGATCCGAAGCGCTTTGAAGTCGTCGTCACCTCCAATCTGTTCGGCGATATATTGACGGATGTCGGAGCAGCCCTTGCCGGGGGAATCGGACTGGCGGCGGGTGCGAATGTCAATCCCGAGCGGGAATACCCATCGATGTTCGAGCCGGTGCATGGCTCGGCTCCCGATATCGCAGGCCAAGGGATCGGCAATCCGCTTGCGTCCATCTGGTCGGCAAGTCAAATGCTCGATTATTTCGGGTATGAGCATTACGGAAAGTTGGTCATTGACGCGATTGAACAACTCTTAGTTGAAAATGAGACGCTGACTCCAGACATGAAAGGGACGGCATCCACTTCCCAAGTAGGAGATCGTCTGATTGACATTATCGGAAATTTGCAGACAGTGAAAGCTTAAATCGATTTAATCGGTGTTATCTCGATAACGCCGATTAAAATTTAAACCAACACCCGCTCATTTGGTTGGGTGGGGGAGACCCGATCCATCCAAGAGCGGTGTTTGGAAATAGGAGCGGTAATATGAGAGATAAAAAAACTGTGTTTTATTCTTCATTGGCTGTTAGCTTAGCTTTGATCAGTATCGGTGTATTTGCTCCGAAACAGCTAGAGAACTTCTCCAATTCTTCACTTGGTTTCATCTACAACAATCTCGGTTGGTTTATTCTTGGAAGTGTTTTTATCTTCTTTGCATTCTGTATGTATATCGGGGTGTCTAAGTATGGACATATCCGGTTAGGGGATGACGACGATCGGCCAGAATATAGGACAGCCACTTGGATAGGCATGTTGTTTAGCGCATCTATCGGTATCAGTCTTGTATTCTGGGGGGTTGCGGAACCAGTTTCCTACTATATCAGTCCTCCTTTCGGTACGGGCTCTACGGAAGAATCGGCCAAAACTGCCATGCAGTTCGTTTTCCTACATTGGGGAGTTTCGGCCTGGGCATGTTATGCAGTGGTTGGTGTATCATTAGCGTTTTTCCAGTTCCGAAAAAAGCTCCCGGCATCTCTGAGCTCCGTCTTCTATCCGTTAGTTGGCGATAAGATAAGAGGGACTTTCGGAAAGAGCATTGATGTCATTGTCATTCTTTCCATTGTCATTGGGATTGCAACATCCCTTGGATTTGGGACGTTGCAAGTCAATAGTGGAATGAATTATCTTTGGGGCGTGCCGGTTGGTATTTCTACGCAAGCCATCATCATCGTCATTGTCAGCATCATTTATGTAGCTTCGACAGTATCCGGCTTGCAGGGTGCGATGCGGCATCTATCAAACTTAAATATGCTCCTGGCTTTTGCCTTATTAGGGCTCGTGTTATTCCTCGGTCCGACACAGACGATTTTCAAGATTTTGTTTCAAGGAATCGGCGATTATGCCCAGAACTTTATCAGTATGTCTTTCCGGACGGAACCTTATGGAAATGGTTCGTGGATTGCAAGCTGGACGTTGTTCTATTTTGGCTGGTGGATCGCATGGGCTCCATTGGTTGGCAGCTTTGTTGCCAGGATCTCGAAAGGCCGGACGATTAAAGAGTTCATGTTTGGCGCCATTTTCATTCCTGTGTTAGGCTCCTTTACCTGGTTCTCGGTCATGGGTGGCTCGGCCATTACGTTCATTCAGAATGCGGGTGCTACAGCTTTGGCTTCGGCAGTGGAATCGGACGTCACTTCTGCACTGTTCAAGTTTTTTGAATATTTGCCGATGAGTGTATTTTTGAGTATTTTGGCTATGGTGCTCGTCCTTGTATTCTTTATCACTTCCGCAAACTCCGCGGTATTTGTACTTGGGATGATCAGTGAAAACGGCAATCCGAATCCTTCCCATCTAACTAAGATCATTTGGGGAGTAGTCATTGCCGCCATCTCTGTCGTTTTGATCATGACGGGCGGTTTGGCCGGTTTGCAATCAGCACTTGTTGCTACAGCTATTCCCATTGCAGTATTGATGCTTGTCATGTGTTATTCCACATATGTAGGGCTACGGGAAGAAGCAGCACTTTCTACAGGGAAAGAACCTAAGGAGAAGATGGAAGTTTCCAAATCAAGAAAGTTCAAAGAAACGAAGACAGAAGTGAAAAAAGAGCTAGCGCTTCGGGTGGAAATGGAGGAACCTCGTAAAGAGGATATCATCGTTACGAACAAATAATTTGTCCTGATGTAATGATGACTCCTGTAGAGGTGAATTCAACTTATAACCATAAATGAGCCATAGAATTGTAAGCGTTAACAATAGTTGGTAAATTGAAAACAATCCCGCGGTTTTGAATCGCTTTAAGTATGTGAACAGGCAAGGGTTGTCCCGGAAAATCGACTTCTGGGACAACCCTTTTTGTTGCCTTCGACTTTCATAAAGATATCCAGTAACCCAAGATAGATTGAATTCGAACAGCGGATAAAATGAAATAGAGCAATATGTTTTTAATGAATCACCGTATTTGTATAATGTAGGTAGGTGGTCCGAATGACCGTTTCCTACCAAGAAATTTAGGGAAAGAATTATATGTTACTGATGGAGAATCTTTTTCTATTTACACTTAATTCAACCTTTAAACACTTTTGATGAATAACATTCAAATTTCTTATGTTATACTTTTCATGAATCAGAAGTAGACAAACGCTGGACGTAGTTGAGTATAGAAAGGAAGTTATCAATGATTTCATTACTTGTAGCTCATGACCCGGATCGAGTGATTGGTAAAGATAACCAATTACCGTGGCATATACCCGAAGATCTCGCTTATTTTAAAAGGGTGTCAATGGGAAAAGGCATTGTGATGGGAAGAAAAACATTTGAATCGATCGGCAGGCCCTTGCCAGGACGATTAAACATTGTCGTGACGCGTAATCGCGATTTCCAGGCTGATGGGGTCACGGTCGTCCATACATTAAATGAAGCCATCGAGAAATCGAAAGCCTACCACGAAGAGGTGGTCATTATCGGGGGAGCGGAAATCTTCCGCTTGGCGATTGGAATAGCGGATCGCATGTACATTACATTCATTCAACAACATTTCGAAGGGGACACTTTTTTTCCGCCCTATGGTGATGAATGGAAACTGACTAGCGTATCCGAAGACCTTCAATCGGCTGACGGCACGGTTTACTCCTTCCTTGTTTACGAAAAAAAACCAAATTAAAAAAGCGTCGAGGGAGGCGCATTTGAGAAAGAGGGATTCATCTTATGAGAAAGATTCATATCGTGACGGACTCCACGGCGGACCTGACGGAAGAGGATGTGGAAAAACATGGAATCCATGTCGTTCCATTAACGATTCAAATCGATAATCGGACGTATATCGATGGAGTCGATATTCAACCGGAATCTTTTCTGCGATTGATGAAAGAGGCAACACAATTACCAAAGAGTTCCCAGCCCGCTACCGGCATTTTCAAAGAGCTTTACGATGAACTTGGAAAAAACGGGGATGCAATCATTTCCATACATATGACAGGTGGCATGAGCGGAACCGTTAAATCAGCTCAGGCCGCTGCGGAAATGTCAAGTTCTGATGTGATCGTTATTGATTCGATGTTCATTTCGCATGCATTGACATTCCAAGTGTTGGAAGCGGCCGATATGGTTTCACAAGGAAAGTCGGTAGAGGAAATCGTCGATCATTTGAGAGGGGTCCGGAAAAAGACATCTCTTTTTGTCGTTGTCGATATTCTCGATAATCTCGTAAAGGGCGGCCGTATCGGGAAAGGGAAGGCAATGATTGGCTCCTTGTTGAATATCAAGCCGATCGCTACTCTGCAAGATGGCGTTTATACCCCAATTGCCAAGGCTAGAAGTCATAAGCAAGTTGTTTCGTATTTATTTAAAGCCTTCAAAGAGGAAACTGCCGGAAAAATGGTCCGTAGGGTTGGCATTTCACATGCCAATGGATTGGCGATGGCTGCACCGCTGAAGAAATTACTTGAAGACTCAGGTGTGCAGGACGTCAAGTTGACTTTTACAACGCCGATCATTAGCACGCATACGGGCGAAGGCGCGATCGGATTCATGTACTATACGGAAGAGTAATCAGCAACGTCCCGATGCAGCATGTTCAAATAATAGGATTCGAAAGATAGAAAAGGGGAAGCATTGCTATGAGAAGAGTATTCGTTCTGGTGATCGCCTTCTCATTGATTTTATCCGCCTGCACGAAATCATCGTTCAACACGGAGCCATTTGCGGAACGCGATAGGACAGCATTCACAAAATGGACGATCCCAGGGTACTTTGTTCCGGAACGGATCCGGGTGATTGGGCTCGGTGACTCCCTTACTCAGGGAGTTGGCGATGATAGGAAGAAAGGCGGGTATTTCGGCCGCTTGACGGACCGGATGAACGAATGGAAAGGGGTTAAGGAGATTACTGCAGAAAATCTGGCCAA
Organism: Sporosarcina sp. 179-K 3D1 HS; assembly: GCF_047228905.1. Classification (NCBI taxonomy): domain Bacteria; kingdom Bacillati; phylum Bacillota; class Bacilli; order Caryophanales; family Caryophanaceae; genus Sporosarcina; species Sporosarcina sp. 179-K 3D1 HS. The sequence continues at coordinate 125,900 of NZ_JBFEGI010000008.1, forward strand.
ACGAGGAAGACGGAGCGATCAATTACTTGAGCAATTCGATGAGCAGGATTTTCGTCGCGAAATCAGAAATGCAAACATCATCCTGCTGACAATCGGTGGAAATGACATCATGAAAATCGTAAAAGGCAATCTATTTGATTTGAGAACAGGACCATTTTATAAAGAGCTTGTTCATTTTGAAGAACGACTGGATGAGATTTTCACTTCAATCCGATTGCTAAATGATGATGCGCTGATCGTGGTGGCCGGACTGTATAATCCCTTTTCGATTGTGACAGATGAAGTGAATGAATTTGAAGAAATCATCCATGATTGGAATGAAGCGATTGAAATGCGCACTGTTTTGGATGAGAAGTCTTGCTTTGTACCTGTCACCGATCTGTTCGATTCAAATGTCAACATGGTCTACCATACCGATTTCTTCCATCCAAATGCAAAAGGGTATGAATTAATGACGGAACGCTATTTGGCTTCCATTGAAAAATGTGGCCTGTATGAAATGTCGGATGGAGATTTGGAGATGTAGGAGTTGAGATCGCGTGAATCCATGGAAGATTAGTTTTTTTGCATTGGCGGGCTTAATCATTGCCGCCATTATCGCACTTGTTTTATTTATTGGTAATCCCGGGGAATCAAAACCTCTTCCGGAAGCAAAGTTAATGCAAACTCCCGCAAATGTATTAACCGTCCATTCCACGAAAGAGGATCTGCAAGGGATCGCCAACACATATATCCGGAAAGCGATGAAGGGAGAACCGCTTCCCGTCACGATGGAAGTGCGGGATGATGTCATCCTCTTGTCGGAAATGACGGTGTTTTCTTACACATTGCCGGTCCAGATGCATTTTAATCCGGTTGTACAGGAAGATGGGAACTTGATACTGAAGCAGTCATCTATGGAAATTGGTCAATTAAACGTTCCACCTTCCACCGTCTTGAAAATCTTGCAAGATTCGGTCGCGTTGCCTCCTTGGATGATTGTTCGCCCGAAAGAAGAAGAATTGTTTATTGACCTTTCCAGGATTCCGGTTTCGGGAAATTTGCAAGTGAAGGCGAAAACGTTCAATTTGGCAGAGGATGAAATAATTTTGGAAATTTTTATTCCGAATGAGTGACTGACAGAAGGGAGACGTTCCAATGGCAAAAGCGTTAGCCACTTTTGCAGGTGGCTGTTTTTGGTGTATGGTGAAACCGTTCGATCGATACGAGGGAGTGCATTCCGTCATTTCGGGCTATACAGGGGGAAACATAGCGAACCCGACGTACGAACAAGTTTGCACCAATACGACAGGGCATCGAGAAGCTATTCAAATCACGTATGATGATGAAATCATTTCCTATGGCGAGTTGCTGAACATTTTTTGGCGCCAGATCGATCCGACTGATCCAGGAGGTCAGTTTTATGATCGAGGGGAGTCGTACCAGACTGCTATCTACACTCATTCCCCCGAACAACAGCGGTTGGCGGAGCAATCCAAACAAGCGCTTGAAGAATCGGGGAGATTTGATAAACCGATTGTGACAGACATTATCCCGGCAAACACATTCTATCCTGCAGAAGAGGGACATCAGCATTATTATTTGAAGAATCCAGGCCATTATAATCGCTATGCAGTCGGTTCGGGCAGGGAACGATTCAAATTGGAAACATGGGGTGAAGAGACATGAAAGAGGATTTGAAAAACAAATTAACTCCGATACAGTATCATGTCACACAGGAAAACGGGACGGAGCCGCCTTATCGTAATGAGTATGATCAGCATTTCGAGGAAGGGATCTATGTAGACGTCGTGTCCGGAAAGCCTTTATTCAGCTCCAAAGATAAATATGACGCCGGTTGCGGATGGCCAAGCTTCACGAAGCCGATCGAGCCGGAGGAAGTATCTGAGCATTTTGACACGAGCCATGGCATGCGACGGACGGAAGTGCGTAGCAAAACGGCGGATTCCCATCTGGGTCATGTATTTCCGGACGGTCCACGTGGCCCGGGCCAAACGGGAATGCGTTACTGCATCAATTCCGCGGCCCTACGGTTTATTCCTGTTAGCGAATTAGAAAACGAAGGGTATGGAAACTATTTGAAATTATTCTCAGAATAACCTAAGGAATGGAGTGGTCGAATGGATCGGTCATTTTACCGTTTTGCTCTAGCATACAGGGGTGGACCGAAAGAAGATGCAAAGGCGGTTTTTTCGGAGAGAATGTTCCACGACTCCAGCTTTCCTCGGGATGAAAAGGCATTCGACCCGATCTCACGCTATTTAGAGGAGGCAGCGGACCCCGAAATGCCTTCCGTTGTATTTGACGAGCTATATGCACTGTACGAGGATCGTTTCAGCTGATGGCTGTCCGTTAGTTATATAGTTAAAAATAGCGCTCCTTGTGGGGAACGCTTATAGTGGGCGAGGAGCGCTCAAAACTTCCATGAAGGGCTCTACTAATGCTCTTGACTATTTTGTGTCTTCATTGCATATCCTTCCATTAACCTGTATGATGAGGGAAGAAAAATTGAACGAGGGGCGACGACTATATGAGTATACATATCAATGCGAATAAAGGGGATATCGCTGAAACGATTTTACTTCCGGGCGATCCACTGCGCGCCAAGTATATCGCTGAAAACTTTCTAGAGAACGTTACACAGTACAACGAAGTCCGTAATATGTTCGGTTATACAGGGACTTACAAAGGAAAGCGTATTTCCGTGCAAGGGACGGGCATGGGAGTACCATCGATTTCGATTTACGTGACGGAGTTGATGCAGGAGTATGACGTGAAGAAACTCATCCGTGTCGGCACTTGTGGAGCCATCCAGAAGGACGTGCATGTACGTGACGTGATTTTGGCGCAAAGTGCTTCTACGGATTCGAAAATGAACGAAATCATATTCAATGGAATCAGTTATGCACCGACTGCCGATTTCGACCTCCTGCTGAAAGCCTATGAGGCAGGAAAGGAAAAAGGCCTTGAACTGAAAGTGGGTAATGTCTTTACGGAAGATGTATTTTATAATGAATATGCCCAACATGAAAAATGGGCACAGTATGGTGTGTTGGCTGTCGAAATGGAGGCCGCGGCCTTATATACATTGGCAGCAAAGTTCGGTTGCCAGGCACTTGCGATTCTGACGGTCAGCGATCATATCTTGACGGGTGAAGCGACCTCTGCAGAAGAGCGTCAAACCACATTCAATGAAATGATTGAAGTGGCGCTGGACGCCGCTATCCAAGAATAATTTCGTGGGGACCGCGCGCAAGTGGAGCGGTCCCTTTTTAAGTGGATTGATTTTTACAGAAGGTGGGGAAAGGGATGGAAGAAAAAGAAACGACAGGTGCGGAGCAAACGCCTGAACAGGAGCCGAATCGTCAACCGCCGGCTAAGCGATATATCCGATTGAAGCCCTTCTCCTTTGTCATGCTCATTTTCGGATTGGTCTTGGCATCTGCGGGAATTACCTTTTTTACATTGACCACCGGGGAAGACAAAGTGGTGGAAGTAGTAAATCCCCAAAAAACGATAGATCGGAAAGAGTTTCAAAAATTGTACGATGCCTATGATGAGATGCTTGCCAATTATTATGACAAAATTGATGAATCTGCGGTCATTGACGGTGCCATCAACGGAATGATTGATGCACTTGGAGATCCGTATTCCGACTATCTGAATGAGGAAGAAGCGAAACGGTTGAATGAAAGCATCTCTTCCAGTTTCGAAGGAATTGGGGCGGAAATCCAAGAGCAAAATGGCTATATTAGTGTCGTGTCTCCCATTAAAAATTCTCCTGCTGAACGAGCAGGTTTATTGCCTAATGATCTGATCATCGCAGTTGATGGAGAGAGCATCCAGGGGATGTCCTCTTCTGAAGCGGTGCTGTTGATTCGCGGAGAAAAAGGAACGTCTGTCACTCTTTCGATTCGACGTGGAGATGCTGCGGAACCGTTTGATATGAAAATCACCCGCGATGTGATTCCGATCGAGACGGTCTATGCTGAAATGTTGGAGGATGGCATTGCCCATATCCATATCACCAGCTTCTCTGAACATACGTATGATGAATTGTTGGCTGCGTATGAAGAGATGGAACAGCAAGGCATGAAAGGGCTCATTCTTGACGTCCGTCAAAATCCAGGCGGTAGGTTGGATACGGCCATTGATATTTCAGATTTGTTCGTCGAGAACGGAAAGATATTAATGCAGTATGAAGAAAAAGGGATGAAGCCGGAAGTCTTCCCAGCTTCCGATGGCAAAAAAATCGATCTTCCGATAGCGGTTGTTATTGATGATGGCAGTGCATCGGCTTCGGAGATTTTAGCAGCTGCGTTGAAGGAATCAGCCGATATCCCGTTGATTGGCGTCAAAACGTTCGGCAAAGGAACGGTTCAATCGCCCAAAGACTTGTCAGACGGATCCAATCTCAAGTTGACTACGGCCAAATGGCTGACGCCGGATGGCAATTGGATTCATAAAAAAGGGATCGAACCGGATTTTGAAGTTCCATACCCTCCTTACGCATCGCTCCCTTATCTCGATCCTTCGATTGAAATGAAGGAAGGCATGCTGGCACCTACCGTGAAATCAGCAGAAGAGATGCTGGAAGCGGTCGGTTATGAACCGGGTGAGATCGATGGATTATTTGATGAAAAGACGGAGCGGGCTGTCCAACAACTTCAACAAGACTTGAAATTGGAGGCGAACGGCATTCTCTCCGGCGATACGACTTATGGATTAATGGGGAAATTGCGTGATAAGATTCAGAAAGATGATCCGCAATTGGTGAAAGCGCAAGAAGTGTTGAAAGAAAACATAGCAAAATAATTAATAAGCGTCCAGTCCATCCAGGACAGGACGCTTTTTAGCGAGGTGCCTATCATGATTGATGTATATCTATTCAGCGGATTTTTAGGGAGCGGGAAAACATCGTTGTTGCTCCATATCATCCGACAGTTGAAAGAGCAAGGGAAAAAACCAGCCGTGCTCATGAATGAGTTCGGAAATCTGTCATTTGATTCCGACCAAGTACAGGGAGCAGGCGAGGTTCCATTGAAAGAATTATTGGATGGTTGTATTTGCTGTACCGGTTCGGAACAGACGGAGGCACAGCTCCAAGGATTGCTGGCAGAAAATGACGACATTGATGTCATCCTGATTGAAACGACTGGGGCAGCCCATCCAGTGGAAGCACTTGATGCCGTTTATTCACCGTTGTTCGCCGAGCGAATCCAAATCAAGGGGATTGTAACCGTCGTGGACTCCAGGCGATGGATCGATCGCAATCAATTATCTCCGCAAATGAAGGTCCTGTTCCTCGAGCAGATCCTGCATGCGCACTTGCTGCTAGCCAATAAAGCCGATTTGCTGACGGAAGGGGAGCTGGCGAGCGTTACGATGCAGCTAGCTGATTTAAATCCGAATGCGCCTATCATCCAAACCGTCAATGCGGAAATCGGGTTTGATTTGATCGAAAAAATGTTGGCGCAACAACAGCAACCTGCGTTGCCTATCCAATCGGCGAAGAATTTGCCTTTGTCTTCTAAACTTCTTACGTTTACCGAAGAGGTACAGAAAGAGAGCTTTGAAGAATGGGTCCGCTCCCTACCGGAAACCATTTATCGGATGAAGGGATATGTTCCTATCCAGGGAGTCAAAAATCCGATGCTCTTTCAATACGCCTATGGGATGGTTAATTGGCTGCCCGAATATGTCAAGATGGAACCACGTCTTGTGATCATCGGAGAAGACCTAGAGAATGTAGCCGATTTCAGGAGCGTCAACCCCGATTTGGATGAAATATAAGACGACACCGCCAAAAGTATCCAAAACCTAGTTTCCTTACTTCCTAGTGTGAAGCCTTTCTCTAGTAAAATGGAGGAAGTGGCAATGATTTCCGATATTCCGACTCTCTCGCACGTTATGATAGTTTGCGAAGGGAGGAGTAATGAGATGAAAAAATCGATTGCAGTCATCTTGCTCGGTTCGGCGCTCTTACTGCCGAACAACAATAGTGCAGAAGCTTCCGGCTTTGACGCACAAGTGAAAGTGAAAAATGCACCATATGTTCAAGTTGTGAAATGGGAGGATCTTTCATACATTCCGACTCAATTCCAAACAGGAGATTTTGGCAAAGTGCAAGCTATTCTAAATAAACTTTGCATCAACCTCCCGGAATTCCAAAAAGAATTCCCATCAACAACGACAACAGCAAAACCGGTTGAAAAAGCACCAACTAATACAACTGCAAAACCAGCACCAACAAAACCGGCTGCAGAAAAACCAGCTGAACAAGCTGCTCCTAGCAAACCAGCGGCAGCAGCACCGGTAGCAAAACCGCAACCGGCTCCAGCAACACCACAACCGGCTCCAGCAGCACCAACGCCAGCAAAACCGGTTGAACAACCTGCGAAACAAGAAACAGCAGCGCCTGCTCAAAACGCATCCGTTTCAGCAGTTGAGCAAGCTGTGCTTGACCTTACCAATGCAGAAAGACAAAAAGCGGGTCTCAAACCGTTGCAAATTGACAGCAAATTGATGAACTCAGCCCGTCAAAAATCAAATGACATGGCTTCAAATAATTACTTCTCACACACAAGCCCAACGTATGGCTCACCATTCGATCAAATGAAAGCGAACGGCGTTACATACCGTTCAGCAGCTGAAAACATTGCAATGGGTCAACGTACAGCAGAAGAAGTGGTCAAAGCATGGATGGAATCACCGGGTCACCGTCAAAACATCCTTACACCTGAATTCACACATATCGGAATCGGGTATGACCAAAACGGAAACTATTGGACACAACAGTTCATCCAAAAATAATAATCTATAGTCAAAAACACGATTGGCGCCAAGCAATGGCCCAATCGTGTTTTTTGAATAAATCCCCGCATAATCGTTGATACTTCGCCTATGAGGTGAACAGGGTGAAGGAGCAATCGAAAGAGCAGAAAATAGACGTAGTTTACATAAAAAAATTATTTCATGAATCTGTAGATTTATTCGTGCAGGAAGTCGATTGGCCGACTGGTAAAGGGATTGTTTGCTACTACTATTCTTTAGCGGACGGCAATGAAGTGAATAAACAAATTGATATCATCAGGAACCGCGCTCAATTAGAAATGCCCAATTGGGGAAAGACGGCCGTTTCAGAAATTAAGTCGTATTCAAAGGAAGAACTGTTAAAGATCGTTTGCACGGGTTCGACCGCGGTCATTTTTCCCGATTCCAAGCTGATTTTAACCATCACTGCCCAAAAAGTAGCGACCCGATCCCCTGATGAGCCGGGGAATGAACAAATTGTTCGTGGGAGTCATGAGGGTTTTGTTGAAAATATGCAGCAAAATTTATCACTCATCCGGAATAAATTGAACTCTCCCGACCTCGTCGTAAAATCAATACAAACGGGGCATAAAACCAATACGACGATAACGTATTTATACTTTGACTCTATTGTAGATCACAATGTGGTGTCGGATTTGGAAGCTCGTTTGAAAGCGATTGACGAAGATATTATTTTGAGCATTGGTCAAATCGAGGATTACTTGGAGGACTCGATCTGGTCACCATTTCCTCAATTCATGAACACGGAAAGACCTGACCGTGTCGTGCAAAATTTGGTTGAAGGGAAAATAGCAGTTTTCACAGATGCCTCATCGACCGCCTTAATTGCTCCCATCACTTTCTTTTCTTTTTACCAGTCACCTGATGATTTCAATGGGAGGGTGCTCGTCGGTTCCTTTTACCGCTTGTTGCGGTTATTTAGTCTAGTTACAGCGATTTTCCTGCCTTCCTTTTATATTTCTGTCGTTAGTTTCCATTCTGAAATCCTACCGATTGAGATCAGTAAAAAGGTGAAGCTCGCCATTAATGAAATACCATATCGGCCTGTCATAGAAGCATTAATACTCGAGTTTTTTATTGAATTGATCCGGGAGGCGAGTATCCGCCTGCCAAAACCGATTGGTCAGACGATTGGCATTGTCGGCGGATTGGTGGTCGGGGATGCGATAGTCAGTGCAGGCATCGTATCGAATTTAATGGTGATTGTCGTAGCGATGACCGCCATTTCCAGTTTCGTCGTCCCTTCCGTCGAAATGAATATGACGATCCGCCTTCTGCGTTTTCCATTCATGTTGGCGGCTGCCACTTTCGGTTTTTTTGGGATGGCCATTGGAACGCTTATTCTATTCATTCATTTATTAAATCAGACTTCCTTGAATCAACCCTATTTTTCACCTGTCATCCCTTTCGACCCGTCACGGTTCAAGCAAATTTTTGTTCGTCTCCCATTTTCCAAGTCGCATAAACAGCAGAGGACATTTTCGTTTGGAAAAACGAGAAAGGGACGAAATCGCAAATGATTACATTAACGAGAACCCAATTTTTCCTGATCTTATTTATCATTCAAACAGGAACCGTCTATATTGCGTTTCAAACGCGCTTAATCCGGGCAGCGGAGACCAACGCCTGGGTCGTGTTCTTAGTGGCGGGAGCTATTCATTATTTGCAATTGGTTTTATATGAAAAGGTATATGAACGGATCAACCCAGGGCCTTTCATCTCTTGGTTGTATATCGGGTATTGGTTTGTCATAGTCGTCACATTTCTCGCTTATATCGATTATGCATTGGCTGTCTGGATATTTCCCGATACTCCACAAATCATCATCATTGGAGTGATGGTTGGCGTTTCTCTATATGCCAATTTAAGCAGGGCAGCCACAGCCATCAATTTGCCGGTTCTTCTAGTTCCGCTGATTCCACTGCTAATTCTGGCATTACTATTTGCAATTCCCGACCTGGAATGGACCCGATTGTTTCCCATCACTTTTTCAGATGAGAAGGATTGGTTCAAAGGTCTGTTTGCCGCCCAGACTACATTTATTGGTGTGGAGATCTATTTGTTTTTGCGCAAATATGTGAAAAAGGATAGTGCTATCAAAGGTATCCCGCTTTTTATTTATCAGAACATATGGCTTTTCATTTTTTTAACCGGCCTTCTCTTCGTTCAAATGTTTTTTCCGGTGAGGGATGCCAAGATCATTGAGGAACCGATTATCTATATTTTGAAATCCCAGAAGGTGACATTCGTTGAGAGGTTGGATTTGTTTTTCCTCTTTGTCTGGATGACGTGGAGTATCGTTACGATCACGCTCTATTCGTTCATCAGCATACATGTTCATCAACTTCATGCGAAAAAAAAGAATAGCAAGCGATCTACCATCATCTATCATGTGCTTATCTGTCTGGTCCCATTGTTTTTTCTTACAAAAGAAAGAGTTGATTTCATTAGAAGTGCCATCATTTACTTCCATTTATTTTTTTCGATTGTCTTACCGGTAGTTGTCGTACTGATGAATCGGAGGAAAGCTTCATGAAAAAAAGAAGATTTTTTTTATTCATCCTGCCTATTTTACTCGTAAGCGGTTGTTGGGATGAGGAGCAATATAAAGACGTGACGATCGTGCCCCTTGTCGGATTGGAAGCGCAATCGGAAGGGGTGAAATCGATGTATGCCTTTCCGATTTTCCTCAATGGAAAGATCACGTATGCACAATCGGAAGGGGAAGGTCTGTCAACTCGGGCATCAAGGTCCGATGCCAATCACAGTTCAATGGAAGGTTTGGATTTGGCGCATCTGGAAGTGGTCTTACTCGATGGTGAATTGGCGAAAAAGGAGTTGTATACGTACATAGATATGTTTTTTCGAACGCCCCGGCATCGGTTGGGAAGCTACATCGCCATTATAGAAGGTGAGATGAAAGACTATTTCAATCCGACTGGAGTGGAAGGTGAAGTGTCGGACTATTATCCGGAACTTTTGCGTACGGGTGTGATTTTCAATATTATTCCCGACATTACGCTTCAAGGCACCGCGACCTTGTTATTTGATGATCAAATCGACCTTAGCTTACCCTATATAATAATTGAGGAGGAGAGTGGGGCTCCGAAGTTAAATGGCGTAGCCCTGTTCAGTAATCATCGGTATACAGGGAAGACATTATCCTCCAAAGAATCGATGCTTGCTAATTTGATGCGTAAAAAGAAAGGGAAATATACCCGTCTTTCATATATGTGGAAAAAAGGTGAGGAGGAAAGCCCGATTACAATCGATGTATCGAAAGTCAAACGGAAATGGGATATCACAACAAAAAAAATCGACGCTTCCTACACTCTGGAAGTAAACCTTGAGGAGTTTCCTCATGATCAACTGGATAAGAAGAAAACGATTAGTGAAATCGAGTCATTTTTGAGTAAGGAAATAGAGAAAGAATTCAATGAGGTCATTAAAAAAACACAGGAAGCGAAAAGCGATATCGTCGGATTTGGACGTCATGTACACGCTTTTCATAGGGAGCTATGGAAAAAAGGGGATTGGCAGGAAACGTATGCAACGCTCCCGATTGAGGTGAAAGTGAAAGTGAAGGTAACCAGAACTGGAATCACTAATTAAGAAAATCCCGCACCGTAGGGAATACGGGCGGGATTTTTCATTTTTCGTATTTTTTTTGAATAAAAATCAGTCGGAAGGTCAGCGTGATAGCACCAACAAGCAGGCCGGCGATCAATCCAATCCAGTAGCCGAAAGGGCCAAAGTCTGTATAAGATGCGATGACATGGCCGACCGGCAAACCGATCACCCAAAACGAGATGACCCCGACAATAAAGGTCATATTAACATCCTTGTATCCGCGGAGCGCACCTTGGATCGGAGCTTGAATCGCATCTGATAGTTGGAAGAATGCGGCATAGAAGAAAAATTGGACAGCTAAAGCGATCATTCCTTGATCGGTCGTGTATAGGGACGCTATCTGTTCTTTGAAAATCAGCAGAATCGCGATGGACAAAAAACTAAATCCGATCGCAAACGATACACCGAGAAAGCTATAATGTTTGGCATCCCGAAATCGAGCTCCGCCGACCGCTTGTCCGACGAGGATCGTAGCCCCCATTGAAATACTGAGTGGGATCATATAAAGCAACGAAGCAAAATTCAACGCGATCTGATGGGCTGAAATGACTTCGGTCGTATATTTGGCCATGAGCAATGTCACAACCGAAAAAATGCTTGTCTCGACAAAGATGGAAAGGCCGATTGGAATGCCAATCAATAAAATCTCTTTCCAACGCTTCAATGAAACACGGTCCCATTGTGAAAACAGAGTGAATGACTGGAACGGCCTTCGCTTCCATGCAATCAGGATGGCGATACAGAACACGATCCAATATGTGATCCCGGAGGCATAACCGGCTCCGACACCTCCCAGTTCAGGGAAGCCGAAACGCCCGAAAATCAGCAAATAATTGAGCACAACGTTGATAGGGGCCGATAATAAAATGATGAACATTGAAACACGTGTTGCCCCAAGTGCATCAAAGAAAGAACGCAAGACTGTGTAGGCGAAGAGGGGAAACAGGCCGATGCTCAACCCTTTCAAATAATGGGACGCAACGGATTGGACTTGTATCTCCAGAGGCATCTTGTACACAAAATAGGAGCCTATCAAGAGAAGAATTGAAAAAACGATTGCCGAAAGCAGAATAGATACGTATAATCCTTGCTGGACAGATGGTCGGACCTCTTTATGACGCTTGCCTCCAATCTGTTGAGCAATAATGGGCGTCAAACCCATCAAGATGCCTGATAGTCCGGTATAAACCGGAACCCAAAAGGAAGAACCGATTGTCACTCCTGCCAAATGGTATGTATCATATCGCGCTGTCATAAGAATATCGAAGAACGACATTAAATAGAGAGCCACTTGCGTGATTAAGATCGGTAATACGATTTTTCCAAAATGGAGTGATTTTTTTTTAAAGGGAAGTGTTGCTTCCAAAAGAGATCCCTCCTTTTTTATGAAACCAACCCCCATTGTAACACGAAACGTTTGATATAATGAGTTGGAAGAGCGGAAAACGAGGTGAGTTTTCCCATCAATTACGCCTCGGCGTAATTGCGAATCGAACAGCGAAGGGTTCGATTTGCCATATTTCTGCGTTCTTTGCAGAAATAAAGGCACCCGCTGAATTAGAGAACACTAGCATTCTTCCCTTCACTTTTAGAAGTGGAGGTCTTCGGCTGAATTCAGATAAAAATGAGGTGAATAACCTGGTGAAACGACCAGCAATCCTGTTGACGGGCGGCGGAACAGCAGGCCACGTGTCTGTGAACGAAGCGCTGATCCCGGTATTCAGTGAAAAAGGATATGACATCCATTATATAGGGTCCTATGAGGGCATTGAAAAAGAATTGATCAGCGAAGGATATCCTGAAGTGACGTACCATGCTATCCAAAGCGGGAAGCTGAGGAGATATTTTTCCATGAAAAATGTTACGGATCCTTTTCGTATTGGGGCAGGCGTTATGCAGGCTTTCTCCATAATACGCAAGATCAAACCGGAAATCATTTTTTCCAAAGGGGGATTTGTTTCGGTTCCTGTTGTCCTGGCAGCTAAACTGGCTAGAGTGCCTGTAGTCATTCATGAATCGGACGTCACGCCAGGCTTGGCAAATAAATTGGCATTGCCTTTTTCCAAGCATATCTTCACAGTGTTTGAAAAAACATTGGAGTACGTACCTGCTGGAAAAGCGACCTGCACAGGGGCTGTCATCCGACCAGAGCTTTTCAATGGTGTCCGGGAAGAGGGGCTTCGGTATATGGGCCTTAGCGGAGAAAAGCCTGTCCTGCTTATCATGGGAGGGAGCCAAGGGTCCGCCGTCATTAACGATGCAGTCCGGAATGAACTGCCCGCTATTCTTAACCGGTTTGATGTGATTCATTTATGCGGAAAAGGGAATATTGATGAAGAGCTTGAATGTATTCCTGGTTATACACAATTCGAGTATGTCACGGAAGGATTGCCCCATCTACTTGCAGCCGCAGACTATGCAGTATCGAGAGCCGGTTCGAATGCCATTTTTGAACTGTTGGCGTTGCAAAAGCCGATGCTGCTCATTCCGTTATCAGCTGCAAAAAGCAGAGGCGATCAGATTCTGAATGCATCTTTGTTCGAATCATTGGGAATTGCCCTTGTACTTAATGAAGAGGAAATCGGCACACGCCCGTTACTGGATGAATTTGTTATGTTGGAGAAGGAAAAGGAACGCTTATTGGTAAATATGAGAAAAACTGAGCAGCCCAAAATACCGGAAGACATGGCGGATATGATACTAATGTACCGAAATTAGCCCTGTTCGGCAGAACCGTATTTTTGCTTGGGATTTAAACTGTTGCATTATGGGGAAAGGAGGTGTAAGGTAATTCGGGACAAAAAGTTCAAGACTTGACGCTAAACCCTTTTAGTTCTTAGGTTTGCATGGTAATATGGATACGGATAAAAAATAATATTACACAATATGCCGAATGGCAATGTGGAGGTCATTTTAAATGTCGAACAATGTTGGCTCCTCCCCGTACGCAGAATTTACGGGTCCTAACCTTGGATATGTTATGGAGATGTACGAGGTCTTCAAAACAGATCCTGAAGCAGTCGATGCTGGACTTGCCGAGATGTTTAGACGTTTCGGTGCACCGGATCTTGGCACCACCCAACTAGACGCAGCTGTCGTAGAAGTGGCGCCGGGGAATTTTGGAAAAGTGTTGTCCGCTTATAAGTTGCTCGATGCAATACGTACATACGGACATCTGGCAGCGGATATTTATCCATTGAACGATCGTCCAAAGGATTCATCCCGCCTCGAGCTATCTTATTATGGATTAACCGAAAATGATTTGAGGGATATGCCCGCAACATTATTTTTCAAGCAAACTCCGGTAGGTATCGATAATGGACTGGACGCAGTAAATCACCTGAAATCGCTGTATACGGGGAAAATTGCCTATGAGTTTGCACATATTATCGACGAAGAGGAACGGAATTGGATTCAATCTAAAATTGAAAACGGAGAAATGGCTATCAATCTTTCCGTTGATGAGAAAAAAGATCTTTTAGAACGTTTGACGAAAATCGAAGGCTTTGAGAAATTTATTCACCGCACATTTGTCGGCGCGAAACGGTTCTCAATTGAAGGCCTTGATACGCTTGTCGTTCTGCTGGATGAACTCGTTCGCCGTTCAGAAGAAGAAAATACAAAGAAAATGTTGATAGGCATGGCTCACCGTGGCCGTTTGAACGTCCTTACACATATCTTGAATAAATCGTATGAAATGATGTTTGCACAGTTCGCCGGTGTACCGGATGAACCTTACCTCCCTGAAGATGGCTCACTTGAAGTGACCCGCGGTTGGTTTGGCGATGTGAAATATCATATGGGTGCCCTCTATAAAGGGAAATCGGGCATGAACCGTTTCTTGGCATACAACCCGTCCCACTTGGAGGTTGTCAACCCGGTTATTGCCGGACAGACAAGAGCGGCGCAAGAAATAACAGATAATCCGGGCATCCCGGAACAGGATACAAACGCAGCATATGCGATCATGATCCATGGAGATGCCGCATTCCCAGGTCAAGGAATTGTAACGGAGACATTCAACTTCAGCCGTGTCCGTGGATTCCAAACAGGCGGATCCATCCATGTGATCGCCAATAATATGATCGGATTTACAACTGAATACTATGATTCAAGATCGACTCATTACTCTTCTGACCCTGCAAAAGGTTTTGAAGTGCCTGTATTGCACGTCAATGCAGATTGCCCGGAGTCGGTAATTGCAACGGCTGCCTTTGCATTCGAATACCGGAGTAAATTCGGCAAAGATATTTTAATCGATTTAATTGGGTATCGACGCTACGGTCATAACGAAATGGATGAGCCGCTAGTCACCAACCCATTAATGTACCATGATATTCATAAGCATCCGACTGTCCGTGAATTGTATGGAGAGAAGCTTGTTTCTGAAAACATCATGACAAATGAGGAAGTAACGAAGCTTGACTCGGACGTGTACGCCGTCATGCAGAAAGCCTACGATACCGTAAAAGAGCAATCTCCGAAAGCGGAACTGATTTCGAACGAGACGCCGGACTATGTTCTAGCAGGATATCCGAGAGATTTGGAGACCGGAGTTGAAGAAGCGACAATCCGCCGGATGAACGAAGAACTGCTTACGTATCCGGAAGATTTCCACGTATTCGGTAAATTGGAGCGTATCCTGAAACGTCGGGAAGATCCGTTCAACGGAAAAGGGAAAATCGATTGGGCTCATGCAGAAGTGCTTGCATTCGGCAGCATCCTCCAAGAAGGAAATCCAATCCGCATGTCGGGACAAGATGTCCAGCGTGGGACTTTCGCCCACCGCCACCTCGTTCTACATGATGAGAAAACAGGTGAGGAGTACGTACCTCTTCACCATATTAGCGGATCGAAAGCATCCTTTGTTGCCTACAACAGCCCGCTGACAGAAGCTGGAATTGTTGGCTATGAGTTCGGGTACAATTTGGAAGACCCGCAAGCCCTATCTATCTGGGAAGCGCAATATGGAGACTTCTCCAACATGGCGCAAGCGATGTTCGACCAATTCGTCTCAGCAAGCTATTCGAAATGGGGCCAACAATCGGGATTGGTCATGCTCTTGCCACACGCATATGAAGGCCAAGGTCCTGAGCACTCTAGTGCCCGCATTGAGCGGTATTTGCAATTATGTGCGGAGAATAACTGGACCGTTGCAAACCTTTCTAGTGCAGCAAACTATTTCCATATTTTACGCCGTCAAGCGAAAATGCTCGGTGATAAGTCGATGCGTCCACTGGTTATCGCATCTCCTAAATCCCTACTTCGCCATCCATTAGTTGGGGCAGATGTGACTGACTTGACTGAAGGGCACTTCCAGACCGTCTTGGAACAACCAGGTACAGGAAAAGACGTCGATAAAGTCAAGAAGATATTGTTCGCTAGCGGTAAAATGGCGATTGATCTTGCAGAGCGGGTAAAGGATGGAAAAGGTTATGAACACTTGCACATCGTTCGCGTGGAACAATTGTATCCATTCCCATCTGAAAAGATTGCGGAAATCATTGCACGTTATCCGAAAGCGAAAGAGCTTGTTTGGGTGCAGGAAGAACCGAAAAACATGGGGACTTGGGGCTTTGCCAATAATTATATCCGCGAATTGGCAGGCAACAAGAAGATTTCCTATGTAGGACGGATCCATCGTTCCAGCCCTTCCGAAGGGGACGGGGAATCACATAAAATCGAACAGAACCGAATTATTGAAGAAGCATTGAAAAAGTGAGTCGGGCATCCGCTCGGAGAATGAAAGCTTGTGCACCGTCCAAACGGTAGATCAGAGGAGGAATATATTGTGGCAGAAATTATAGTACCGGAACTTGCAGAGTCGATTACGGAAGGAACAATCGCGCGTTGGTTGAAACAACCTGGCGAAATGGTTGAAAAGGGCGAGTTCATTGTTGAGCTTGAAACAGATAAAGTAAACGTGGAAGTCATTTCGGAAGAAGCAGGAGTAGTCCAAGCCCACTTGGCGGCGGAAGGCGACACGGTTGAAGTGGGCCAAGTCATCGCGACAGTCGGAGCGGGTTCAGGAGCTCCGGCTGCAGAATCGGCACCAGCAGCGCAAGAAACAGCTGCCCCGGCAGCTCAACCTGCAGCAGCGGCTGCTTCCGAGGAAGGAACTGCTGATCGTACAATTGCAAGCCCGGCTGCACGTAAATTGGCTCGGGAAAAAGGAATCGACCTTGCGGCAGTATCGCCAGTTGATCCAATGGGCCGTATTCGTGTGCAAGACGTGGAAGCGCATGGTACTGCACCGAAAGCCCCTGCAGCTCCAGCAGCTTCTGCACCAAAAGCAGCAGCTCAAGATGATGGCCGGATCACTCGCGAAAAAATGACGCGCCGTCGTCAAACAATTGCAAAACGTCTTTTGGAAGTCAAACAATCGACAGCTATGTTGACGACATTCAATGAGATCGACATGACGAACGTCATGGCACTCCGTTCACGCAAGAAAGACCAATTCTTTGAGCAGAACGATGTTCGCCTCGGTTTCATGTCATTCTTCACGAAAGCGGTCGTCGCGGCACTTAAAAAGTATCCTTATGTCAACTCCGAAATTGACGGAGATGAAATCCTGTTGAAAAACTACTATGACATCGGAATTGCGGTATCGACAGAGGGTGGACTCGTTGTACCTAACGTTGTCGATGCGGATCGTAAAAACTTTGCGGAAATCGAAGCATCGATCGGTGAACTTGCTGCAAAAGCACGTGACAACAAGTTGACGATTGCTGATATGACAGGTGGTTCCTTCACGATTACAAACGGCGGTGTGTTTGGTTCCTTGATGTCCACTCCAATCCTAAACGGTACGCAAGTTGGAATCCTCGGCATGCACACCATCCAAAAACGTCCGGTTGCCGTTGGCGATCAAATTGAAATCCGTCCGATGATGTATGTGGCGCTTTCATATGATCACCGCGTCATCGATGGAAAAGATTCTGTAGGATTCTTGAAGATGGTCAAAGAATTGATTGAAAATCCGGAAGATCTTCTCCTCGGATCATAAGACAAAAGCGAAGGGCGCCTGCCTAGAGGCGACAGGCATAAGGCGAAGATGTGGCGTGGCGATTTTTGCCAATCGAGCAGCGAAGGGCTCGATTTGCCGAATTTCTGCACAATAAGCAGAAATTCAGGCACGGTTTTTAGCAGCTTTGACTTATGACCCCGAGCCTCTGGCGCCCGGAGCTAGATGATACCAAAAAATCGGTCCATTTAGCTAGATGGGCCGATTTTTCCCTATTCCATATGATTGGAGGATATGCTCTATGAACTTCACCAACTGGGCAGAGGCACCAACCCTGCGAAAAGTCGTTTGCCAACACGCAGATGCAGAAAAATACGTAGTGACGAATGTACTAACCCCTGGTAAAGAATACGAAGTGAAAAACGAGACGGATGAATTCGTTTTTATCATCGATAACAGCGGGAAAGTCGGCGGTTTTTATAAAAGATATTTTGAATAATCATCTCCCGACACGGTTTGTCCGCGTCGGTTTTTTTGATAAGCGGGAGGAAAGTATATGGAGTCTATCATTGAAATCGAAAAGCAGCAACGCACGTCCCGGAAATTTGAGGAAGTAGATCGGAAGTTGATTCAAGAGGGGGGGTATGTCTCGCCAGACCCTCATCTATGGGAAGATGTTTTAATCGGCATTATATTACAAAACCCGGTTCTGTTGAAAGGGCCATCCGGAGCGGGGAAAACCAAGCTTGCACAAACCGTTTCGGACTTTTTCCAACAGCCGATGCAGAGCATTAACTGTTCGGTCGATCTGGATGCAGAAGCCTTGCTCGGATTCAAGACAATAGTCCGGCAAAATGGTGAAATGATGATTGATTTTGTAGAAGGACCGGTCGTACAAGCGATGAAAAAAGGGCATATCCTCTATATTGATGAAATCAATATGGCGAGACCCGAAACATTACCGATTCTTCATAGTGTTCTGGACCATCGAAGAATGCTGACCAATCCATTTACGGGAGAAGTGATCTACGCGCATGACAATTTCACCGTCATTGCCGCTATAAACGAAGGCTATGTCGGGACATCCCCTATGAATGAAGCCTTGAAAAACCGCTTCGTCTCGTATTCCGTTCCTTATATCGCTGGCGAACAATTGGTCCAAGTTATCCGACAAGCTCATCCTTCGGCATCCGAAAAGCAAATTTCACTGTTTTTACAAATTGCAAATGATCTGAAAAACCAAGTAGTCAATGGCTTGTTATCTGATGAAGCTGCATCGATCCGGAGTTTGCTCGATGCTCTAGGATTGGCCGCCCATATGCCGGTCGATCGGGCAATCCGTTATGCTATTGCTGAAAAACTGGAAGATCCGATTGAACGAGACCTTGTTTTGGAGTTGGTGGAGACTTGGGTGCCTGCCAGCCGAGCGGAGAAAACCGAATGACCAAAATAAATCGGTTTATTCAATTCAATGATGAGACCGTAGACGCCAAAACGTATCTATTATATGAGCGACTGGCCAGAGCATTGGCCGACGCTCCTTTTTTGGAATTGACGGAGCGCAAGCTGTTGGAGTTCCAGCCGCAAGAAGGGATCGTTTCCATAAGCGTCTTCTGGCGGCACCGGGAAGATAGGGTCGTTCATGCCGGGCGACTGTCGGATATTTATTTATTGACGTTAGGTTTTTGGAAGGAATTTGACGTAGGCGTCTGGCTCCAATTTATGAAGGATTTTCAACACCATCCTTTGCGGAAATTGGCATCGGAGCTATTGCTCATGCTGGAGGAGTTCCGGTTCATTGAATTGATCCAAAAAGAACGTCCCGGGACAAGGGCTGCATTCCAAGTGCGGGTTGAAGCGTACCGTAATTTTCATCATGACCAACTGGTAGCAAACATTCAGAAAGGTTTTTTAGCTGATGCTTTGCTTAATGAACTTTTTCTAGCGCTCTATGAAGGAATGGTTACCGAATCCGTTATTGATTGGATGGAATATGACCTAGATAGGGGACGGATTCTATCTTTATGGCAACTCGCTTATGATGCAAAAAGCACAGAAGCCCAAATTGTCTTGGTTCACCGAATGGTGGATATGGTCGAGGAATCGATCGACAAGGACTTGCTTCATCAATATTATGCGCTCGGGGATGCCATTACCGAAGAGACTGTCCGGTTTTATTACCATCAAGGAATGGCCGAGGCAGAAGAGGGCGAGCCAGGGAAGAAAGAGACGATCGAGGAAGTTTTTCGTTCGTGGCATCGAGAAAGTGAAGATGAGTCGGGCGTCCATTTGGAATATGAGCTGGAGCACGGCCGATCGGGTGCAAGTGATGCAACAGGAGCGGCACCAGGTGATGACGAGGCAGAAATTGAAGAAGTAGGATTTGGTGGATCGAAAGGCGATATGAAGGATTGGTTGGATGAAGAAGACGAGAAACCGGAGAAACGTGAAAAAGGCCAGTCTGCGGGTACGATGTTCGGCAAAGAGCACGTGAACGTCGTCTATGAAGAGAAACGAATTCATGTTGTGAATGAAACGGAGAATCGTAAACGGCTAGACATATGGCGGGAAGAGCAAAAGCCCTTTGTCCGGGCATTCGTTCAGGAAATGAAAAAGCGGATGGAGTTAAAACGAAACGCTTCACGGGAACGGCTTATGATGGGAAGGTTGTCCAACCACTTGATGACGTTGTTTTTGGACGAGCGACCGAGGCCTTTTTATCGAAAAAACGCCCCATCCACAAAATTGGACGCCGTTTTCGGTTTGTTGGTTGATGGGTCTGCATCGATGATTGATAAATTGGATGAAACGAAAAAAGCGGTCCTACTCTTTCATGACGTACTGCGGCAACTGGACATTCCCCATGAAATATCTTTGTATTATGAAGATGCGTATAATGTGACGAACGAACGACAGCCGAATGTGTTCGAACGTATGCACACATTTCACGACCGTAGCCGGGACAACGGGCTTGCCATCCTCTCATTTGACGCAAATGAAGACAATCGGGATGGCTTTGCTATTCGATGGATGGCCAACCAACTTGCGGGGAGGCCGGAGAAGCATAAATTTCTGCTCGTATTCTCTGACGGCGAACCGTCCGCATTCGGCTACGACCGAAATGGCATTGTCGACACGGCGGAGGCTGTCATGGAAACCGAAAAACGAGGAATTTCTGTTATTCATCTTTTTTTATCGACAGAGGAACCGACCGAAGACCAGAAAGCCGTATTCACTATGATGTTTGGCAATAAAACCGCAGCTTCTCACTCAGTGGAAAGCTTCACCGACCAAACACTGCGAATTCTTCGGAAATTGTTAGCGATCGTTATCCGGACGGCTTGAGGTAGGGTAGAGGCTCATCTTACGGTCAAACCAGCTCATAAGTTCGGCTAGGCGCTTATAACTCGTGAGAACCGCTCATAAGTTCGACTGGACGCTTATAACTCGTGAGAATCGCTCATACGTTCGAACTCGCTTATGTATATCAGTAGAAACGCCCACGCCTTATTTGTCGCCTGGCAAATAGAAAATCCGCACTAACTATGCATTGAATCCATGAAAAAACCGCCCATCAGATTGGGCGGTTTTGCGTTTTATCGTGGACGGCAAGGAGACGTTGTTTTAATTCCTCTTCCATCCTACCGATTTCTACTTCGGCTGCTTTCCGTTTCGCACGGCCATCTGCTTGGATGACGAGTGTTTCTTCTATCGTCTGGATTAAATTCTCTTGTGTTTTCTTCAATGTCTCAATTTCGATAATGCCGCGTTCGTTTTCTTTTGCCGTTTCAATGGAATTGATTTTCAACATTTCCGAGTTTTTCAGTAACAGATCGTTTGTCGTTTTTGTTACGAGTTTTTGCGACTCGACCGCTTTCGCTTGGCGGTTCAACGTCAAGGCAATGGCGATCTGGTTTTTCCATAGCGGTATGGAGGTCATGATGGAAGCTTGGATCTTTTCCGCCAATGTTTGGTTAGTCTGCTGAATCATCCGGATTTGCGGGGCACTCTGGATGGTGATCTGTCTGGATAATTGAAGATCATATGTCCGTTTCTCCAACCGATCCAAA
The DNA here is from genome assembly GCF_047228905.1 of Sporosarcina sp. 179-K 3D1 HS. Classification (NCBI taxonomy): domain Bacteria; kingdom Bacillati; phylum Bacillota; class Bacilli; order Caryophanales; family Caryophanaceae; genus Sporosarcina; species Sporosarcina sp. 179-K 3D1 HS. The sequence continues at coordinate 147,401 of NZ_JBFEGI010000008.1, forward strand.
AACTGGGCCATATCGTTCACTTCTTGGAAATCCATCTGATCATTGGACAATTCCGCTTTCCGGCGGAGTTCCGGAAGAATGACATTGGCAATTTCATCACGTTTCAACTCGGCAGCAGCGATATAGACGTTCAGCGCCTGGAAATAAGTCTTGTTTTGCTCATATAAATTATCGAGCATTTGCACGTCTTCCAGTAAACCGCGTTTTGAGTGCTCCAACTGTATTCCGATCCGGTCGATTTGTGTGCTCAATTTCTGATATTTGGTCATCATTTCCTGGATGGATTTGGATACTTTGCCGAACAGCCTACCAAGAGGGGACTTTTTCTTTTCGCTCAGATCATCCGGGTCAATCTCAGAGAGCTTATCCATCAAATCTTTCAGCACATCGCCGACAGGTCCAATATCCTTACTTTGAACGTGATCGAGCATTTGATGGGAGAAGCGCGACAATTCGCCTTGTGCATTGGCACCGTAGGTCAAGATCGCTTCATAGTTTCCAACTGGGATCTGCTCCGCCAGCTGCTTTGCCTTCTCCCTCTCTTCAACAGATAGCCGATCGATCAACTTCGTACTTGTGCCGACTTCCTTGGTCTGCATTTCCTTCGGCAGTAAAGGCTCCTGCAAATCAAACGGATTGTCCAATAAGTCATCGAATGTCTTGACATCATGTTTTGTCGCATTATTTTCTGTCATGGTTTGGATCTCCTTTCATCTCCAGAATCGGCTTTTTCTTATTGATGGATACATCGACAAAATCGATTTCCATCTGAAGCCTTTCGATATCCGAGGCAAGGGCGCCGCGAAGATCTTGTTCTAATTGCCGATTCACGTCTCCAAGCGTTTCACGTGTGTTTTGTAATGCAATGCGAAGATCTTTGTCTTTTAAAGGCTGGTTGACCAGCATCGCGTATTTCGAAGTCAATTCGACTGCGGAATCAAGATGGGCATAGAAAAATTGTTCAACTTGATAGAATTTCCTCGGATTGGTCCGAACAATATTCAATATCTTCCGGGAAAGATTATTCATTTCATAGAGTTGCTTGAATGCTTGGACGGACCTCACCTGTCCGTATAAACTGTTTAATTTCTTTATTTTCATTCGAGCTTCTGCAATTTGCCCTTTTATATGATTATACTCAGACCGCGACATCCCGAGTTTTTTAATATTGGATGAATGTTGCAGCTGTTTGACCGAGAATGTTCCGCCGAGATAAATGGCGATCAATAAGGCAGTCGCTGCCACGATATTCAAGCCTGCACCCATAATAAAATAGAGCCATGACCCAAAGCTAATTGGTGCGACAATGAAATGCCGTGTGAAAAATTGTTTAATCTCATTCATGATGTGCCGGGCCTCCTTTACCTATCAATTATACGTTTCATCATGGATAAAGTTTCAATTCTATATTCAATTATAACCGATTCTGCCCAGTAACACATGTATTTCATTTGGAAAAGGCGCCTGGGCACCATAAAAGCAATAGAAGGCACCTATAGCCAAGTCCTCTAATTACAATTAGGAAAAACATCATAACAAAAACCACTTTAATAAACCTTTAATTGAAGTTTTTACAAGAAATATACCGTTAATATAACAGTCCTTTTTACCTGTTAGACATAATAATGTAAGGAATACGAGCGGAAGAAAGCAATTTATCGCAAACTTGTAAGCGTCTTCACTTGGACTTTTTAAGGTTTTTTGTTAAAATTAAAAGCATTCACCGCTGTTTGGATGGAGGCAAGACGATGTACGAAGTACTTTATATAAAAGCGGATTATGAGCCGTGGTGGATGTTCGAGGGATGGGAAGAGAAAGTCCAACTGCGTCATACGTTTCATAATGAGGAAGAAGCTACTGTTTTTTTTCATCAATTATTGGATGAATTCAGAAGTCAATATGAACATGAGGCGGTAAAAAAAGAATTTTTCTATGCATTCTGGACTGACCAAGAAAAAGTCTTTTGCGAAGGATGCGATGAAGATTTACAAGTATATCATGGAGTTATGCTTTTATTACAAGATAGCGGGGGCTATTCAATAATTCGAAATATTTAAAATTCCGGTTGACATTAAACTTGAATATGATATAGTTGTTTTAATCGGAAACAATATCCAAATGTATAAGAAACACCGAAATGAGCGTATTCACATATTACAAAAAGTGATCGGCATCGTCGGTACTTTTTGTAATATGTGAATTTTTCTTTTGGAAAAAATCATGTATTAAAGAATTAACATTTTGGAGGTTTTGGTATGAAACAAGGTACAGTAAAATGGTTTAACGCAGAAAAAGGCTTCGGTTTCATCGAAGTAGAAGGCGAGGATGACGTATTCGTACACTTCTCAGCAATCGAGGGTGAAGGATTCAAGTCATTGGACGAAGGTCAACAAGTAGAGTTCGAAGTGGTGGAAGGAAACCGCGGACTACAAGCTGCTAATGTTGTAAAACTTTAATTCGTCAAATCGAAGAGGCACTCATGAGCGAGTGCCTCTTTTTTCAATGGTGTGACGGAATAGAACTTTATTTTAAATATCATCAATCAATTCCAAAGAGGAAGTGACGGTAAATTCCTCGCCATCGGTCGTCTGCATGACGGACTCGCGTTTTACCTCGCCAATTCCTTCGACAAAGTATTTTCGATTAACGTAGTCTTTCCCTTTCTCTTCAATGACTAACGCATGGTCAAATTTCTTGTACGGGGTGTCGACAGAGGCATCTGTATCGACGATGGTCCAGAAATCGAAGGTGGCGCCTTCCTTAAAAGGCTTTTTCAAATAGACCCCGATCGGTGTCATCGCTTCCATCGCGGGCAAGTCAGGGAAATCCTCTTTATTTTCAACGACTTTTTCCTCTAAAATATTGATGGAATCCGGCTCCAGTCTAAATATCCGCCGAACGATTGCACCTCCGTTGTTTTCATGAATGATGACATACTGATCGAAAGGGTGAGCAACTTCGATTTCGAATTCTGCAAATTCATTTCCCATACCTTGAAACCTTGCTTGCGTTCCATCCGGTGGGAAATAATCGCTCATCGCAATCGCTTTCTCACGTTCTTTTCCTTTGCCTGGCTGGGTTGTACCGTCCTCCGAAGTCGCTGGGCCTTTGGACGAACCTGAATTATCCATTGTTGTGGAATTCCGCTCCCCGCAACCCGCTAAGAGAAACATTATCATACATAGCATAACAACACGATGTTTACCCATTTCAAACACTCCTTTGCCATTGGTATACCCAATTTTGCGGAATCCATAGGGTGAACGAATTTTTTTAGATGAAAATTCGATAAGAAACGAAAAAACCGCTCCCCGTTCAGGGAAGCGGCATTGCATCATTTTACAGCCTGTTGTTTGTCTTTCCACTCCAAGTATTCGTCGTAGTTCATCAGTTTATCAAAAATCGTTCCATCTTCGTGGATTTCGATGATGCGGTTGGCTACCGTCTGGATGAATTGCTGGTCATGTGAAGTGAACACCATCGCTCCTTTAAATGCCATCAAGCCGTTGTTGAGTGCTTGGATGGATTCCAGATCCAAGTGGTTCATCGGTTCGTCAAGAAGTAAGACATTAGCAGACGTCAACATCATTTTTGACAGCATGCAGCGGACTTTTTCGCCTCCAGATAGGACGGAAGGCTTTTTATTGACTTCTTCACCGGAGAATAGCATGCGTCCGAGGAATCCGCGAAGGAACGTCTCGGTTTGGTCTTCCGGAGAGTATTGGCGAAGCCATTCCACAAGCGATTGTTCATCGCCTTCGAAATACTTGCTATTGTCGAGAGGGAAGTAGGCACGTGACGTAGTGACGCCCCATTTGATGCTTCCTTCATCCGGTTGGTCCTCTTCAGCCAGGATTTGAAGGAGAGCCGTTTTTTGCAATGGGTTTCCGAGAAGGATAATTTTGTCTTCTTTCCCCATCGTGAATGTTGCATTTTTCAACATCACTTTTCCTTCGACTGTTTTCGATACGTTTTGGACACTTAGCACATCATTCCCGATTTCACGTCCCATCGTAAAGTTGACGAAAGGATAGCGGCGTGAGGAAGGGCGGATATCATCCAATTGAATTTTTTCCAATGTCTTTTTACGCGATGTCGCTTGTTTTGATTTAGATGCGTTCGCACTGAAACGGGCGACGAAAGCTTGTAGTTCTTTAATTTTCTCTTCTTTTTTCTTATTCTGGTCTTGCGCCATTTTTAAAGCGAGTTGGCTAGATTCATACCAGAAATCATAGTTCCCTGGGTAAAGCTGAATTTTCGAGAAGTCGAGGTCCGCAATTTGCGTACATACTTTATTCAAAAAGTGTCGGTCGTGGGAGACGACGATGACGGTGTTGTCGAATTCAATTAAAAACTCTTCCAGCCATTGGATTGCTTTCAAGTCCAAGTGGTTAGTCGGCTCGTCTAACAGAAGGACATCCGGTTTGCCGAACAAAGATTGTGCCAGCAACACTTTTACTTTTTCAGAACCGGTTAATTCCGCCATTTTCATATGGTGAAGAGACTCTGGAATGCCAAGTCCTTGCAAAAGAATCGCAGCTTCCGATTCTGCTTCCCAACCGTTCAACTCTGCGAATTCGCCTTCCAGTTCGGCAGCACGCATGCCGTCCTCATCCGAAAAGTCTTCTTTCATATAGATGGCATTCTTTTCTGCCATGATGTCATACAACCGTTTATGTCCCATAATAACCGTGTCGAGCACTTCGTTTTCTTCGTACTCGAAGTGGTTTTGTTTCAAAACGGCAAGCCGCGCTTCTTTGTCTAAAATGACGTTGCCCGTTTGCGGCTCGATTTCACCGGATAAAATTTTCAAAAATGTTGATTTACCTGCTCCGTTCGCACCGATCAAACCATAACAATGACCGGGGTTAAACTGTATATTGACGTCTTCAAACAGCTTGCGGTCACCGAATTGAAGACTTACATTAGAAACTGCTATCATTCAAAATCCTCCTAAATTCACAATGCTCCTATTATAGCACGGAATAATTCCCTGTAGCAATTTTCCTGAAAGGGAATATCAGGTGGGAATTTTCATTCAACTAACAGGAACAGTCAATTGCAGTTAGATTTATAATCTTTTGTAATCCAACCGTCCGGACGGTACAGTGAAATAGGAGGTATGATATTTAATTGGCATTGGATGGGTTGTATTACACACAACTATTTCCAATCGCACCGATTGACGAAAGACTGCAACTGCATGTCTCACTACTTATTTAAATTCAGTAGTATTGGAGGATGTTGAATGAATGCCTATTTATTATTAAGCATTGCTGTGGTCGCTGAAGTTTGTGGTAGTTCCATGTTGAAACTGACAGAAGGATTCAAGAAAATATGGCCTACAATGGGGGTAATTGCGGGATATTCCATTGCTTTTTATACATTATCCCTATCGCTTCAAACATTACCACTCGGCCTTGCCTATGCGATTTGGTCTGGTGTTGGCACAGCGTTAACGGCATTGGCGGGGATTATTTTTTATAAAGAGGAAATAAATCTAAAAAAGTCGATGGGCATATTGCTGATTATCGGTGGGGTAGCACTACTGAACAGTGGTTTATAGGAGGTACATATGAAAGGGTATATATACTTGGGTATTGCGATTGTTACAGAAATTGTGGCGACAATGTTTTTAAAGCTGTCTGAAGGTTTCACAGTCCTTGTCCCTTCTTTAATTGTTATCATAGGGTACGGATTTTCTTTTTATTGTCTAGGTAAAACGCTAGCCTTCTTACCGCTTAGTTTGGCCTATGCAATTTGGTCCGGTGTAGGCACAGCTTTGACGGCAATCCTCGGCGTATTATTGTTCGATGACCCTGTCAGTTTTGCTGTAATTGTAGGGATTATACTCATTATTGGTGGTGTTGTTTTACTCAATTACTCCCCTCGTGTGAAGGTGGAAAAGACGATATGAGATCTTTGTCTTTACTGAAAATAATTTTATTCAATTCAGTATGAGAACACCTGCGTTGCCCATCTTAAAATGAATTAGGGCGGCACTATCGATTCCTGTTTTACTTCCCGGAATTATTTGACAATATAAACTGTGTTCGTGTACTATTTAAATAGTACACGAAAGGGAGGAATGAGAAGTGAGGAAAAGATTTTTACTGACCGTCTTCACGGCAGCGCTTATTGGATCCTATCCATTAAGTGCAATGGCAACGGATGGGCACACTACGGTAGAAGGTCAAAAAGTAGAGCAACAGGTAAATGTGGAAATGGCCGTTTCCGTCGAAGATTTTATTGACACTGCTTTACGGGAGTTCACGTATCAACACGCTTCCAAAGAAATGCGCGAAGCCATCGTAACACGTTGGGTGCTTCCAGGTGAATTGGAGGACCGTCAAGCCTCCATTTCGAAAGGGGAAGCTGCACGTATTGTCATTCGGTCGCTCGGTATAGAGGAAGATGAGAAGACTTTGGATGATTACTTACAATCTGCGAAAGCCCAACGACTCTTTACACTTCAAGCCAAGGCAGATGCTCTGATGACCATCGATGATCTAGAGACACTCGTGGCGGGTTACAACAAAGCGCCTGCCCATGGGATCACGGATCGCGGTGTAGAAGAGATCTCCGTCGAAGACTTCATGAAAAACCCTGGAGATTTTGGTTATGATCTATCTCCAGATGGAGAATATATTTCTTATTCTTCTTCATGGGAAAACCGTTTTAATGTCTTTTTCAAGAAGATGGGGGAAGACAGCGAACCGGTACGGGTGACCAGCTCCAAAGATCACGATATCGTCGCCTCCTTCTGGAAAGATGATCAAATCCTCTATTTGAAAGATGATGGCGGAGATGAGAATTATCATATTTATTCCTCCAGCTTCAATGGTCAGGAGGAAAGGGATTTAACTCCTTATGCTGGAGTCCGGGTAGAAATGGTCAGTGGTTTGCAGGGGATCAAAGATGAAATCCTTATTATGATGAACAAGGAAGACCCGACCGCTTTTGATGTCTATAAATTGAACATCAAGACGGGTGAAACGACACATGTAGCTAAAAATCCAGGGAATATCGTTAGTTGGCTAGCGGATCATGATGGGAAAATAAGGATTGCCGTAGAATCGGACGGCGTCGATAGCACGGTTTTGTACAGGAATTCCGAAAAGGACGAGTTCAGGCCTTTTGTCCAGACTGAAGCGGGAGATTCGATTACACCGATCGCTTTTACGAAGGACAACCAATCCATTTACGCCTTGTCCAATAAAGAACGGGATAAGATTGAATTAGTGGAATTTGACTTGAACGCAAATGAAAAGGTCATTTATACCAACAAACAAGTGGATGTGCTAAATACTGCCTATGATCGAACACAAGATAAAATCCTGTATAGCCTTTACATGACGGACAAACTGCATTATCAATTTCATGACGAAAAATTTGAGGCGTTATTCAATGAACTGAAAGACAAATTGAACGTCAGTGAAAGTGAACTGATGATTAATGATTACAATAAAGAAATGACGAAATTCATTGTCGCTGTATCGAGTGATAAAGTATATGGCACCTATTATTATTACGATTCAACGACGAAGGAATTGACGAAATTAGCGGAATTGGGTTCTTGGTTGGATCCGGACCAATTAGCAGACATGCATCCGATATCTTATAAGAGCCGAGATGGCTTAACGATTCATGGTTATTTAACATTGCCGAAGAATAAAAAACCTGAGAATCTGCCACTGATTGTCAATCCGCATGGGGGCCCTTGGGCAAGGGATATGTGGGGCTTCAATCCGGAAGTTCAACTTCTCGCAAACCGGGGATATGCGGTCCTGCAGGTGAACTTCAGGTCTTCAGCCGGTTACGGAAAAGAGTTCCTCGATGCGGGCAATAAACAGTGGGGATTAAAAATCCAAGATGATATAACAGACGGAGTCCAATGGGCTATTGAACAAGGGATTGCAGATCAGGACCGTATCGGAATTTATGGCGCATCCTTTGGTGGCTATGCAACGTTAGCCGGCATCACATTCACCCCTGATTTGTATGCCGCTGCCGTAGACTATGTAGGCGTATCTAACATTTTCACTTTATTGGAAACCATCCCTCCATATTGGGAAACGATCCGCAATGATTTGTACAAACGGGTCGGACATCCGGTCGAGGATAAGGAACTTCTCGAAGCGGTCTCCCCAGTCTTCCATGTGGATAAAATCAAAACGCCATTATTCGTTGCCCAAGGAGCCAATGATCCTCGGGTCAATCAAGCGGAATCCGACCAAATCGTCGAGGCGTTGAGGGCAAGAGGGGTAGACGTGGAGTATATGCTGAAAGAGAATGAAGGACATGGCTTTCAAAAGGAAGAAAACCGGATTGAATTTTACAATGCGATGATCCGGTTTTTGGACACACATCTGAAGTAAAATAGAAAGAGGTTGTCCGGACAGTCAGTGAATTGATTGTTCGGGACAACCTTTTCTTTTATTCACCAATCACCATCTCATACTTGAGATGGAGAAAGGGTCATTTATGGATTACTACCCGCGTGCCCACTGGAACAAGAGCCTGCAATTCCATGACATCCCGGTTGTGCATCCGGATACATCCTTTTGAAACATCCTTACCGATGGAAGACGGGTTATTCGTTCCATGGATGCCGTAATGTGGTTTCGATAAGCCCATCCAAAAAACCCCGAAAGGACCGCCGGGATTCCGTTGCTTATTAATGATTGTATAAGTGCCTGTGGGTGTAGGGGTGACGATTCTTCCGACGCCAATCGGATAGGTTTTAATTAACCTGCCGTCCTCGAATAATTTCAATTGATGTTTTGACGTGGAAATATCAATCGATTTGACTATGAGAATCCACTCCGTTTTTAACATTCTATGAACGGCAGTTGAACTTATGAACCCTCTATAGATCAATGAAGAAATGTGAAAATCTAAAAACCCTGCTATATGTCAAGCAGGGTTCCTGTACTTATAGCTCCAAATACTGCTGTTGGTTGATCCACCAGTCGACGTGATCCAAGTTAAAGTGGCTTGCCCGGTTATCAGAGGAGACGTCCATGTCTGCCAAAAGGGCTTGAATGTCTTCTTCCGTCACAGGGTAATCGACCGATTCGAGATAAGCAATGACGCTGGAAATCCCTTGGACTGTCCTCAACTGAACCACCTCCTGTCGGGTTTCATTTGTGGCAAGGCAAATAACTACATACGATTCGATAAAATCCCTTTACCCCCTTTTTTACCGAATTAAACCTATTTCTGGTAAACTGTTTGTAGGAATAGGGGGATGGAAATTGGATAATTATGATGAACGGATACGTCAGTTGGATGAGCAATTTTGTTCTTTATTAAAAGAACGGAAGGCACTTACAGAAAATCGAATGGTGGAATTACCGGAAGAAGTGATGATCGAATGGGCGGAGGCCTATGGTTTGCATGTTGACTATGTAAAGTCTTTATTCAATATCATTCAAATGGAGGACCAGTTTCGTCCGCGCGTGGAACCTCTGAATTTCAGGAAGTATGTCCCTGTCATGCAATCCGTGGAAACGGAAGATTATTTATATTCAGTTACGTTTATCCGACAGTATGAGAACGCCAGCGTTGTCCAATTACATGTCAATTGGGATGGTACTGACGATCGACGGGGCGAAGGACCAAATTATCCTTACTTCAGCTTAGCTATCGGGGAGGGGTATGATTGCCGGGAGGAAGGCGGGAGCGGTACAACCGGGCATGCCACTCAAGAATTCGTCGTATCGCCAGCACTGCCTGACGACTTATCCGGAACCGAATTTAAGTTCTCCACAGTTGGAAGTCCCTTTTTTAATCAGTCCCACGTCGTCGAATTTAATATCCGTACAAAGTGAAATCAAAAACAGATAGGGAAGGGAGTGGCCCTATGCCCATACTTGAAGTCAGAGAGGTTGGTAAAGTGATTGATGGGGTTCCCATCCTGGAATCTATTTCTTTTGCTTGCGATGTAGGGGATTCGATTGCAGTTATCGGAAAAAATGGATCGGGGAAGAGTACATTGCTTAAAATTTTGGCAGGAATCCATGAACCCAGCCATGGACTCATCCTACGACATGCGAAAAGAATTGGATATGTCCCTGAACAATTTCCGCAAAACTTGCGTTTCAAGGTGGGGGAGTATTTACGTAAGATCTCTACTTTCCATAAGAAATCTAATGACAAGTTCAGTCCGGAACTGGAAGAATATGCACGTATCTTTGGAATCGACTCGTATCTCCACTCACCTCTTCATCTCGTATCCAAGGGGACAAGGCAGAAAGTGGGCATAATCCAGGCATTATTAGCAAAACCGGATCTTCTTTTACTAGACGAGCCACTCACCGGCCTGGACCAATCATCACAAGAACTCTTGATTAATATTTTGGGCAACTTACAGACAGCCATTATCTTTACAGCCCACGAGGAATGGTTTGTCAGTAAACTGGCAACGCATATCCTCCAAATTGAAACGGGCGAGATGGTGACGAATCGTACTATCGCTCAAATGGTGATTCGGACATGGTTTCCTAACAAAGAGGCGTTGGCTGGCCTTCCAATTCGACAGTTTGAAATCAGTGGAAAAATTGCCCAACTGGTAGTTGAGATGGAGCAGAGTGACCGAATCTTGAGAGAGTTGTTGCACAGAGGCTGTTCCATACTTGAAGTGAAGGAGCGGAAATGAATGCAGGGATTTATCCAATACCAAGTTCTAAGTTATTTTCGCTCTTTGAGATTCATTCCGCCGATTACCGTGTTTGGTTCATGGGTTTTCGTATTTTACGCTTATTCGGGTGTCCCCGTCATGAGCAGTTTTGCCGTAACCTGTTTGGCAGTCTATATGACGATGACATGGATTGCGATGTCCGTATTTTCTTTGGAGACACAAAATGAGAGACATTTGTTGTTTGTCCAATTGCGTCGAAAATCCATTTACTTTTGGGGGAAATGGTTTGTCTGCCTCCTCGCGGCAATTTTATTGATTGGATTTGCGATTGGGTACCCGATCATCATTGGCAGCTTTAAAGAGGCTGTGCAGCCGCTCCACTTAGCCCTTTCCATCTATGGCCATGTCATTTTAGCATTCTTCGGTATGTTGGTCGGTGCTTTTTTTGCGACTACACCGGCCTCCTCTCAGAAATTTGCTTGGTTGTCTGCCATGCTAATAACCGTCGTTTCAATTGCTGCAGAAGGGATGATCGAGGAAGTCGGAATGTTACGATGGGTTCTAGTCCTTGTTCCTCCTGTTTCAAGGGTCATTGGCTATTTCGGAGATGCTACGCTTTTATTGGGCCGGGACTTTTGGATAGATACTCTTTGGGCAACGGCTTATTTTGTTTTGGGGCTATTGGTTGTATATCGGATGTTTCGACGAAAGGACAAATGAGGAATACAGCAGGGCAACAACCCGACACGTTGTTGTTGTAGTTCTAAACTCTTTAGGTTATTATATAAATTAGTGAATTTAGACCTAAAATAAAAAGTGTGAGCTTAGTGCAATAGGAGTGTTCAGCGTGAAAATTCAAGAATTGTTAACTGCCGTCAATACAAGTATGGAAGCTTTAGACCTCGTATCCGCCAGACGGTATATCGAGGACAATATGGAGCTGTTGAATGAAAATAAACATCATCTTCGTGCCAATGCACGTGCGTTGCTCGATTTCTTAAACGATCAAACGGAGAGCCCTTTAAACCGTCAAGAATTGAATGTCATCCATTCCATTAATACATACGCTTCCCGTTTTGATATCCGCGGGTTAAAATTATCGGTTAAAAATAATTTCGATCTATTGGTACGAGATGACGTAAAACCGTATTTCACAGAAGATGCGAAAGTGATTTTGGAAGGGATGAATGTAATTCATTGAGAAGAGGGCATAACTCCTACAAGAGCGATTCTATATTGATTAGAATATATTTCAAAGAAAAAACAGAAGCTTCTAGAAACTGACATTTAGTCTGAAAGGAGAGAATGTTCTATCCACTTTACTGGGTAGGATATTCTCTTCTTTCTTTTTATTTGTTATGTCCTTAAAGTATTTAAATGCAGGGATTAAAAGAGAGTTCAGGAATGTTTTAATTGTAACAACCCAAGCATTCTGGTAGATGAGGAACCATCCAATCGTGCGTCCTTAATATAAAGACTCATGTGATTGATAGTCAAAAGCTATCAATCATTTATAACTTTCGAATATTCAAAAATATAAAACTAGTCTATATTTTTACTAGGAGGGTGATATATATGTTAATTGGAATGGTATTGGCGGAAGACCATGAAACAATCGTTCCTATTGTAGAGGGTTTAATTGCTCGAACGTACAATATGGAAAATAACGAGACTGTCGATATCCCTAATCCGGCTCTCACAGTTGAAACCGGAAAGAGAGGGACTACAGTAAAGTGGATGGTGGAGCAAGGGGTAAAGATTTTGTGCTCCCCTCCCATTAATTTGTGTGAATTGTCTTATAATCGGGCGCGAGAAGAAGAATTGAGCTTTTATAGGGTACCTCCAAATACGACATTCAAGAAACTAATTCAAGATCTTGAGAATGGGAAATTACAGCCGGAGAACATATTACCAATGGAGGAAGTGGAGCCTAGCAAATAATATCGGAGAAGGAGGAAATGAATAATGGAAAATACAAAAGAAATGAACGTTCAGGAATTTGGTCCATTAAGAGGATTAAAGGTTCTCGATATTGGAACGCTGATTGCTGGGCCATTCTCTGCGGGTCTGTTTGCAGACTTTGGTGCAGATGTAATAAAAGTGGAGATGCCTGGAGTCGGTGATTCCACGCGCAATATGGGGAAAAAAACGAAAAAAGGCGGCTCCCTGGCATGGGCAAATGGCGGAAGGAACAAACGAAGCATCACGTTAGATATGCGTACTGAAGAAGGTCAAAAACTAATCTATAAATTAGTGGAGTGGGCCGATGTTCTCATAGAAAATTTTTCTCCAGGTACATTAGAGAAGTGGAATATGGATTATGCCACCTTGTCAGAAATCAATCCACGTCTCATAATGGCGCGTGTCTCTGCATATGGACAGACAGGACCCAACTCGTATAAACCTGGACTTGATCGCATCGCATTGGCTTATAGTGGAGTCAGCTATGTGACGGGACATCCGGACAGGCCTCCGGTACGAATGGGAATTTCAATTGCAGACTACCTGACAGGAGCCTTTAATGCACTTGGAGTCTTGATGGCGGTCTATTATCGGGACGTTGTCGGATATGGAAAGGGGCAACAGATTGATTTGGGATTATATGAAGCGCCTTTCCGGATTACAGAAGATATTGTTTCACAATATGCCGCCTATGGAGAAATACGGGAAAGAGCTGGAAACGGTCATCCCTTCCTTGCGCCAGCAGAAGTTTTCGAGACGGAAGATGGCAAGTGGATAACTATTCACGCGGGACTTGACAACGCTTTCAAGAGACTTGCGAAAGCTATGGGACAAGAAGAATTAGCGACGAATCCGCGATTTTCCGGAATTCGCGAAAGAGCGGAAAATGCAGATGAGATTCATGCCATTGTTGGCAATTGGGTGAAGCGACACCCAAGTCATGTGGTGTTGGAAAAACTGGACAAGGCTGGTGTACCCGTTGCTCCGGTTAATAACATAGCAGATATTTTTGAAGATCAACATTTCCACGAACGCGAAAATATTGTAGAAATAGGAACTCCTGAATTGGGTCAAATAAAAGTTCCGGGAGTGGTACCGAAGTTTTCTGAGTCCCCAGGAAAAATTGCGTGGGCGGGTAAATCTTTGGGAGAAGATAATCAGGCTGTGTATATGGGATTGCTAGGACTGGAGCAAGAAGAATTTGAGAGTCTGCGAGAAAAGCAAGTCATTTAAATTTGGATAAGGAATACGAGATTACCTGATAACAATTTAAAAATGAGGAGGAAGATCATAATGAAAGCTATGACTGAAAAATTTGTGAGTTACGAAAAAGAGGGTCATATTGTCAAGATTACATTAAATCGACCTGATAAGCTCAATGCGTTAAACAAAGACATGGTGGATTCACTTTACACTGCGTGGCAGGAATTTGAGCAAGACAAAGATGCAAGAGTTGCGGTCATCACAGGTGAAGGAAAAGCTTTTTCAGCTGGAGTGGATATTATGAATCCCACGCCAGTGGTACGCTCAGTACCTGGAATCGGTGTTGAAGTTACAAAACCGATTATCGCAGCAGTAAACGGCCATTGCGTGGGGGTCGGTCTAGTTATCGCTTTTATGGCTGACATTCGGATTGCTTCTGAAGATGCAATATTTATGTATCCTGAAGCTAAACTGGGCATAACAGGGGGGATGGGTTCATTGCTAGCCCAGACAATCCCATTAGGTATTGCATTAGAAATGTTACTGGTCGGAGATGGAATCAGTGCACAACGTGGATATGAAATAGGACTTGCTAACCACGTTGTGCCAAATGGGACTGTATTAAAGGAAGCAATGCAAATGGCCGAAAAGATTGCAAATAATGCGCCATTGCCTGTACAGGCTTTGAAAAAATTAGCGCGGGATACGAATATTATGCAATCTACAGGAGTCGGAATGCTAGTCACTTCGGCAATCTCCGAAAGCGCAGATTCACAAGAAGGCATTCAGGCGTTTAGAGAAAAAAGAAAGCCAGTATTTATAGGGAAATAACAATGACTGATGCGCCAATCTTAGTGAATGAGGAAATAGTTAATGGAAAAACACTGGTTACTGTTATCTTAAATCGTCCACAACAATTAAATGCAGTGGATGGAAGTTTACTTCACAAGCTTTGCGAAATAATAAATGGGCTTTCACGGAACCCAAACATCGGGGCGTTACTAATAAAAAGTAACAATGCTAGCTCATTCTGTACAGGTATAGATGTAAAATATGTGAACTCATTATCCAATGAGCAATCAGCTCGATTCTTTGAGAAATTGTCTTGTTTGCTACAAAGGATAATTGATTTTCCATATCCGACGGTCGCTTCCATTGATGGATATGCTTTCGGAGCAGGCGCTGACATCGCATTAGCATGTGACATTCGAATTGGGAACCGAGATGCAACGTTTCGGTTCCCAGGACCACAATTTGGTTTACTCTTAGGCACACAGAGGTTAATTCAAGAGGTAGGACCTTCAAAGGCACGCTATTTGACGTTAACAAACAGTAAGCTGGATGCCACTCAAGCCCTTCAATATGGTTTACTCCATGAGGTGGATCAAAATGAAAGCGCTTTTATTGGCGCTTACTCCTACGCGAAGATGGTAACGGGCATCACAAATTATACATTTTCAATGATTGACAATCTCTGTAGTGAGGACCGGTCCGGGAAACGATGTCCGATTGCTCTGGCAAAACAATCAGTTGAACATGATGATTTTAAAATGAGATTCTTGCACTATCTAAGCGAGGTTCGTGTTATGAAAAAGGGAGGTACTTCAAATGAAACCCCATCCTAACGGAGGCCCTTTATCGGGGATACGGATTGTAGAACTTGGTCAAATTGCAGCTGGTCCTTTTGCTGGAATGCTCCTTGCCGATCTTGGAGCGGATGTCGTGAAGATTGAAAGGCCTGATGGGGGGGATGGCATGAGGTCCTGGCCCCCCTTACTCAAGAATGAAAATGGGGAAGTGTTCAGCGGAAACTTCGCATCGTTAAATAGAAATAAACGAAGTGTCACGGTTGACTTTACGAATGAATCCGAAGTAAGGGATTTAAGAAAAATGATCGCGAATGCGGATGTATTGATTGAAAACTACAGGCCGGGGATCCTGAAGAAATTTAATTTGGATTATGAAAGTCTTAGAGAAGTCAATCCAAAATTAGTATATTGCTCCATATCGGGATTTGGACAACAAGGTCCATATTCAAAAAAAGGGGCTTTTGACGTGACAATTCAAGCGATGAGCGGACTAATGAGTGTTACAGGAGAGGACGGGGGGCCTGCTGTTAAGGCAGGTGTACCAGTAGGAGATTTTGTAACAGCTTTATACGGAGCGTACTGCATCTTAGCAGGCCTTTCTAACGTGAATCGAACGAATGAAGGAACGTACATTGATTGTTCAATGCTAGGAAGTTTGCTTGGAATCTCTGCTCTTCAGACAAGTGAATATTATGGCACCGGGCGATCACCAAAAGCGTTAGGATCTGCACATCCACGAAATGCTCCCTATCAAGGCTTCTATGCAATGGACAAACCTTTTGTTATAGCCGCCGGGAATGATAAATTGTGGAATAGCGTCTGCATGGTTGTTGGAAAGCCGGATTTAGTCTATGATGAACGTTTTATAACCCAGGAAAAGCGGGCGGATAACCAAAAAGAACTGGCTAATATACTACAGCCTATTTTCAGGACAGCTACAAGCGCGGTATGGTTGGAACAGCTTGATAAGGAAGGTGTGCCGTGCGCACCAATAAACACGTTCGAAGAGATCTTGAAAGATCCTCATGTTGTTGAAATGGACTGGATAAAAGAAGTACAACTTCCTAACGGGACAATGACAAAGGATATCGGTTTTCCGGTAGGGTTGAGCAATTTTAACTTCCAAATTTATAGAAATGCGCCTCGATTAGGTGAACATAATCGGGAGGTATTTGAAGAATGGCTCGGAGTCAAACAAAATAATTAAAAACATGAGGAGAGTGAAATCATGTTACTTCAGGAACAAATGCACCCTAAACTTAGAAGTTTTATTGAAGATATTGAAAGTATAATTAATGAAAATAATACCGAACAAGTGACGACTCAAAAAGTTTCAGACTTCATGAAGGTTTTATTGGAAGATGATAGTATAATTCCACCGAATTATAAGATTCCTAATCCGAATAAATATACTCTTTTTCCGGTGTATATTGACCCTCGAAACAGGTTTTGTATCGCTTCGGCCGTATGGGATGTCGGCCAATCCACCCCGATCCACGATCATGGTACATGGGGTGTAATCGGCATCGTGCAAGGGGAGGAATTGGAAATCCATTACGAAATGGATTCGGATAATAAGTTGGTTCCTGTCTCAGAACGGATATTCGCTAAAGGAGACACAGCCGTTTGCTGTACTTCTGACCGCGATTTACACAAAGTTCAATGTATTTCTCCTATTCCATGTGTGGGGATACATGTATATGGTGGAAACATTGGTGTAATCGAAAGACATATGTACGATACCCAAACGGGCGAAAAAATGACGGTCGTCACTTCTTGGGATGCGATACCGACAAGCTAAATCCTTATCAATCATAATTAAAAGATTTCTTTAGCTGTCTTTGTTAATACGTCAATCACTTTCTCTGTGAATTTTGGAATATATTTAGCTTCATTGTAAATACAGTACATCTTGAGTGAGAAATCGTAATCTTCAAGGTGAATTGTATGTAATTCTTTCCTGAGTACAATAGGCAGTCTATTTATATAAGATTCTGCTAATATGGATACACCCATTCCAGCAATAACTAAATCACGGATTGTATCATAGCTATCGAAAGATCCGTTTATGTTATTGTTGAAGTCTTTCCCGAAATAGGAAATTAACATTTCCATTACTGAAGTATTGTGGTAAAGGAGAAAGGATTCATTTGAAAACTCGTTTATGGACATCCGTTCGTTATTGCTAAAGGGATGGTCTCGGGAAACTGTTGCAACATAATTTATATCAGATAACTCAACCCATCCAATTTGCTCGTTTTTGAATTTCTTTTGGAAGGATTGACTACAGCTAACAATTCCAACATCGATTTTATTGCTTTTCAGCATATTGATCAATTCAAGAGACCCTTCTTGGAAGACGTCGAATTTGATATGAGAATGGATATCTTTTAAGTTTTCGAAAAATACTGGCAGCAACCAAGAGGCTGTGATAGGTCCCAATCCCAACCGAACATGTCCGCCAAAAGGATTTCGGATTTCTTCAATCTGTTTTTCAGCATCCTTGATTGCATCAAGTAACTTTCTAGTTACCGGCACCAGTTTTTCACCTTCCGGTGTAAGCATTATATTTCTTCCCACCTTGTGAAAAACTGGAAATCCAAGATTTTGTTCCAATGCACGGATTTGCTGACTGATTGTTGGCTCTGAAACAAAAAGTTGTCTTGCAGCTTCACGCATAGTGCCATATGTAATAATACTATTAAAATATTTGAAGTGGTTAATATTCATATTTTTACACCTCATCAGTTTAATCTACCTACTCCATTGTAAAGCAAAAAACGTTTAATTTCAAAATGGTGATAATTAGAACAAGTCAAAACAATCATTGATTATAAGTTTGTGTTAGTTAAAATGTTAAGTAATGAGTATTAATCTATTTTCTCTAATCTACTATCTAGGGGGTATTCGATATGCGCTGTAGTCCTACAATAATTTCTACGCGATTCCTGGTCGTCCTCATGTTCCTATTACTACTAGGGGCATGTACATCCAATTCAAATGAAACAACGCAAAGCAATCCAACGGGCGAGGAGGAAACAAGCCAACCAAAACAGGGCGGAGAAATTCTGATTGCGTACGAAGCGGATGCCAGTAGTTTTGATCCGATTAAAGCTAATAATACAATCAATCACCCGCTCCTATCCCCAATCTATGATACGTTAATCACTTATACGACCGGCTTGGAGCCTAGACCCGGTTTGGCGGAGTCTTGGGAAATTGTAGATGAGAAAACGATAGTCTTATCCTTAAGGGAAAATGTTGTTTTTCACGACGGAACACCGTTTAACGCTGAAGCTGTCAAATTTAATATTGAACGTGTGAACTCAGAAGAATCTCTTGTGACCGATTTAAAGAGCATCGAAAGTGTAGAGGTTTTAGATGAATTTAAAGTTCAACTTAACTTGGCAACACCCGATTCTTCCCTAATATTAGCACTTGCAGACGTAGGCGGAATGATGGCTTCACCGAAAGCTCTGCAAGAGAGCGGTGAGGATTTTTCCCAACATCCTATCGGGGCTGGGCCTTTCCGGTTTGTAAGTCGAGTACCAAATGGTGAAATCGTTTATGAAGCAAACAAAGAGTATTGGCAAGAAGGAAAACCTTACCTCGATAAAATGACAATTAAAGTGATGGCAGATGAAAATACTAGGATAAATGCTCTTAAATCTGGGGAAGTCGACTACGTAGAATATATTTCGCAAGCTAATATTCAAAATGTTTCGGCTGACTCAAGTATAAAATTAAGTGAAATTATGCCGCTTCGCTTTGAAGGAATGCTATTAAATTCGGCCCTCCCGCCATTTGATGAGAAAGCTGTTCGATTAGCCGTATTACACGGAATTGATAGGGAAGGATTGATCAATGCTCTTAACTTCGGAAAAGGCGAACCGGCAACCCAACTTTTTCCTAAAGATTATTGGGCAGCTGACCCGGACTTGAAAATTGCCTATGATCCTGAAAAATCCAAGCAACTGTTGAAAGATGCTGGACTTGATCAAGTTTCTTTTGAATTGGTTCATTATACAACAGCCTTTGAACAAAGATTGGCAGAAGCGATCAAGAGCCAATTAAGCGAGGTAGGAATTCAAGTTGACTTACAGCCTATGGAGGCTCAGGCAGCCATTGCAAGTTTTTCAAAAGAGAAACAACCAATCCTCTTAACAAGATGGAATGGTCGCCCGGACCCGTTAATGTCTATCAAGGCGTTGTTTTCAAAAGATGGATATTATAATAAGGGCAAGAAATCGACTGATGAAATTGAAAACCTAATCAATCTTTCGGCAGCTACCTATGAACAGGCAGAGCTGGCAAAGTTGTATGGAGAAATTAATGAGAAAGCATTGTTGGGGGAAGGAATGGTGATTCCGCTTTTCTTCTCACCACGCGTGTCTGCAATGAAAAATACGGTACATGGATATGAGCCTAATAAGCAAGGGAAGCCTATATACACAACAATATGGAGATCGGAATAAACACCTTAACATGGGGAGGGAGGCATTATGTTTTTAAAATTTTTAGCTCGACGATTGCTTTATGTATTTCCAATGCTATTTATTACAACGCTTATCGTATTCTCGTTAATTCTACTGATTCCTGGGGATCCTACCCTTGCTTTGCTTGGTGATAATGCGACTCCTGAGAAGATTGCTCAATTGAGACAACAACTAGGACTCGATCGCAATATTTTTATACAATATTTCGACTGGTTACGGAATGCCGTACAAGGAGATTTGGGGCGTTCAATTTTTACGGGGCAATATGTCCATGAGGCTGTAACAACACGTTTGTCGGTAACTATACAATTAGTAGTTTTTGCGTTAATTCTCTCGATTCTAGGTGGTTTGTTCTTTGCAGTGCTATCCATTGCATATCCAAATCGCTGGATTGATTATGTTGCCCGTTTTTTTGGCACATTCGGTTCCGCAATTCCAAACTTTTGGTTAGGATTAATTCTCGTTTTAATCTTTAGTTTGACATTTGGATGGTTCCCGGCAACTGGATTTACAAGTTTTTTTGAAAATCCTGTCCAATTTTTGCATGGAATCTTTCTGCCGGCTTTTTGTCTCGCTACTGCTGGGACAGCCCAAATTACTAGACATTTACGTTCCTCATTATTGGAAGTTATGAGTGCAGATTATGTCAGAACTGCCTATTCGAAAGGAGTAAATCGTTGGTATGCAATTTTCAAGCATGGTTTGCAGAATGCCATGCTCCCTGTCATAACAACGATTGGAATCCTGTTTGGTAATTTGTTGGGGTCTACTGTTGTCATTGAAACGATTTTTGCAATTCCAGGTATGGGGCAGCTTGCAGTCAATTCAATCTTGCAACGAGATTTTACAATGCTGCAAGGCGTAGTACTCGTCATGATTGTAATGATCATTCTAATTAATTTGATTACAGATATTGTATATGCTGCTTTAGATCCTCGAATTGAGTACTAAGAAAGAGGGTGAACCTATGAGCATAAGAACAATTTTTGCACGTTTAATGGCCGAGCGTTTAGCCTTTGGCAGTTTTATCTTTTTAGCATTAATCGTAATTCTATCTTTGGTAGCTGGTTATATTGTGCCTCATGATCCATTAAAACAAGATTTCACGAATGTTATGCATAAACCGAGTTTTCAGTATTGGCTGGGTACAGACGAACTTGGACGTGATATATTCAGCCGATTGCTCATGGGCACAAGAGCTGCGATTCAAGCTGCACTGTTTGCTATACTAATTCCACTTTTGATAGGTGTGCCTATGGGGATTTTATCCGGGTATTTAGGTGGTATTATTGACGATATTTTTATGCGGATTGTGGATGGTATCATAGCAATTCCTGCTATTCTACTAGCACTGGGAATCACGGGTGCATTAGGAATCAGCCTCTGGAATGCTATGATTGCAATAGGGATCGTATTTACACCTCAATTTGCAAGGTTGGCAAGGGGACAAACGCTACAAGTCCGGTCTGAACCTTATGTCGAAGCGGCTAAAATCTCGGGGGCAGGCCCCCTATGGATAATGGGGAAGCATATTATTCCGAATATTGCTCCCCCCATCATTGTACAAGCATCCTTTAATTTTAGTTATGCAATTCTCATTGAAGCATCCCTCAGCTTCCTTGGAATGGGGGCCCAGTCTCCTCAAATCAGTTGGGGAAATATGATTCAGCAAGCGTATAGCATGATAAACATGAATTCTTCAATGATTTTTTATCCGGGCATTGCAATCATCTTGACAGTACTCGCGGGTAATTTTCTAGGAGATGGACTTCGCTTAGCGTTGGATCCGAAATACCGAAAGGCATGACTAGGGAGGGAAGAATAATGAAAGATCAAGATATTCCATTACTTGAAGTGAAAAATCTCGAGTCATATATTTCAACACCTAAAGGGGAAATGAAACCGGTAAATGGGGTGTCATTTTCGATTCAAAAAGGTGAAATTGTCGCATTGGTCGGTGAATCAGGAAGTGGAAAAAGTGTTACTTCCCTATCCATCATGCAACTAAATGATAGCGCGATTAAATATAAGTCCGGAAGTATTATCTCTCTCAATGAAGTTAATTTACTTGACTTGAATGAAAAAGAAATGAGGAAAATACGCGGCAATCGAATCGCAATGGTTTTCCAAGATCCGATGTTTTCATTGAACCCTCTCCATCCTATTGGCGAACAAATCGCGGAATCCATCGTCTTACAGAAAAAAGTGAAGTATAAAGAGGCTTTAAAAACGGCGTTGGATTTGTTGAAAAAAGTTGGGATTCCTGATGCGGAAAGACGGTTAAAGGATTATCCTCATCAATTATCAGGTGGGATGCGACAGAGAATCATGATTGCCATTGCGCTTGCTTGCAAACCGGATCTTCTAATTGCAGACGAACCGACAACAGCACTTGATGTTACCATTCAGGCGCAGGTCTTAAACTTATTGCGTAATCTGCAACAAGAGTTCGGGCTTTCTATTTTGCTGATTACGCATGACCTTGGGGTTGTAGCTGAAACTGCCGATCGAGTTCTTGTCATGTACTGCGGAAAAATCGTGGAAGAAGGGTCTGTTAATGATATTTTTGAATCACCTCGTCATCCATACACAAAGGGATTAATGGAAAGCATTCCGGCAATTCACGGTACGTCAGAAGAGACTTTAGCCGCGATTCCAGGCGTAGTTCCGAACTTATTAGAGTTGCCGGCCGGTTGTAACTTCGTTAAAAGATGTGCGTATGCGACAGAAAAATGTAAAACAGATGAACCTTCGTTATTGCAGCATCCATCAGGGAACAAAGTTGCTTGTTGGCATCCATTAAAAGAAGGCGAGGTGATCCGTCATGCAGCAGCCGTTAGTTACTCTTAGAGGGATAAAAAAACATTTTCCGGTAGGGAGCGGACTCTTTGGTAAAAAAAGCAGTTTTGTAAAAGCTGTTGACGGTGTCTCGCTTGATATTTATCCTGGTGAAACTGTGGGATTGGTAGGTGAGTCTGGATGTGGAAAATCTACTACAGGCAGAATGGTGGTCGGACTTACCGAACCGACTGAAGGGGAAATTTACTTTGAAGGTAGAAAATTGAGCGACTACAAAAAGAAAAAAGAAATCGGGAAAAATTTGCAAATGATTTTTCAGGACCCTTATTCATCGCTAAATCCTAGAATGACGGCTTCAGATATTATTGAAGAACCACTTGTCCTTCATAAGATGGGTACAAAATCCGAAAGAAGAAAAAGAGTGGATGAATTGTTAGAAAGAGTGGGATTGTCATCGGATCACGGTAACCGCTATCCGATCGAGTTTTCAGGTGGACAAAGGCAAAGGTTAGGTATTGCACGTGCACTTGCATTGCAACCGAAACTCATTGTCTGTGATGAGCCTGTCTCGGCTCTAGATGTATCTATCCAAGCACAAATTTTAAATTTGTTAAAGGAAATTCAAAAAGATATGGGGTTGTCCTATCTATTTATCGCACATGGTATTCAGGCGGTTAAACATATTAGCGATAAAATTGCCGTTATGTATTTAGGGAAAATAATCGAGTTTTCCGAAAAGGAAGAAATGTTCATTACGCCAAAACATCCTTATACAAAAGCCTTATTGTCTGCTGTTCCGCATCCAGATCCAAAACAAAGGGATAGGGAACGAATAATTCTTAAAGGAGATTTGCCTAGCCCATCCAATCCTCCTGAAGGTTGTAGTTTTCATACCCGTTGCCCAGTCGCCATTGAGCAATGCAAAAAGGTTATCCCTACTTTGCTGCAAACTTCAGAGCATAGTTTTACTGCTTGCATACAGTATGAAAATGTCGGAAATCAAGTCGAAATAATTGCAGAGCAAGAAATAAATGAGAATTATGATAAACTATATACGGAAAGTAATGATAAGCGGAAAATGGAATCCGTGCTTCCTAATTAAGTGAGGATGCAATGTGGGAAAATTGTATTTCAAAAAAATGTAAAAAACAGGGAGTTGTATTTTGGAGAAAATAGGAAGGGAATGCAGTTTCGTATAGGTGCCAATTATACACCGGTAATATTATTGAATTGGATTCGTTTTCACTTTCATATAAAATAAAAGGCCGGAGTCCACTTATGGGCTCCGGCCGATTTATTGTGCAGTCGTCCGTCTTCGTTTCCGACGTTTATATGCCTGCAGCGTACCTAGTTCTTTATTTAACAAATATTCCATCCGAACATAGTCTTTTCGTGTAGGTAACAGGGTTTCATCCACCCCAGACATGGAAAAGATGAAATAGTAGTCAGAAATTTTACGGAAGAGGACGACTGTCGTTGGGAATGTATCAAAGACAGCTTTGATTTGATATTTTCTCGTGTAGGCCCAGTGGATCAGCTTCATGGCCACCATCCTTTCCTCAAAAACTAGTATACGTTGATAGACTGGCAAACGCAAGTTCGATAGAAAGAGGGGTACATCATGAAACATCAGCAGTTAGAACCCAAAAACATTATACTTTTATTCGCTATCTTCGCCATTTCACTGAATATGCGACCCGCCATTACTTCAATCGGTCCCATGTTAGAAACGATACGTGATGAGCTTTCATTAACGAATACTCAAGTGAGTCTGTTGACAGCCTTGCCCGTCATAGGCATGGGCGTGTTTGCGTCCCTCGCTCCTATATTGAACCGGAGGCTTGGCCTGCGCAAGACAATGTATCTGATGATTTTGCTCGTCGGAATGATGACAGCGCTTCGAGGGTTTCTGGAAGGTTATTTTATCTTGCTCGGGACGGCATTGGTCATCGGGATTGCGATTGCGGTGATCGGGCCTCTGCTATCTGCCATGATTAAGCAGAATTTTCCGGAGCGGGCGGCCTCCGTCATCGGTTTGTATTCTTTTGGGATGGGGATGGGCGCTACGATTAGCGCAGGGTTGACGGCCGTGTTTTTTGAAGCGACCGATTCCTATCGATTCGCCTTATCCATATGGGGTCTGTTGGCGCTTATCGGATGGACCGCATGGTTTTTCGTCGGCAAGGGGAAGTGGACCGTTCGGCAACAAGAAGCGAGGGAGCGGAAGGGACGAGGGAGATCTCCTTGGAAAGTGAGACAAGCATGGCTCTTTCTTCTGTTCTTTGGTTTACAGTCGTCTGCTTTCTTTTCCATCATGACTTGGATGGTCCCACTTGCGATGGCATCTGGGATGTCTTTATTGCAAGCAGGGACGCTTCTGAGCGTGATGACGACGTTTCAAATCGTGTTGAATATCGCCTTGCCGCTATTGATGCAACGGTATCCGGCGAGACGAAACTGGATCTGGTTTCTTGCCGGATCCGGAATGGCTGCAACTGCATTGCTTTGGACTGGGTTGCAACCTGCCATGTGGTTCGGGGCTTTCCTTATGGGGTTCCCGCTCGGCGGCTTGTTTCCGATTGCGCTATTACTGCCTTTGGATGAAACGGAAACTGGGGAAGAGACCAATTCATGGACAGCGATGATGCAAACGGGTGGATTTATCATAGGCGGACTCCTGCCGCTCTTGATTGCGATGGTGTATGACTGGACAGTAAATCATCATTTCACATATGCCATTATCCTTTCCTTATATACCACCATGGCCGTCATTGCCTTTTTGATCGGTGACAGGGACTGAAACAATCGTGTTTGTTCTAACAGACGCGATTGTTTCAACTGTCAAGTTTGTTTGGGTGCCTGGCACCATAGTTGCAGATATCTGACTTTTCCGATAAAATAAAGATTGGTAGATTCACTTTACCGACTCAATTACACGGGACGGGGGGAAGCGCAATTGTATGCAACGGTAGGCAAGATCTTTGATTTGACGGTGCAGAAATATCCTGACAGGGAAGCGATTGTAGACTTACGGAAGGGAATCAGATGGACGTATGAAGAATGGGGAACGGAGGTGAATCGGCTAGCGAACGCACTGACAGAGGCCGGAGTGGAAAAGGGCGATCGGGTGTCCGCATTTCTATTTAACACGAGCGAATTGGCTTCCACCTTGTTCGCCACCGCTAAAATCGGAGCCGTTTTTAATCCGATCAATTTCCGGTTAAAGCCCAAGGAGTTGGCATTCATCCTGAAAGATGCCCAACCTAAGATCCTCCTATTTGAAAAAGCGTTGGAAGAGACGGTCACTGCCGTCCAAGGCGATTTTCCGGGAATCCGATTTTGGTTTATTGACGAAAAGGCACCCGCTTATGCGGAGAGTTTTGAGAAAAAGGTCCGAAGCGCAGCCAGTACACCGCCGGAAGTCGATGTCGACGAAAATGATCTGTATGCCATCATGTATACGAGCGGGACGACTGGACAACCCAAAGGGGTCATGCACCGCCACCGTGCCATGGCGGAACAGAGTCTGATTTGCCTTACGGCGTTAAAATGCAATAAAAATGACCGGGGACTGGTCATAGCCCCGATGTTCCACTGTGCCGAGCTGCATTGCTGTATCATACCTCGCGTCCATGCCGGTGCAGCGAATATCATCATGCATCAATTTAACCCAAAAGAGGCGCTACGCGTGATTGATGAGGAAAAAATTACGATCCTGTTCGCTGCACCGACGATGTGGAATATGATGCTGCAAGAGGATGTCTCCGCATTCGATGTCAGTTCACTGCGTCTCGGTCTGTACGGTGCCGCTCCGATGGCTCCGGTATTGGTCCGAGAAATCCAGCGTGTCTTCCAGATCAATCTCGTCCAAGCCTATGGACAAACCGAAATGGGTCCTGCCATTACGTTCTTGACGGAAGAGGATCAAATCTCGAAGGCGGGATCTGCCGGACAAGCTTGTCATAATCATGAAATTCGGGTCGTTCGCCCATCGGAGGAAGGTCCTTCCGATCCCGATGATATCTTGCCAGCAGGGGAAGTCGGTGAAATTATCGTCCAAGGGCCTTGTATGATGATCGGCTACTTCAATCAAGGTGAGGCGACTGAGGATGCTCTAGCCCATGGCTGGTACCATTCAGGTGACCTGGGGTATTTTGATGAAGACGGCTATCTGTATGTCGCCGACCGCGTCGATGATATGGTAATCAGTGGAGGAGAAAATATATATCCGCGGGAAGTTGAAGATGTCCTCCACGAACATGAAGCGATTCTCGATGTTGCCGTTCTCGGAGTGCCGGATGAGAAATGGGGCGAACGCGTCATGGCAGTCGTCGTCAGCAAAGATCCGAATTTGACAGCGGAAGATCTAGAGGATTTTTGTAAAAATCACGATGGACTTGCCGCATACAAACGGCCACGATCCTATTCTTTCGTCGATGCATTACCACGCAACGCCAGTGGGAAAATCCAGAAATTCTTGTTACGTGAACAATTGGTCCAATCGGTAAAGTAAAATAACAGGAGAATGGTAGAGCTGGCATGACGTCAGCTCTTTTTTTGCTGTTTAAAAGAAGATGAATGGTCCATTATGCCCTTACCGGACGGATAAATTAGGTTTATTTGCATAAGAGTTTGTATCTGCCAAACCTCACTTCCGAACTTGATAATTGGTTGGTATATTGAAGGGGGTTAGGAAATATGTTCCAATATAGGGCAGCGGAGGAGTGATGGCATGAATCTAAAAAAGATCTTGCATGACCTTCAAAAAAGTATGGATACATCGGATCTTGTGTCAGCAAGACGATTAATTGAAGAACATCTGGAATTGTTGCTGGAGAATAAAAATCTGCTGAAACGCAATGTCAGGGAATTGGTCGACATTTTGGCTTCTATGGCAGAGACCGGTTTCCGGCCGTTAAGCCGTCAGGAGTTGAACCAAATCCACCATATCAATTCTTATGCTTCGACGTTCGATTTGCGAGGTCTGAAGTTATCCATAGCAGAGAATCCGGAATTGTTAATGAGGGAAGACGTCAAACCTTATTTAAATGCGGATGCAAAAGCTTTACTGGAAGGGATGTCTGCGATTTAAATCACTTTAGTAATAGATGGAACCGACGAGGGAGAAGCAATGAGCCCTCGTTTTTTGTTGTTCCCAAAAAAATATATTTTAAAGTGTCTAAAAATTGATAATGGTTTTTTATTTTAATTAAAACTAAAGTAAATAGTCTTTAGACCGATAAGTCATAAGTACATAGAATTATAAGAGGTAGGAAGGAGTACTTATGTGAAGTCGATAAAAACAAAAATCATCCTTGCAGTGATGGCGTTATTTCTGGTAGGAATCAGTATAATGACACTTGTTAGCAGTTCCCAAGTGAAGGACCGATCGGAAGAAAGTATCATCAATTCAAGTGAGGCGCTTGTGATTGAGATGAATCGCTCTATTGAAAATTTTTTGGGGCAATTTGAAAAAGGATTGGAACATTTATCAAAATCTGAAACGTTTGTAGCGTATCAAGGGGCTTCATTACAAGATCAGCCCAATCCGGAATTAAGTTCTCTGGAAAAAGAATTAGGCCAATTTTTAGAGGTCCATCAGGAAACGGCTTTCATCTATTACGCAACGCCGGATAAAAACATGGTCCATATTCCTTTCGCAAAAATGGAGGACGGTTTCGATCCGACAAGCCGCGGGTGGTATCAAGGAGCGGCCGCGAATCCGGATGATGTATTATGGACGGATCCTTATATTGACGCGGCAACGAATGACTATGCCATTACCGCAGCCAAAGCGGTTCAAGTTAATGGAGAATTGGCAGGGGTTATCGGAATCACGATTGAGCTTTCGGCATTCACTTCGGAAGTCTCCCAAACCCAGTTAGGCTATCAAGGCTTCCCGGTCATTTTGGACAAAACGGGGGTTGCTATTTCACATCCGACGAACCAAGGTGAGAATCTGATAGACTTACCGTTTGTTGCGGAGATGTATGAAAAGGGCAAGGAACAAGGGGCAACGCGCTACAACATGGCGGGCGTTGACCGTGTCCTCATTTACACGACCATGCATAAATTGGGCTGGAAAATCGGAGCTGTTTATGATGAAAAAGAAATTGGGACCATGGCATCCCAATTGCGGACTTCCATGTTGGTCGTGGCTCTAGCTACGTTGCTTGCCATTTTTGCTGGTCTCTATACGCTGATTGGCCGTACTCTAAAGCCGGTAGGCGTCTTAAAGCAGTTGATGAATTCAGTTGCAGAAGGAGATTTGACCGTCCGTTCGACAATTCGATCCAAGGATGAAATCGGGGAATTAGGTGTCTATTTCAATACCATGGTGGAACATATGAACAGCCTTCTCACTGTTGTCAATGAATCTGCGGAAAATGTCCGCAGCACTTCCAATAATCTGAGTGCCATATCGGAAGCGACCAGTGAATCAAGCTTGGAAGTGGCGCAGGCAGTGGGCGAAATTGCGGAAGGAGCGGCAAGGTCGGCGGAAGATGCGGAAACGGTGACAGAGAAAGCGGAACTACTTGGAGAACAAATTAATAAGATTACAGAAAGAGCCGGAACGATGACAGAAATCGCGAAGAAAGCCGGCGATATGAACACGAATGGACAAGGGCAGATGCAGCAGCTGAAACATTCATTTGAGGATTGGGAATCTGATTTACATTCGATGACGGAAGCGATTGACCATTTAGGAAATAAAGTGAATGCAATCGGTAGTGTCATGGAAACCATTACGGAGATTTCTTCGCAAACCAACCTCTTGGCACTGAATGCTAGTATTGAAGCGGCACGAGCCGGGGAGCACGGTAAAGGGTTTGCGGTCGTCGCGGATGAAGTCCGCAAGCTTGCCGAACAATCTGCTCGTTCCACAGAACAAGTAAAAGTCACGATCCTCGAGTTGCAAGCTGAATCAAAAGTCGTGACCGAGCAAATGACGGAAACCATAGATAATTTTAACCGCCAAGGCCGTGTGGTCAATGAAACTGAGTTGACTTTCGATCAAATTTCCACGTTGATGCAAACGATGCAACAATCCATTGAAGGAATTTATGATCAAATTCAAAGCGTGTCATCCTATAAAGACGAAGTGGCTCAAACAATTCAAACGATGGCGGCAACTTCACAGGAAACCGCTGCAGCTTGTGAAGAAGTGAGCGCTTCGACCGAAGAGCAACTCTCAGCCATTCAATCCGTAACAGAAACGGCAGAAACATTAGCTACGCTAAGTGAGGAACTTAGTAAAACGATAGAACGATTCCATATACTAGATAAGTAAATCATTCTATCACATCATCCCCGCATCCAAAGGGGCCGGTTGTTTTTATGAGGTTAGGAAAAAAACCAACAAAAAACCACCTATTCTTTTATGAATGGTGGTTTTTTGTTTAGTCACAATTTAATTAATCCCAATGCGCTACAATAAATTCATCCCGTCCTGAGCGTGCCCGATCTTCTTCGTAATGTTCCTTGTCTTTCAAATAATAATCCTGGTGATATTCCTCCGCCCGGTAAAATGTTTCAGCAGGCCGAATGACTGTGACAATCGGTTTCTCGAATTTCCCGCTTGCTGTCAAGTCCGCTTTGGAGCGTTCAGCCAGTTGACGTTGTTCTTCCGTGTAATAAAAAATCGCAGTTGAATACGAATGACCCCGATCGTGGAATTGGCCTCCTGCATCGGTTGGATCGATCTGTTGCCAATAAACGTCCAGGAGCTGTTCATACGAAAAAACATCTGGGTTGTACGTAATCTCCACCACTTCTAAATGGCCGGAATCTCCGTTTTTGACATCTTCATAGGTCGGGTTCTTCACATGCCCTCCCATATAACCGGACACGACATCTTCAATCCCGTCCCATTCCTTGAATGGTTTTACCATGCACCAGAAGCAACCGCCTGCAAATGCTGCTTTTTCTATCATTATGTACACCTCCAACTTGATCTTCCTTTATTGTAACAGGATACGTTTATTCTGACAGGATGGCTAGTCCACATATTTACTTAGGTTGAAATGCACAGTGTACGACATGGGTAATATGCTATAATCGGCATAACGATATGCAACCCGGACGAAGTCTTGCCGTCCTACAAGATAGATAAGAATTTGGAGGAGTACGAGGATGGAAGATCATTATGAAAATCCAATGCCAAGAAGGCACAGAAAAAAGAAATTGCGATTCGGCCGCGTTGTATTTACCGTTTTGTTCCTTTGTTTTTTAGGGATTGGGACGTATTCCTATATACAATACAATGCTGGGCAGTCACTGGCGAGCGGAAATACTATTACCCCGGGGGAATTCAAGGGAGATGCAGTGGATCCAAAATATTCTACAGTAGAAAACTATCTGTTGCTTGGAACGGACGATGATGGAAGCGGAAAATCCCGTACCGATACTATGATGGTCCTGTCTTGGGATAAAAGCGGACGGAAAATCCGGGTCATCTCCTTCATGCGTGACATCTATGCGGATATCCCCGGCTATAAATCATATAAATTGAATACCGCTTACTATTTAAATGGAGTACAAGGGACAAAAGACACCATAACCGGGATGTTTGGTGTTCCGATTCACCATTACGCTGTGGTGGACTTCGATAATTTCGAATCTATCGTTGATATCGCATTCCCGGAAGGTGTCGAAATAGACGTCAAAAAAGAAATGTCCGAAAAAATAGGAGTGACCTTAACGCCGGGCAAGAAGCGGTTGAACGGCAAGGAGTTGTTGGGCTACGCGCGCTTCCGGGCTGATAGTGAAGGGGATTTTGGACGGGTCGGCAGGCAACAGGAAATCATTTCTGCCATGAAAGAAGAGGCGATGCAGCCTGGCATGTTATTCCGTGCCCCTAAACTGGCAGGAGCCTTATCCGGTTATATTAAAACGGACCTAACGACGAAAGATGAATTGTCCCGTGCTCTCACCCTGTTATTGAAAAAGGGCGCAGATGTCGAGACCATGACAGTGCCGGTAGAAGGATCCTATGGTTTTACCAACTACGCACATGCAGGCTCTGTCATTGAAGTGAACGTAGAGAAGAACAGGGAAGCGATCTCTAAATTTCTAGGTATGAAGCTGGACTAAAAGAGTTGCGTTGCAAATTCGGAAGAAGGTGAATGGTAGCCATTATGGACGAGAAAAAGCCAGCACGAGCGGGGAATGAAAAAAAGAACGGAAAGATGTCGAACGTCATCCGGTTTTTCGGTGGACAGACGACGCTGTTCGTTCTTGTGTCTGTTTTATTAATCGGTTTGATCATCCTCGTGTTCGATCATATATCCTTTATTTTTTACCCAATTAAAGTCTTCTTTTCGACCGTCGTCTTGCCTGTCATCTTAGCGACGATCGCCTATTATTTACTGCGCCCGATTCTAAGATTATTGGAAAGGGCGAAGATAGCACGGATTTGGGGAATTTTCATCATTTTTATCGGATCGATTGGTTTAATTACGCTGTTAATTCTACTGGTGTTTCCGTTCCTAAGAACTCAGTTCCATAACCTAGTCGAGGATTTCCCGACTTACTTCAGACAATTGCTAATTAATATCGATGCCTTTTTAAGAACATCAATTTTTGCTTCTTATTATAACGAACTAAATATTAACGTGAACGCATTATTTGATTCGGGTCTCGGAAATCTAGGAAAAATGTTTGCGGATACGCTAGGCGGAATTGCGAGCGGAGTCAGTACATTCTTGTCCGCGTTAACCGGATTTATCCTGGCAATCGTTACGGTGCCGTTCATCTTGTTTTATTTATTAAAAGATGGCGAAAAACTGCCGAAAGTCATTATGAAAATGCTACCGCCCCGCATGAGAGATGATGCTGAAGCTATCTTTAGAGATGCGGATCATCAGATCAGTGCATATATACAAGGGCAGATTCTCGTCGCCATTTGTATTGGAGTCATGGTGTCGATCGGATTCCTGATTATCGGTATGGACTATGCCTTATTGCTTGGCACATTGGCGATGTTCACCAGTGTCGTTCCTTATTTGGGACCGATCATCGCTATTACCCCAGCAGTCATTATTGCCATTGTCACGTCGCCGATCATGCTGTTGAAGTTGGCAGTTGTTTGGACCATTGTTCAGTTGGTCGACGGGAAGTTCATTTCACCGCAAATCATGGGGAAATCTTTACGAATCCATCCGATCACCATCATTTTCGTCTTATTGACATCGGGGTCATTATTCGGTGTAGCAGGCGTCATTCTTGCAATCCCCGGCTATGCCGTATTAAAAGTGATAACAACCCATTTATTCACCCTATTCAAGCTGCGCTACAATAAATTTGAAACAAATGAACAACTATATTACGAAAAATCGGAGTGAATCGAACAGCGTAGGGTTCGATTTGCCGTATTTCTGCGCACTTTGCAGAAATTAAGGCACTGCTTTCGAACAGCGCAGGGTTCGATTTGCCGTATTTCTGCGCACTTTGCAGAAATTAAGGCACATCTTTCGAACAGCGCAGGGTTCGATTTGCCG
>NZ_JBFEGI010000009.1:0-169302 GCF_047228905.1 Sporosarcina sp. 179-K 3D1 HS
TCGGGAGACGTTATTTTAAGCGGAAAGTGTCCAAATTTAACGAGCAAAAAGTGTCCAAAACTACTTGACGGTTACACAAGTATGTTTTAAATGGTACGGGTGGCTTTGATACTATTCTTTCAAGTAAAATTCCTACACCAATAAAAATCTCTCCACTTGAAGATCCCTTAAGCCTACAAACAAAAGTATTAACGATAATAAATGAAACGATAAAAGCAAATGTAAATGAAAATCAAGGTAACTTAGAAAAACTAATGCTACAGATTGACTTGTTAACACAAACGATTAAGCAAAATATTTCTGATGAAATAGACACAACTACGAGTTTAATTGCTGAACAATTAACAAGAGTATTTCCTGAATATAATAAAGTAGAAATAGATATTCAACCTGGTAAAATTGAAGCTGATAAATTAATTGCCTCAGGAAGCGTGATTAGGTTAGGGAATGTTGGAGCAGATGGGATATTAAATCATAGCAGCCCATTATCGAACCATGGGACAGGTTTGCAAAGAACTTTTTTGTGGTCAGCTTTAAAAATGTTGGCTGAGACTGGAAATTTGAAAAAGGGGCGTAATACAATATCTACTTCTGCACCAAAAATTCTTCTTATTGAAGAACCTGAAGCTTTTTTACATCCAAATGCGATAAGAGAAGCCCGAGAAGCTTTATATTCAATAGCAGATTTAGATGGTTGGCAAGTAATGACTACAACACATTCACCAATGTTTATTGATTTAACAAAAGACCATACTACAATTATTAGAATTGAAAAAGAAGCGGATAACAGAAGAACTATTAAGACGTTTTCTACTGAAGAAGCGGATTTTACACCTGATGAAAGAATGAACTTAAAAATGTTGAATTATTGTAACCCGTATTTTAATGAGTTCTTTTTTGCAAAAGCAAATTTGTTAGTTGAAGGAGAAACTGAATTTAGTGTTATTAAATTGGTACGAAAAGAAATTTCATTAGATTCAGATGTACATATTTTAAATTGTTTAGGTAAAGGAAATATCGTGACAGTAGCTAAAATATTGAATCACTTTAAAGTCCCATATAGTATATTGCATGACTCAGATAATCCTACAGTGTTGAAAAAAGTGAAAGGAGAATATGTTAAAACTAAAAACGGTGCGTGGACAAATAATTTAAATATCTTACAAGAAGTTAATAATGGTAAACAATTAGGTATTGATATTAAACTATTTGTATCTGTACCTGATTTTGAAGGGGAATTTTTAAAAACTGAAGGAAAGACTGCGAAACCTTATGAAGCATGGAAATTCTTTAGTGAACAAATTGGTGTTGAAGGAAATACCGATGTTAGTAGATTTATCGAGTTCTTGAAGTATTCTTGTAAAATGCCATCAGTAGAAAGCAGTGGTTTGGAGTACAGTACGTTAGAAGAATTAGAGACTAAGGTCAGCCAATTTATAGTGGATAATGATTTGTCAGAAGATGTGAAATGGGATTTAAATCACTATAAAGGAATTGTGGTTGTAGGTTAATATATTGTTAATAAGTCATCCAGCATCTTGAATTGAAGGTGTGTAAGCGTAAAAGGATCTGCACCTATTTTTCAAGGTACAGATCCTTTATTCTGAAGAGGGCCTATCTTTTATAGTAATAAAACATTGCTCAGGAAGATCCGCCGACCAAGGAAAAAGCTTCGCCAACTCTTCTTCATTCTCCCTATTAATATTCGGCAACGTCTCATAGAGGTGGATCAGATACTCATGTACATTTAACCCTTCTCTTTCGCAGTTTCAACAATGCTATACAGGATGGCGCTCGTTTGGGCACCTTTCGGTGTTATGGAGAAAAGCCAGTTTTTCCGACCAATTACGAATGGCTTAATGGATCGCTCAGCCTTGTTATTGTCAAGATCCAACCTGCCATCCTTAAATGGCTGGAGAAGCTTGCTCTTCTGGTTTAATGCGTATTGAATTGCGGCACCAAGTTTACTTTTAGGGGCTACTTGCGGCTGGATGGTTTCAAGCCATGCGAAAAAAGCCTCCACCAAAGGTAAACTTTTTTCACGGCGTACCTTGAGACGTTTCTCCTTAGTTTCAAAGGAAATCAATTTTTCTATATGGTACAACTCGCCAATCTTAATGAGGGCTATCTCTGAAAGTGTTGGTTTATCCTTCTTTTGAGACGGTGCTGCCTTCACGGCCTTGTCAAAATAGCGACGGCAATGAGCCCAGCACCCCGAATGGACGACACCCTCAAGTTTCAAATATCCATTGTATCCATCCGAGTGAAGACTGCCTTTGAAACTTTTTAGGAAACGCTTTGGAAACTCGGAGCTCCGTGTAGGAGTGTACTCATAGAGGACGACCTTCGGGCCAACATTCCCCGATCTATAAGTCCATATATAGGAGTTGCTGGTGGGACTGCGTCCCTCCCCCTTTAATACCTGGACGGTTGTTTCATCCGCGTGGAGGACATCAAGTGCCACCAAGACAGACTGCAGCGATTTATAAAGTGGCGTAAGTAATTCATCCGTAGAATGAATGATCCAATTGGACATCGTCTGCCTGGACAGCCGCACCCCCAATTGGCGAAACTGGGCCTCCAGCCGATAAAGCGGAGTTGCATACATGTATTTCTGGCTCACCACATGGGCGATTGCCGAAGGGGAAGCCATGCTTTTCGCGATGACAGGTTCCGGCATTGGAGACTGTACGATCGGAGGGTTCGTCCCCTCCTTCTCGCATGAACGGCATGCAAAAACATCTCGTTCATGCTGTATGATTTCAGCCCTCGCGGGAATGATTTTAATTTCTCTTCGAATCTCCGTCTTCATCACATGCATAGGATTTCCGCAATCCGAACAAGCCCGCCCCTCCTGGGGCAGGCTATGGGTGACGACCGTCACGGGAAGCTCCTTGTTCAAGCTCGCTCGAAGCTTCCGTTTCTTCTTTTTTGATGGAGCTTCCACCACGTCCTCTTTCGTCTCATTAGAAACATTTTCCGTAGCGGAAAAAGCCTCTGCCACATCGAACAAATTTAAGGAAAGCTGGTCCTTATGAAGTTTCTCGCTCGAAGCCCCAAATTGCTGTCGCTTGTTCAGACGGAACATCTCTTCATAGCGTGCGATGATCGCCTTGAGGCAGAGGAGCTCCTCCTGTAGAGCTGCAATGGTGATATCCTGTTCAGTTAGTTTGGTTTGTATGTCGTCTACTTTTCTTATGCAATAATATTTCGATCCAAAATGCGAAATTCCTCGATTTTAGCCCCTTCAATTCGCCCTTTACACCACACGTTGTCTCTAACAATCCATCCATATCTCCTATCAAACCGTCCATCCTATTTATAAAGTTATCAAACAAAGCCTCAATCTGCTTGAATTCTTCATCATTTAATTTCACCCCAGTAGCAGTCACTACTCCAAAATAATTTCGCAGTGTTTTCAGTACTTTTTTGGTACAGTTGAAGTTGAGGTGAAAAAGTGATTTCCATATAGGATAACAAAGAGTATTGCCCACCCTGCAATGACGACTCACCAAATGAACCGATTATACTAGAATCTAAAAAAGGCTTTAACGCTACTCGCTTTACACGTAAAACCGGGACAATGACCGCCCGTATAGAAATGGAGGGCCATAGGAAGGCGACAGAAAACGCAAACAGCACTACCTGGTCCATTTTCGTTCATGATCTTGTAAATAGATACATGACAACAAAGTTTACCGCATGTAAAAAAAGCGTAAGGATGAAATCACAATCGAACATAAAAAAGATCGGCTTCGTGGGCCGATCTTCACAGCGTTCGTGATATACATATTTTTCGGTACATCGCTATGATCTTTTGGTTTTCCTTTTTCCATTCCTTACTTCGCATGGGAAGCTTGAATTGTATTTCCATTTCGGTCATTAGCCCGGCTAACAGTATATCCTTTTGCGGCTGGTCGATTCTTTCATATTCTATGGTGCAAATGCAGTCGTATCAACAGTTTATAAAGTTAGGGATATTGAACGGGAGTTAAACTCTTGGTTAATATCCCTTATTTTATATAGAAGTTGACATAGGGGAGATTCTTATTTTAGATAAAAATAAATGAAAAAAGGCGCGACTGGATGCCCTTATACCGCTTCCAACGTATACAGTGAATAGTTTGCGTGAAAAGTTGTTGTTAGAATGGATATACCATTCCAATGCAATTGAAGACAATACATTAACGGTCAATGAAACAAAAGTTGTGCTAGAAGGCATTACAGTTGGTGGAAAGACGCTACGAGAGCATTTAGAAGTCATTAATCATCGGGATGCAATTCATTATGTAGAGGAAATTGTCCATAAAGAAGAGGCCTTTTCTGAATGGCAAATAAAGAATATTCACCGTCTCGTCTTAAAAGGGATTGATGATTCCTATGCAGGCGTTTACCGTGATCAACAAGTGTTTATTTCAGGGGCAAAACATAATCCACCAGCTCCACTGCAAATTCGGGAGAAGATGGAGCAACTGATACATTGGTATCAAACCGAGGGACTTCACTTGCATCCGGTTGTTCGAGGGGCAATGCAGCATGCAGTTTTTGTAAGTATTCACCCTTTTATTGATGGAAACGGGCGTACATCTAGGCTATTGCTATATTTGGAGCTCATAAAAGAAGGATATCCACCTGTGATTATCAAAGTAGAAAATCGCCTTTCTTATTATGAAGCATTAGATAAAGCGCATACAACTGAAATGTATGATGATTTCATTCAGCTAGTCGCGGAGGCTGTGGATGAATCGTTGGATCTGTATTTTAGTGTTTGGTGATTATTGACATGATGTGAATACAGTCAAGGAACTTTTGCGTGTGCCCGGCATATAGGAAAAAGGGTATAGTAGAAGAAATAAGCCATTGTAGGAGGCCTGTCCATTGTCTAATAAGAAGAAAAAGGATAATGAAGATATGCAAGTAACTCAAACACAAACTGAAGCAGATAGAAAAAACAAAATCCGGGCAATCTACGAAAAAGCTGTAAAAACACATGGGGAGGCATTGGAGAAACTTGGCAAGAACTAATGAAACAAGAACTCATCGAAGGGATAACATATCTAAAATGAGGGGGCAGTTTGGCGTGAACGTAGAAGAATTATACAGATTGGTTGATGCTGTTCCTGATAGCAAATGGGCTGATGTTGTAAGGTATCTTAAGATTAAAGCAATGCCTATCGAAGCCCCAGCCGATAACGAAATTGAAGCGATTAGACAAAGGTATGCAAATGGGGAATTTTACAAATACGCAACAATCGCTGAGTTTAGAGCAGGATTCGAAAAAGTGAACGAAATGATTATGAATATAAAAGAATTCAATGAAGTATTTGAAGTAACGGTTTCGGAAAAAAGGTGGGTGGCTTTAAAAACATACTTGAGAGACTTGAATCAACCAGACAATATGCCGACTGCAGATGAAATAGAGATTTTCAGGTTACCCGAAATAGAGAGGGGCAGTCCAGACTATGTGACGTACTCACATGAAGAGTTAATGGAATGTTATATTGATGATTGTGAAGAGGTTAGTGTCGCAAAAGTGATCAGAGAAGACTTGCTTCAATCGATAGACAGTATGTCGGATGAACAATTAAAGCTTGTAAGTGAGTATGTTATGAAGCTTGGTGAGGATGAAGGGCCGGACATAGATGAAAAATAACCAAAAAATAAAGTAGCTATTCATAAAGTTGAGGGGGAGCTGCTTTATTTTTTTACGTATTACTAGCTTGGCTAGAAGTGAAGACCACATTGAATCGGATTGTGCTAATAAATCATCACCTATAACATTGATTATAGGCGGTTTTTTCTTTCTAAAGAGGTCAATGAAACAATATTGAGCCAGTTCTCCCCTAATTGATATAGTATTAATATTTCGATCGGAGACATTAATATTTTTCCCGAAATGGAGGTGGTAATAATAATGCCAATGAGATAAGTATCAAAGAAAGTATATGTTTTATATAAACGCAGATCGTGGTGCGAAAGCAAAAGGAATTCAAACACAAGAAGGATTTGTTGTATTACAAGATTCGAGAATTGCTACCAGCACTGTAGATTCATTCTCAGAGCGTTTAACAGCAAAAGGGACGACTTAATTTATTCTGGCAAAGTTCAAATTATAAATGATGAATATGTAGTAATGGAAGATTTACTATTCTCTAGACCTTCATTAGCAGCTACAATTTAATGCATAGAAGTGCAAATGGGTTGACGGAGTGGAAGGATAGACACGGAAAGAGTTTGAAAGATATAGTGTAATCAATAATGTGAAATATTGTTTTAATTTTATAGCGCAATCTTGAAATGAAAATTCGACTAAATACTAAATACAGACAAAATGTATTTATGAAAAATACTTAAAGTACCTATTTACAATACTAAGTTTAGGTGATATAGTTAATTTAACGAAAGAGGTTATAACCTTTAACCAATTCGTATTTTTTTGAAAAACTCAAATATAGTATTTTAAATACTAACTAAAAATATGAAGGATAGGTGATTGAGAGTGGGGAAAGATATTTCTAATGTATTTGAATTAAATCGTGCAACAATGGAAGGTTTTGAAGTATTAAATTTAAGTGTTTCGATTTTGGCGGTAGGAGACGCTAATGAACTGAGAACAATCGCTTCTTCAACAAATGTAGTAAAAAAACTTATAGAAGTTATTCAAAATATGCCGTATAGTGAGTTAGCCAAAAAAACTTTAATTTATAATTTACGAAATGTAAGTGAATCTGTTCGTTTAAGTAGTTTTATTAACATGATTTTAGACTATGCTAAATTAATGGAAGTTTATGAGGCGAAAAAAATTCTCGAAGTTATTATTCAGTTAAGTTTAGATAAATTCAGCACGCCTACAGCTTTACCACAACAAAATACGATTGTTGAAAATTATTTCAAAATTAGTGAAGGTGAAACGATTTTCAGCGGGCGTATTGGTAAAGGCTCTGAAGTATTAAGCCTAGTTACAGAAGGAATGAACAATCCAATTTATGGACAAGATTTTGCAGTTGAAGATCTAATAATTGCGGAAGTACGTTTCTATTTAGAAGGTCTTGCTCATACGAATTTGAAATACGCTAACGTTTTAACAACGCCAGCATTTGAAAACTTGAAGTTTGATTATGTATATGATGTACCACGCTTTGGGTATAAACCAAAACCTAATGAATATGAAGCGTTAAAAACGGATAGTCGTTTTAATTATTTTGGTTTACCTTCAAAAATGAATGCAGACTTAGCTTTTCCTATTGGGGAAATTCAATTATTAAATGATACGGGTAAAGGTGCGTTTTATTTAACAGCAGGTGCACTATCTAGAAGTGGAGCGGATGAGAAAATCCGTGAACGATTAATTATTAGTGACTTAGTGGAAGCGGTAATTGAGTTCCCTACAGGCTTATACGTACCTTCAACAAATATTAGCTCGGTGCTTATACTCATTAATAAATCAAAACCGGTTGAAGCGAAAAATACAATTTTATTTATTAATGCTTCTACGTTAACGGAAGTACAACGTAAAAAAACGGTGTTAACAGATGAAGGTGTCCAGCAAATTGTACAAATCCTTGAAGAGCGTACAGAAGTAGCAGGCATCTCAAAAATTGTCCCTAATAGTGAAATTTCTGATTCAGATTTAGTACCAAGTCGTTACATCTTCGAAAATGAAATGGAACTTGATCAATATGGAAAAGTCGAAGTGAATTTACAAGCATTGAATGAACTAAATGCCATTCCTTTAAAAGATGCTGTTACAATTTTCCGTGGCTATAATGCTTTGCCTAAAGATGAAAAGCAAGGTGGCAATGTAGCGATGTTAAAAATTGCAGATATTGAGGATGGAAACATTAACTTGTCGAACTTAACAAGATATGAACTTGGTGGGCGTGTGAAGATTGACAATTATCGTTTGCAACGAGGTGATATTGTTTTATCTATTCGTGGTCAGCTTAAATTAGCGCTATTTGATTCGGAAAAAAACGATGTTTTATTATCACAAAACTTTGTTGGTATCCGCTGTAATCATCAATATGATCCACAATTTGTAAAGCTATATTTAGAGTCGCCAACAATGCAATTCATTATGCATAACCAATTAACAGGCTCTACTGTATTAAATTTGGCAACGAAGGATATTGAGGAATTAAAGATTCCTGTATTAGCGATTGAGGAACAACGCAAAATTGTTCAGCAATATAACGAGCAGCAAGAGACATTGCAAAAAGAGCTCGAGCAAGTTCGTAAGCAAATTATTCAGTCTAAATTAGAAGCTTTTGATTTAATGGGGATTGGGAAGACGTTTTCGTTAAGTTAGTAGATTTGGCTGGAGCGAGAAATTTTGTGTTACTTCAATTAACACCGCACAAACTTGGTTAAAGCCGATGTAATAACGTGTAGCGAAACGGTGATTATAGCATTTGAACTGCGTCACAAAGAGGCGTTCTAGAAATTCTTTGTACGCGAATAAGCTCATTGAGAGAGTTGGCAAAGTTTAAGCAACTTGGTCATATTTTTATGAGAATGAAAATTCCATCAAATATGTGGCCAGCAGTAAATTAATTGTCATTTCCAATTGCGAATCTCAGAACTGATCCGTAGTGAAGACCTTTTCTAGGAGTGGTTAAAGTAACTTAATTTAACAAGAAAATGTCTTCCTATTAAATAAATATGTAATATTCTCAAATCATTAGTCTAATAAAGAAAAAGAGGAATTTACAGATATACTATCATCATTCAATCTTAAAAAACGAAAAAAGAGATGTTCATTACGAAAACGAGAAATACCAAGTATAATGACTATGTATTAATGAAATATACGGAGGCTTACTCATGATTAATATAAGGAAATTAGAATCTGAATTATGGGAATCGGCGGATTTGTTGCGCCAAGGTTCCAAACTAAGCTCACAAGAATATAGCATGCCGGTCTTAGGCTTAATCTTTTTGCGTTATGCCTATAGCCGATTTAAATATGTAGAAGCAGAAATACTCAAAGACCGTCCTGTACGTAATGGTCGAGTGCTACCAGTTGAAGCAAGTGACTTTAAACAAAAGAGTGCGATTTTTTTACCGGAAAAGGCTCGGTATGACTATCTGCTTAATTTGCCTGATGATTCCAATTGCGGTGAAGCAGTAAATAAAGCGATGGAGTTAATTGAGTCAGAGAGCACTCAATTAAAAGGCATCCTGCCTAAAACTTATACGATGTTCAGAGATGATTTATTGAAAGAATTGTTGCGTATCTTTAATAATAGCGCATTGAATGAAATTGATGATGATGTCCTTGGACGTATTTACGAATACTTCTTAAATAAATTCGCAGCATCCATTGCATCCGATGATGGAGTTTTCTTTACTCCGAAATCCCTTGTTAAGATGATTGTGAATATTATTGAGCCGACACATGGGACTGTGTTTGACCCAGCATGTGGAAGCGGAGGTATGTTTGTTTCTTCAAGTGATTTTATTAGCGCTGAAGGAATTAATGCTAATTCTGCCTTGACTTTTTATGGACAGGAAAAGGTAGAGTTTAATGCAAAGCTTTGTATTATGAACATGGCAGTGCATGGTCTAAATGCAAAGATCATATCCGGCGATGAAGCGAATAGCTTCTATTATGACGCGCATAATCTAGTAGGCAGTTGCGATTATGTTATGGCAAATCCGCCTTTTAATGTAGACAAAGTAAAAGCAGAATCCACACAAAATGCTGGACGTTTGAGTTTTGGACTTCCTGGTGTTAATGCTAAAAAGGAAGTCTCCAATGCGAACTATCTTTGGATTTCCTATTTTTATGATTATTTAAATGATACAGGACGTGCTGGGTTTGTTATGGCGGCTTCCGCGACGGATAGTGGCAATAAGGATAGAGAGATTAGAAAGCAGCTAATTAAAACGGGTCATGTTGATTGTATGATGTCAGTGGCAAACAATTTCTTCTATAAAGTTTCCTTACCTTGTTCACTTTGGTTTTATGATAAAGGGAAGAAAGAAGAAATAAAGGATAACGTACTTTTCATTGATGCACGTAATTATTACACAGTCGTGGACCGGACACTTAACGAGTGGAGCGAATGGCAGATGAAAAACCTCAATGCCATTGTCTGGCTTTACAGAGGTGAAATCGAAAAGTACGAAAAATTATTGAATGATTATAGATTTCAAATTAATATCGAATACAAAGAGCTTGATGCTGAATTCGAAAGTGTTTCGGTACTATTGAATGGCTATGGGAAGAAGCTTGCGCCTTTACGTGAAGAGGTTGGGAATACAGTTGAAAACGCAGAGAATATCCATCAACTGTTACCGTTGAATGACATACTAAAGCGTTACATTACAGAGCTTAACGCTGCATTAAAAGCATTTGTTGAGTATGGTGACGGATTAGAGAAGGCAGAGGCTAAGGGGTTTGCCAAATCGATTGATGAAAAAGCAACAACATGGGATCGCTTCAAAAAATCAGTTTTTGCTCGAGTTGAGGATGTGGTATCACAAATCAAGACCTGCCGCACAGTGATAAAAGAGGCAAAGTGGCTCACTGGAAAATTTGGAGACGGTGCATATACTAATGTCTTAGGGCTTTGTAAAG
This sequence comes from Sporosarcina sp. 179-K 3D1 HS, assembly GCF_047228905.1. Lineage (NCBI taxonomy): Bacteria > Bacillati > Bacillota > Bacilli > Caryophanales > Caryophanaceae > Sporosarcina > Sporosarcina sp. 179-K 3D1 HS. The sequence goes on from NZ_JBFEGI010000009.1 coordinate 10,583, forward strand.
TAGCAACAATAGCTGAAATAGAAGAAAAAAACTGGAGCCTCACGCCAGGTGCATACGTCGGCGTCGCACCCGTAGAAGAAAATGACGAAAACTTCGAAGAAAGAATGACCGAAATTCATAAAAAACTTCTAGCTTTGCAGGCAGATTCGAATCAATTGATGGATACCATCTCAGCAAATTTTGAGGAGTTGGGGATATGAGTAGAATAGTAAAGTTAGGAGATTTATGTGACTTTATTAATGGTGGTGCATGGACTGAAAAAGAATATGTCGCTACTGGGATTCCCGTACTTAAAGTATCAAATTTTAAACCATCGGGATTCTTATTAGAGGATGTTAGTAATTTACCTTATAGAAGTTTGGAAAAATATAAAAAGCATCTTCTTCAAAAAGGAGATATGATAATTGCTACAGTGGGCTCTCACCCTAATCTTGTAAATTCAGCTGCCGGTAGGAGTTGCGTAATAACTGATGAGGTTACAGGATATTTACTTAATCAGAATGCTGTTTGCGTAAGAACTCTTGATTCAGATGTTTTAGACCAAAGATACTTAGTTTATCTTGGCAAATCTTTTTATTTTCAACATTATATTCAATCACGTGGTAGAGGTGCAGCAAATCAAATGCGTATAGCAATAGGTGCAATAAAAGAATACGAGTTTGATCTTCCAGATATAGAAACTCAACAACGCATAGCAGACATCCTCACTACCTATGATGATTTGATTGAAAACAACCAAAAACAAATTAAGTTGCTTGAAGAAGCGGCTATGCGATTGTATAAAGAGTGGTTTGTAAACTTGCGCTTCCCCGGATATGAAACTACTAAAATAGTTGATGATGTGCCTGAGGGGTGGGAAAGTGCAGTGTTTAAAGATTTATGTGAGCTTGTTAAGGATAGTTGTAAATCAAAAGATATTATCGGAGGAATACCATATATAGGATTAGAACATATCCCGAGACGTAGCATTTGTCTTAATGAATGGGGAGATTCTTCTGATGTAGGAAGCAGTAAATATCGTTATAAAGTAAAGGATATTTTATTTGGAAAAATACGTCCATATTTTCATAAAGTCGGATTTGCTGTAAACGAGGGAATTTGTTCGACAGATGCAATGGTTTTTCGAGCTTATGATAATATGTTTGGCTTACTATTAACAACTGCATTTAGTGATGAGTTTGTAGCGTATAGTTATGCTACATGTCGAGAAGGAGCAAAAATGCCTCGAGCTGATTGGAACGAAATGGGTAATTATTCAGTATTAATTCCAAATGAGGACGTTTTATCAGCATACAATAACATTATAAATCCACTAGTTGATTCAATTACAGTGCTAGTCAAACAAGTTCATAACTTAGTAGATGCACGTGATAAACTACATTCAAAATTGATGAACGGTAAAATTGAAGTGTAATGCTATTGTTCAATATACAATAGGGGGTGTGAGGGATGAGTTGGGAGTATTCTGAGAATATATTGGTGCAGAATAGTGCTGGAAATTTGCTTCATGATGTGTTGGGGTGGGATGTTCAGTTTGCCTATAATAAAGAAGTGCTTGGTGAGAATGGGACTCTTGGACGTGAAAGTTATAAGGAGATTGTTCTTACTCGTTATTTACGGAAGGCGCTTTTTGATATTAACGACTGGTTGACAGAGGAGTATTGTGATATTGCAGTTAAGACACTTCTTGCCTATACATCCTCTAGTACTCTAATGCAGATAAATCGAGAGAAATATAGGATGCTCCGAGATGGTATTCCTATCAAAGTAAGAAAGCCTAACGGTGAGCAGGAGGACAAGTTGGTTCGGGTGTTTAATTTCTCTGATCCTGCAAACAACCATTTTCTTGCTGTGAAAGAGATGAAGATACATGGTGATTTATATCGTCGTCGAACGGATATTGTGGGCTTTGTTAATGGAATTCCCTTGCTATTTATCGAGTTAAAAAAACAGAATGTCGATGTTCAGGATGCTTATACATGTAACTACACTGATTATCTGGATACCATTCCCCGGTTATTTCATTTCAATGCATTTGTTATGTTGTCAAATGGATTAGAATCCAGGATAGGCACATTGGGTAGTAAATATGAATTTTATAACGAATGGAAACGTCTGCATGAAGAGGATCCCGGTTCTGTGGAATTGGCAACTATGCTTAAAGGAATTTGTGATAAGAAAAATTTCATGGACCTATTTGAGAACTTCATTCTTTTTGATATTTCAGGTGGAATAACTGCAAAAATCATGGCAAGAAACCATCAGTTCCTTGGAGTGAATGAAGCGGTGGAATCCTACGAGAACCGAAAGCTTAACAATGGTAAGTTGGGCGTTTTCTGGCATACGCAGGGTAGCGGGAAAAGCTATTCCATGGTATTTCTTGCTCAAAAAATCCGACGAAAATTTGCGGGTTCGCCAACCTTTGTTATTCTAACAGATAGAGATGAATTGAATAAGCAAATCAGTGATACGTTTGAAGCTTGTGGCTTACTCGGTACTACGAAAGCACAGCAGTTTATCGCTCAAAACGGTGATGATTTAATTCAGAAGTTAAAAGGAAATCCTAGCTTTATATTTACCTTAATCCACAAGTTCAATAAACCTAATGAGTCACCAATTATTCCTAATCATGACATCATTGTGTTATCTGATGAAGCCCATCGTTCGCAAAATGGGATATTTGCTGATAATATGCTTGCATTACTCCCAACTGCTTCAAGAATTGGATTTACCGGAACGCCATTATTTGCGTATGATAACATCACTGAAAGAACATTCGGAGGCTATGTATCCATTTATGATTTCAAGCGAGCTGTTGAGGATGGAGCGACTGTACCACTTTATTATGAGAATCGAGCGGACTTATTGGAAATTGAAAATCCAGAAATAAATGAAAGACTTCTTGAGGCAATAGAACAGGCTGATCTAGATGTCAATCAGCAGGCCAAGCTAGAGCAGGAAATGTCAAAAGAAATTCATATTCTTACAAGCGAAAAGCGTTTAGATGCCATTGCAAAGGACTTTGTCGAGCATTACTCTGAGTTATGGACATCTGGTAAGGCAATGTTTGTTTGTATTAATAAAGTAACAGCAGTGCGCATGTACAATTTAGCCCAGAAGTATTGGGCAATAAAAATCAAAGAAATCGAAGCTTCGCTATCTAGTGCCACTCAACAGGAATATATGGAAATTAGCCGGAAGCTCGATTGGATGAAACAAACCGAAATGGCTGTTATTATTAGCCCGGAACAAAATGAGATTGCTACCTTTGAAAAATGGGGTCTTGATATCAAACCACATCGTACCCAAATGGAGAGGCGAGAAATGGATAAAGAGTTTAAAGATCCCGATAATCCATTTCGTATCGTGTTTGTCTGTGCCATGTGGCTAACTGGTTTTGATGTGAAGAGTCTTTCTACTATTTATTTGGATAAACCATTAAAAGCACATACTTTGATGCAAACCATCGCAAGGGCAAACCGTGTTTATCAAGGGAAAAGTAACGGTTTGATTGTTGATTACGTTGGAGTTGTCAAAGCGCTTAGAAAGGCACTAGCTGAGTATACAAAGACCAAAGGAGGAGCTGGAGGTTCTAACCCAGCTCCAGACAAATCAGAGTTAATTGCCCGCATCATTGCTTTGCTTAACGAAATAAATGCTTATATGAAACAACGTGATTTTGATTTATCATCCATTATTCAAGCAGTTGATTTTGTTAAACTTTCTCTAGTACAAGAGGGTGCGAATGCTATGTGCGTTTCAGAAGAAGTGAAAAAGCGGTTTGAAGTGATGGCAAGGGAACTTTTTAAACTTTTCAAATACGTTGAAAAGCAAGATGTGAAAGAATCGGAAAGAGCTCTTAAAAATGCAATTAGTGCCGTTTATGATCAAATGCAAGAGAAACGAAAAAAATCTGACAATACGGATTTGATGATTCAACTGCACAATATTGTAGGTGAGTATATAAAAGTCGTTAAGGCACCAGAAATATCAAAAGATGGTGGCACAGGATACATTGTGGAAAGCCGTCGTTTTGATATTAGTCATATCAATTTTGAACGTCTACAGCAGGAATTTGCTCGTGTAAAGAACAAGAATCTTCTTTTGAAAGATTTAAAAGAGCTCATTGATGATAGGTTGGATACTATGTTGAAGTATAATCCTACTCGTATTAATTATTATGAACGCTACCAAAAAATCATTCAGGAGTATAATGCTGAGCACGATAAAGCCGCCATTGAAAAAACATTTATCGACCTTACGAATTTTGTAAACGATTTGGATGATGAAGAAAAAAGATATGTGCGGGAAGGCTTTGATAACGATGAAGAATTGGCTATGTATGATTTACTTTTAAAGGAATCTCTAACTCCATCAGAGATTAAAAATATCAAAAAGCTTGCTAAGATATTGCTAGAACAGATTAAGGATAAAATCAGCGTGTTGGACCAATGGACAGAGAAAGAAGAGACACAGGCTGCAGTTGATAATCTGATACGCGATACTTTATGGAGTGAACTGCCAGAAAGCTATGATGATCGACTGTTCAAGGAATACCGCCGCAAAATTTATGAATTTGTATATACCACTTATCCTGCTGCATAAAAACAATAAAATAATTTAAATTGAATTACCGTGGAATGAGCAATCCTTAATTTAGATGAAGTAAAAGTTTTTAAGGAATATCAGTGTCTATTGGAAAAAGAATCTCCAATTTATTTCGCTCATGACATGAAATCCATAAAATCGTATTTCTTAATAATTAAACGCAGACCAATTGTAAATTCGATAAAAATATTGCCCCCACAACGTATTTTTATCAAACGTAGTCAAAAACGTAGTCAAAAATTATATAAAGTCTTTCTAAGCTAGTTACATCAGTATTTTGAGACGGTTGGTTCGACTTCCGCCGTCTCCATAGTCAAATACCAAGAAGTTTCCTTGAACGTCATAAATCTTGTCATATCAAGGCTTATGGCGTTTTTTGGTGTCATATGATTTCATTGGATTTCAACGAAATATAGAAAAAACATAGTCAAAAAGAAAATTTAGTGTGCTAGATAGTTATTGAACTATTGTGCTTATACACCTTGCTCCCTTATATTCGAAGCAGGTGCCAGCATGAAAGAAGTTCAAGAGATTGCCATCACCTCACCAATCTTACGTAAAAACTGCATGGATATTTACACACATGTTCTATAAGGCAAAAGAAGGAGCTATTTAAAAGTTCGTCAAAGCTATCAGTCCTTTATATCTGAATTAGAATGTAATATTAATTCATCTCTATTATACTTGTAATAAATGGGATACTTAAGTGTGGGATGGAAATAGTAAAATTAAAAGTAGGTGGAGAGTTGAATTTAAATGTAAATCAAGCAGTGTGGGTTGCTGCGGCAATGATGACGTATGAAAGGATTAAGCAGAATCGTGCTACAACAATTGATGAAATCGCCTTGGTGCAGGCGGATATTCAGAAACGCGCTCAAACATTGACTAGTAATAACGTTGAAAATGCAAGAATCTCTCAGCATTTTAACGCAGATCATCCTAAAAAAATACATAACTATTTGAGGCGGATCAACGGTAATCAACGAAGAATTAGCTATATCGGCGAATTTAAAGGCGTTAAGGAATATCCGCAATTTCAAAATAATCAGATCCAAAGCTATGTGACTTTAGCAAATGGAAGAGAAATAGTAATAGATGAGATGATTAATTTTATTGGAAATGAATATCGTTTATTTATAAAAAATAAATCGTTTACAGATAGCGATTCTGAAATTGATTTTAGTAAAATTATCACACATTTACATACCTATGCGAACCAACGATATAAAAATCCGATTTCAATCCAGGGAGAGGAAGAGGCTATATATTTAGCAATTCGTGAAAGTGGTGGTGCGGCAGCGGAGGAGTTACATAAATTAGCCGCTCGTTTATCGTTTAAGTACGGGATGGAAAATCAAAGGAAATCAAAGTGGCTTACGGGCGGAAATGATGTTGTTCGACGGTACTTATGGAATCAGTTGAAAGATGCGGAGTACAATCATGTTTTAACGAGTATTTCAATCATTGCTGAAAAAGTAGACGATTGTGTGCAATTTAGAATTGTTGTTGATTTAGATGAAAAGAAGGCTAAGCAAGCAGACTTTGATCAACATCATAAAATTTTAACGAAGCCGCTTATTCAAGATAGTGCGTATTGCTACTATATAAAACCGGATAATGGATGGGTTGATGAGGTTTCTAATGAATTGCCAGAGGAAGTTCAAAAAAAGGTACGTGATGGAGAATATAAAAAGGTGCAACTTGCCTATGTACTTACAGATGAACAAATTCAGCAACAAGCACTAACTAATGCCCAGATCTATAAAAAATTAGAGGTGGCATTCGGAAATCTATTGGATCACTACAATCTAGTCGTAGGGAAAGTAAAACATACGAAAACAGATGTGGGGGAAACATCGATGTATGAAAAAAATATAGTACTCTATGGACCACCCGGCACAGGGAAGACGTATCATACAGTTATTTACGCAGTAGCAATTATTGAAAATGTCTCAATTGAAGAGTTAGTGTCAGAATCTTATGAAGAAGTTTTGGCACGTTATATGGCCTATAAAAAAGCAGGTCAAATTGCATTTACAACATTCCACCAATCATTTGGTTATGAAGAATTTATGGAAGGTATAAAACCGGTATTAGATGATGAAGAATCTGATCAGGTGAGGTATAAAATAGAGCCGGGCATATTTAAGCAATTATGCGAGCAGGCGCAGCAATTAGAAATCTCTTCAATGATCCCTAATAAAAGTTTCCAAACAGATGCTCGAATTTGGAAAGTGTCATTAGGCAGAAGAGAGGATGTCCAAACAAAAAGGGATTGCTTTGAAAATAATTATATCCGTATCGGTTGGGATGATTTAGGTGCGAATATAACCGATGAAACGGAATTCCCCAATTCGAGTGTTAAAAAGATTGTATCTGATTTTTATGATGAAATGAGCATCGGAGATATTGTCCTTTCATTAGGTGATCAAAAGCATATCGATGCAATTGGTTTTATTACAGGAGAACCTGAGTGGTTGGAGCAAGTAGACTATTATAAGCGAAGCAGAAAAGTAGAGTGGATTGCGAAAGACATATGGGAAGATGTTTATAAATTTAATCAACAAACGAATTTAACTTTAGCAACTGTATATGAGCTAAAGAAAATAAATAGAGAAGAAATTAATAAATTGATTTTACGATATGCGAAGACTGAACACGATGATTTAGCGATTGAAGAAAATAAGAAGAACTATGTATTTATTATTGATGAAATCAACCGTGGAAATATCTCTAAAATTCTTGGGGAGCTTATCACGTTAATTGAGCCAACAAAGCGGTTAGGAGCTCCTGAGCAAATGAAGGTACAGCTACCCTATTCAAAGGTAGAGTTCGGTGTGCCGCAAAATGTTTATATCATAGGGACGATGAACACAGCCGATCGCTCGATTGCTTTGATGGATACCGCTTTAAGAAGACGTTTCCGCTTTATTGAAATGATGCCGAACCTTCAAGTGCTAGAAGGTATTCATGTAGAAGGTATCGATATTCAAAAGATGGTAGATACGATCAATAGACGAATTGAAGTGCTTTATGACCGAGAACATACAATTGGCCATGCGTATTTCCTTGGCTTGAAAAAGGAGCCCACATTGGCTAATTTAGCCGGTATTTTTGAAAATGCGATTATACCGCTTTTACAGGAATACTTTTATGAAGACTACAGTAAGATTCAGCTGATTTTAGGGGATAATGCGAAGGCTAATGACTTTAAATTTATTTTGGATACACCGGTTCAAATGGATAAAATATTTAAGGCGAGCCCTGATGTGGATCTGCCTGAAAGTAAATATTGTATTCAGAGGGCAGCTTTTCAAGACCAGCAGAGCTATATTGGGATTTACGAGTGATCTAAATGAAAAGAAAAGTAGTGGAGCTAAAGGAATATGATGTCATTTCCAATAAGAAAGCCCCGGGAACCGTGTATTTGGATAACGCATCATTTATCCAGCTAGAGAATCTTGTTTTAACGTTCAATGAAGAAGACGGTGGAGACGCGATAGATTTTTTGTCACTCTCATCCAAAAAGAATGTAGGGAAAATTATTAGGGCTAAAAATTACGTTGGCGTATTGCCATTAAACAACCGCGTGCAGCTTCAAATTTTGCCTAAAATTCATGGGGGTACCCAAGAGGATTCGAAAAAAACCTTTTTGAAAATGCTAAAAACCTTGCGTGATTTTCCGAGCAAGACATTCAATGAAGCGAATTTAAATACAGAGAAAATGCCGATCTTTGAAATTTTTATTACGTTATTCATAAAGGAAGTCCAGCACCTTGTGAAGCGTGGCCTCAAGTCTGCTTATTATGAGGTAGAGGATAATGTAAAGGTGTTTAAAGGGAAAATGAATTTTGCCCAACAAATGAAGCATAATATGGTGCACAAGGAACGCTTTTACATGCAGTATGATGAATTTGGGCTAAATAGACCAGAAAATCGTTTAATTAAGAAGACATTAGAAAAGTTAGCAAAGGAATCTGAGAGTGCGGAAAACAAAAAGGGTTTGTATAGGCTGTTAATACATTTTGAATCAATCGAATCATCATCGAATATAAAGAAAGACTTTACGCAAGTGAAGATTGATCGGAATTCAAAATATTATGAGGCGCCTTTGAATTGGTCTAGAATTTTTTTAAGCAATCAAAGCTTTACGACATTTTCAGGAGAGTCCTTTGTCCAAACATTACTTTTCCCGATGGATCGTGTATTTGAATATTATGTAGCGCGGAATTTGAAGAGGCTTCTCAAGTTAGATGAATGGACGATTTCTTTACAGGACCGCAAGTATTATTTGTTTGAGGATAAATTTGCATTAAGACCGGATATTGTTTTGCGAAATAATACAAAACAGCATACAGTAATCATTGATACGAAGTGGAAGCTATTGGCGAATTCCGTGTCTAGCAATTACGGTATTTCACAAGCGGACATGTACCAAATGTATGCCTATGCAAAAAAGTATGGAACAAATGATATCCGCCTTTTATATCCGATGAATAATGAATTGAATGAGCAGCAAACTATTTGTTTTACAAGTGATGATGGTGTGAAGGTCACAGTCTTTCTTGTAGATTGTCATCGTATTGAAGACAGTCTAAAGAGATTTATAGAGGCTTTACATGAATAAAAAAACAAGCGAGCTAATTTCGAAGCTCGCTTGTTTCTTTTTTAGCAGTCATGACAACAAAATAGTTGAACGTCATTATGATTAAAATGTTCAAGAAGTCGTTCGTTACAGCATTTTGGACAAACCGCTACAACGGTATTTTTGACATAATCATGTAGATTAAAGCTTAAATCGTACTCGTTTAAGTAGTGACAAATATGTACATAAATATCGTCTAATACTTGGTCAGTATGAAGGGAAACATTCTCGCTTGTGTAATAAAGCGTATTCGAATATGTAAAATTAATGGCTAAAGGCGTATCCTCCATTATTGTAAAGGGGGCTTCGACACTGTTCAATTTTTCTAGTATAGATGACAGAAGATCTTGTAATTGTTCTTTCTGAAAGCCTTCATCTCCAAATACTTTCCAATTAATATGAATAGCCTTTTGCTGATCAAGATGTGTCGCATCTGTATAGTAAGCCTCCGCGTTTTCAGAAAGAGAGTAGAATTTCTCGGCGAGCTGCTGGATCAACGGGACATACTCATTTTGTAGCTCACTATCTGTATATTGCTCAAGTGAAATAAGGAGTGGCTCTAGCTCTTGAATAAATGAAATTTGCTCGCTTACATTTGAAATCTCATTGTAGGCTTCTATTGATTCTCGATAGTTCTCGACATAATTGATATAGTCAGACGCCATTTCTTCAGCGTGAACATCCATCGGTAAGCATTTTTGCGAGCAAAACGGGCCACGATTATGATGAGCAAAAAACGGCTCTTCGTAAAATGTTTTTTGACATGTTTGACACTGTATGTTCTCTTCTTTTTGCTTTTGCGGAGTAGTAGAGGACAAATACAATGTCTTTAACGCAGGAATTTCCTCTTTAAGGAGATTTAATTTAAAGGAAGGTTTCCGCGTTTGACTATTACGGCGGATGTCCATATCAAATTGTGAAAGGTAGTCTATTAATTTATTTGTGATTTTTTCGTACAATTCAGGATCGTCACAGCGTTTAAACCACTTATTTAAAGCTTGTGTCGTTTCACCGCCATTTAACCGCCCCGCGCGCTCATGCCTTTGTATCGTAATGTCAGCATAGCCGATATATCGACTCGGTCCAAAAAGGCCAAGCTCGTGAACATAATACCATTGCTGAACACCATTTGTGTTGAGTGACATTTGTCCGCTTTGTAATTCAGAATGATATTGCTGCAGGTTTTGTTTGACTTGATCGATATGTGTAACTAGCTGCAAATGTACCATGTGTATCACTCCTCTTGTCATACATCGTATTTGCTGGAAATTGGGTTGTCAATGAAGGGATTGGACTACAAGGTAAGATTTAAAAGAAGGAAGCGGACATAAAGCACGGGCACCTCTCAATTATCCAATTCATTTCCCCTTTGATTTCATCACCAAATACATATAGAATATAAAAATAAACTTCTGTACATCCGTGATATGCAGAAGAAGAACTGGTGTAAAGAATAAATGTTTTAGTGGAGGCTACTTATGAACTATAGAATCAGTAACAAGCAAGTATTTGAACAAGCCCAGGTGCGTTCGGTTTCAGATGTACCGTTGACGGAGGAAGAACTTCAAAACGGCATGTTGCTGGCGACATCCAAAGCGGATCCTACTCTGGCATTGTATTTGGTTGAAGTAGAAGGGCAGAAGAAATTTGAAGTTCGGTGGGATGATTCGCGCGAGCTTTTCACCGGCTGGTATTCCGCTTGGGAAAATTTCGATTGGTGCCTGAATATCGCAGGCAATTGACCTTTCATGTTTCATGCACGGATGTGGTGTAAGATGGTAAAATACTAATTGATATGCCCATTATTAATTAGAGAAGAAAGTAGTGAAGTGTATGGCACTCGCATCGCATTCAGTGATCATCCCAACATCTGTAGAAAATGTATGGAATTATGTCAGCCAAATCGAAAACTGGGCGACCCTCGTTCCTGCCTACAAGGAACATGAGCAAATCAATGAACATCTGTCAGTTTGGACGTTCGAAGGAAATTTCAAAGGGCTGAAAAAGACAGTCAAGATGGAGTTGGACATCACAGAATTCCAAGAGCCTTCGACGATTCGGTTCGAGTTGAAAGGGCTCACGGATAATTTTACGGGAAGCGGAGAATTCACTGCCGAAGAAACGGCGGAAGAGACAACGATGACCGGAACGATCGAAGTAAACGCTGGCGGCTTGACAGGAGCTGTATTGACGCCTGTCATTAAAATGGTGCTGCCAAAAGTGACGACGCGTTTAACCGAGAAAATTGCACGCCAAGTGAAGCAGGCGGAAGTACCGGTTTTATAGGTGCCTGTGTGACATTCAACTTCGAAACAATTCTGAATTGTTTCGAAGTTGTTTTGCGCACAGGCACCCTTCTGTCAATCGTATATCACATTTTTCCCTTGTTCACTTAACTTTTGTAAAGATGTAAGCATATGATTTATTTCTTCATCAGAATGTCTTTCCCAGGAGCCTAATTCCGCTACTATTTTCAAAGGAGATTTAGACCTATAGGACCGTGTTGGGTTTCCAGGAAATCTCTTGTCTGTTAAGTTCGGATCATTTTCAAAATCACCTGTTGGTTCTACGATATAAATCCTTTCTTTTGATTTAGATTTTGCTAATTCTGCACCCCATTTAGCAGCATCCAATGTTGCAGTAAAATATATATAATTAGATTTTTTATCCTGATAATTGGATAAGTGGAAAGGCTCAAGCATGTCTCCAATATTCAGTTTTACTTTTGTTCCGTGAAAGAATGGGCCAGGATCTAAGACATTTTTGTTGTCATTCATATAAATACACCCCTTATACTTATTGACTTGCGTATTACAGTATAGGACGTGGTATGGAGGAAAAACAGTCTATAAATAATGATCTGATGGTGGTATAATTTAAGTAGAGAGTAAGATATAGTATTCAATCTGATGGTGAAAGTTTTACATAAATTAGAAGGGGAGCATACGCTGCTCTTCTTTTTTCTGTTAACAGCACATTTCCTCAACGCAACGCAAAAATACCTCACTCCGGGCAATAAAACCCTTCCACCGGCACATCAAACAGCATGAAGACGTCCTTGAAATACGTCTCGTCGACCAACTTGTCCAGGACGCCTTTGAAATAGCCAGGCAAATTCCGGACTGCTTTCTTTTTCGTTGCCATGACAGTAATCATGAGCGCGCGGTAGGCAAGGTCTTCGAAGACAGGCTTGTCGTCTTTATAAATTTCGTACTTCAGCATTCTGATAGAGATGGCCCTATGAATTCCGTAAAATTCACGGGCGGATTTTGTGTCACCGATTGTTCCGGCAAGCAGATCTTTCATTCGACTGAATAGACTTGTGGATAACTTTGACGGTTCACCCTGAGACGTGTAGTTAAGATCTTTAGATTTTAATAGAGATTTAGAAAGTAGAGCTTCGTTTTCGGAAATCTGCTCGTTTTCCCCGTTGTCATGCGGTTTGTCGTCATGGTCACGGTCGTTCATTTTCCCCTGGTCATCGAACGGTAAAATAATGTAGATGTTGGCGCCGAGCCCGCTCATGACAGGGCGGATGTAGTGGACCTTTTCGATGATGTGCAAGTTGACGAGTTTCCGGATGGCGCGTCGGACGGTAATGTTTGATTTCCCGGTGGCGTTTTCGATCGTTCCGTGTTTCAAATGGGCAGCGCCGTATTTGACAGAGTAGCGGCGGATGACGTCGAGCACTTGGCGGTCTGACTTTGTCAGGTTGTCCCAGTGAAGTGAAAGGTGTTGCTCGGCGGCTGCGTCCATTTCTGCGATCGTAGTGAATTTTGAGTACTCCTTTAGGTAATGTTTCATTGTATATTCCCCCTTTGCCCTCTATATAGATGGGAGGGGTCAAAAAGGATACATTGTCTGTGAAATAATTTTGAACGTCTATTAGTTGAGGTGCATGTTCTTGTTTTTGTGGGGGGAATTAGGAAAGAACCGCAGTTCAAGCCATTTTCATGATTACTAAGAGCCTTCCCGATAGATAAAGAGAGACGGAGCTATATGCTAGCGGGGCTGAGGTGTTTATTATGGCGCACTAATCCAAGTGCTTTTATTTTAAAAAAGTGTCAGGTTCTAAAAAACTAGGTTCTACACTTTATCATCGGAAGTTTCTAATGACGTATTCATTTATCATGATAAAATAGATGTACAATTGTAAATAAACAGAGTAAAGATGAACTTACGCAGTTTATAGAAAGGACTTAATACTGATGGCTAATTCATTTTTGCAGTAGGTAGGGGGACATTTTGTTGAAAAAAATCGTTGCAAGTTTCATTGTTTTTTCTTTATTTCTATTTAATTTCAGTAGTATCACAATGGCACAATCAAAGTATTATATCAGTACGCCAAAACAAGAATATACATATGAGAAAATGACGAGGGATATCCAGCAGTTAGCAAAGGATTACCCGGAGTTAGTGGAATATAAATCCCTTGGCAAGACTGCGTATGGCAGAGATATTTGGGCTGTGAAAGTTGGAAAAGGGGATTCTACACTGTTAGTTACAGGCTCCCACCACGCTAGAGAATGGATCTCCACTATTTTAACAATGCATATGGCTTACAAATACGCTGCTGCTTATCAAAGCAAGCAATCCATAAAAGGCTACCATGTAAAGGACGTCCTAGATCACACGACGATTTGGTTTATTCCTATGGTGAATCCGGACGGCGTTACATTGCAACAAAAAGGGTTAAGCGCCTTCCCGAAAGAAGTCCATAATCAATTGATTAAAATGAATAATGGCAGCAAGGATTTTAAGCGGTGGAAAGCAAATGCCCAAGGGATTGACCCGAATCGGAATTACGATACGGATTGGAATAAAATACAAAACAGTCCCGCAAATCCGTTTTGGAAAAATCATAAAGGTTCCAAGCCTGGCCAAATCGCAGAAGTACAAGCCGTTATGAAGTTGGTTGGGGAGGTAAATCCACAGATGCTCTTGGACTACCACTCTTCAGGTGAGGTTTTATATTGGGATTATAAGAGGGATTATAAAAATAGACAGCGTGATAGAGTCATAAGTACTAAAATAGCTAGCATGACAGGGTATCAATTAATGTTTAGCCAAAACAGAGCCATCGGTGCATCGGCAGATTGGTTTATAGAAAAGTTTGGCAAGCCGGCTTTGACACCGGAGCTTGGGAAGTATGCAGGGGAGACGAACGTTCCCATCAGCGCATTTGACCGGATTTGGAAACAGCATGAAGCGGTACCTCTATATGCCGCAACGGAGAGTTATCAACTTTGGTTGGATAAGCAGAAGCTTGTTCATTTAAGTGATGTAAGAGTTGATTTATTGAAGAACACGACATTATATTCCAAGCCACTCCAATCAGCTAACCTGACATTGGCACCACAAAGAGTTTCTGTAGTTGGAGAAAAGGCTGACTGGTACTTGATCAAAACTGATAAGGGCAATATGTGGATTAAGAAAGAGAATACGAAGGAATATACCGTCCAAGGCTTTGTGGATTACAAAGAGGGAGAATACTGGTCCGAGCCCATTTTATGGTCTGTCGAAAAAGGGTTGATATCCGGCAGCGTTATCAATGATCGAAGATATTTGAAACCTATGGACAATTTAACGGAAGCACAATTCCTGGCGATTTTATTCCGTTATGCCAAACCCGATGAGCTATCGACTACTGTCCCACAATCAAAACACTGGGCTTCGGTTCCTTATCAATTAGCAGCTGAATATCAACTGCCGGTGGAAGGAAGTCTGGGAAATATGGAAAAGGCAAATAAGCCAATCACACGGAGTAAAATGGCACAAATTTTAGCTTCTTTCCATTTTGGCGATCCGTATATCAGTCTGGAAGAAGCTGTGCAATTCATGTATGAGGCGAATATCTCGAATGGATATGATGCTTCCAATAAGACTTTTGAAAACTTTGGTGTGAATGATATTTTAAAACGTGCTCATATTTCAACATTCTTCATGAAGTATGATAGTTTTTTGCAAAATGAAGCTCTTCATGACACATCTAATAACAATACCGAAGATTCAAGTGGGGAATAAGACGCAGCTGCATTAGGATTTGAATTAGACCAGGCACCCGGATAAACGTCCTTTGCGCCAAAAAGCGCAGCGTTTGGCAACACCGGGTGCCTTAATTTCTCCAAAGTTATTAAGCTACAAGATACAATTAATGGTTTATTGGTGAAGGGAGTGATCGTGAAATGAATAAAAATATTATTTCCGTAATCGGCTGTGTTGCAGTAATTTTTTTACCTGGCGCCTTAGTATTCGGCTACCCTGGACTAATGGGAGTGTATTGGCAGGAGAAATTAAATGTCACACAAGGTCAAGTTAGCAATAGCATGTTTTTTATTTTGTTTGCGCTTGGCCTGGGTGCGTTTTATATAGGGAAATTACATAAAAAAATTAGTACAAGGCTTATTGCTACAATTGGAACAATTGTATGTGGTGTATCTTTACTTGTAGCCGCCTTTGCAACTAGTATTTTCATGGTATATCTCTGGGCGTTTTTAATGGGGATTGGAAGCAGCTTGATTTATACACCGGTTTTAACGGCAGTCCAAAAAAATTATCCCACTAAACCTGGTTTGGTTACGGGTCTTGTAAATTTCAGCTTTGGTATTTCTGCTGCGATCATGTCACCCGTTTTTAGTGCGATGTTAATCAAATACGACTATTTCTCAATGAATCTGATTGTATTTACGTTAACTCTTACGGTTGGGATCATTGTTGCTTTATTCATCAGGGATGAAAATACTGCAGAATTTGCAAAGCAAAATATAGGTTCTATTAACAAAGGACATTCTCTTAGTTTACAACAAGCTCTCAAATCAAAAGAATTTTGGATGTTTTGGTCTACATGGGCTTTTCAAGGAGCAGTTGGCATTAGCATGATTTCACTTGCGGTGGTTTTCGGAATGAATAAAGGCTTTGATGCGACTCTTGCCATTTTAGTCTTAACTGCTTTCAATCTAACCAATGGTTTTAGTCGTATAATTTCGGGTATCTTATCTGATTACATACCTAGAAATCTACTAATGAGTTTAACCTTTGCATTATCAGGGTTAGCCTATATTGCCTTGCCACAAGTAAATTCAATTATAGTAATTTGTATCTTAGTTTCCATTATTGGATTTGCCTTTGGAACTTTATTTGCTTGCTCTGCACCTTTAGCAACCGAATGCTTTGGCTTGCAAAACTTTGGCTTAATCTTTGGTTATTTATTTACGGGATATGGTTTTGCGGCTGGAATTTTAGGACCTTCTATAAGTGGATTTTTAATAGATCAAACTAGTCATAACTTTATTATTGTATTTGGCTATTTAAGTATACTGAGTCTTCTTTCTGCCATTATGATTTATTTTGTAAACCCAAGAAAAATGAAGCCCTCTACTAACTAAAAAGGGCCATCCCGAAGAAAAGGTTCTAAATCAATTCTAAATTGTTTTAGAACCTGGTACCTAACACTAAACATCAATAACACTTTTATATTCAAGCAAAAGAACGTCCATCCGAGCGTTCTTTTTATTATGCAAAAAAGAGAAATGATTTTTGGTACCTGTGTCAAACATTCACGTTTTATTGAACAACCATGAATATCTGGCACATGGGTACCTAACACTATTCTTTAGGTGCTAAAAAGTCAGTACACTTGAACTCTCTTCTAAAGTTATAGATACTTGATGAGTCGTGCGCGGCTGGGTAGTTGTAAATGAGAAGGTTTTAGGGGTGTACTTTTGTGAACAACATAGTAAAAGGGATTTTATTAATGCTTATTTCATCTATCGGATTTGCGATTATGACGTTGTTTGTAAAGTTGTCGGGAGATCTTCCTTCTGTCCAAAAAACGTTTTTTCGAAATTTGATATCAGCAGTGATCGCATTTGTCCTAGTCATTTATAATAAGGAAAGTTTATTTGGTAAACGGGAAAACCAACTTGTTTTGCTAAGCCGTTCGATATTTGGGACGCTGGGCATCATCTTTCTTTTTTATGCAATCGACCATCTTGTGTTGTCCGATGCGGACATGTTAAACAAAATGAGTCCGTTTTTAGTCATTATTTTTTCAGCCATATTTTTAAAGGAAAAAGTGTTACCATTCCAAATGGTAACGATTGTCATGGCGTTTATCGGGATGCTTTTTATCGTCAAGCCTTCTTTTTCTGTTGACTTCGTTCCCTATCTGGTTGGCGTTTTGTCGGCTATATTCGCAGCGGCTGCCTATACGTTCTTACGAGTGTTAGGGAATCGGGAAAAATTTTATACGGTTGTCTTTTATTTTTCCTTCTTTTCAACTGTCGTGTTATTACCGTTTCTACTTTGGCTGTATGAACCAATGACAGGTAAACAGTTAACGTATTTATTGCTCGCAGGTTTATTTGCGACTGTCGGTCAATTTGGGATTACGCTAGCGTACAAATATGCACCCGCTCGTGATATATCGATTTTTACATATTCTACGGTCATCTTTACGACGGTTTTAAGCTTTACCATTTTTGGAGAAGGACCGGATCGGTATAGTTTAATCGGTTACGTCATTATTTTAGGTGCGATGATATACATGTTCTTGAGAGGTAGAAAGTCAGCGCCCCTAGTATGAAGGCATAATAAGGGTACCCGTGCATCACGAGGTTCAGGAACGATTCCGAATTGTATCTGAGTTGTGTGATGCACAGGTACCTATTTTATCGAAGAAATCATCTTCGAGAACATTATACAAACGAGTGGCAGCTCTGCTTATTTGGCAAGGCATATCGGGTTGAAAAGTGGAATGAATGAGTCTGCGGGTGCTTTGACTTTGAATCGCTTGTGTGGTTTAGGTTTGCAATCTATTGTATCGGGGCACAGGCTCTTGCGGCAGGGGATGCGAATGTGATTATTGCCGGAGAAGCAGAAAATATGAGTCTTGCTCCTCATGTACTGAGAGGAACGCGTTTTGGCTCACCCAACAAAGCGCCTTTAGTAGATGACATACTTTGGGATACATTAATGAATCAATATGTCGGATGTGGAATGGGTATGACAGCCGAGAATCTGGCGGTCCAATATGATATTTCACGGGAAGAACAAGATGCCTTTTCAGTTCAATCACAGGAAAAAGCGATACGAGCACGAGACAGCGGCCGGTTTGCAGAGGAAATTGTGCCCATGAAAGTAAAAGGAAAAAGAGGAGAGGAAGTCCTTTTTGATACCGATGAGCATATCCGTGAAGGTACAACTGTAGCAGACTTGGGGAAACTGAAACCCGCTTTTAAGAAGGACGGCACGGTACCGCCGGGCAATGCAAGTGGTATTAACGAGCTGCTGTTGTACTTGCCTCAGAAAAATATGTGAAAGAGCATAATTTACAGCCTTTAGCTAAAATTGTTTCATTGGGTGTAATCGCTTTGTATTGGCGGCGGACAAGGCATTGCGATCATTTTAGAAAACGCCAGGTTCTAATTGGCGATGTATTCTACTGAAAAAAAAGAAACTGAAGAAGCAAACATAGGAGTGTTAGAAAGATGAAGAAATATTGCATTTATTTTGATTGATTTTTCCTACATGAATATTTGAAAGTACACCAACCTCGCTATGGAATCGTAAAAATGGGGTGAACTCTTCGAAGAATGCCTTGCTGTCGAATGAGTAGTTATGGTTGAAAATCATATTGACTAGAAAGCAATTCAATATTGAATCATGCGATTCAATATTGAATTGTTTTTTTGAGTTTCTTGAGTAATTTATTCATTCAAAAACTTAACGGCAAAACTTTGAAGGAGGAGAAAGCGCTTTCACGTCAGGGGATAATAGAAAAACAACTTATTTTTTTATTTTTTGCTTGTTGGCACGTAAGTTGCATGTAATATAAGTACATAACTGACTAAACTACGAAACTTTTAAAGGAGTGTTGAAAATACCGCAAACTATGATAGATGAACTGCAGCAAATGAAGATGATGATCAAGAACTTTGTAAAGAAAGAAGTGAAAACTATGTCCAACAAATTGGAGAAGAAGAAGCTAAGAATATAGTGGTATAGGATTGAATGCGGAAGGAATGGCTGTTGTGTTAGAGCAATTGGGAAGAACTCATAACGGCTTTGTTTCATTAATTAATGCTCATACAGGGATAGGAAGAATGGAGCACTACAACGACACAGGTAAGGAAGAAGACAAACCAGCAAGACTTATTCAGGAAAAGGTTAAAAATGGATATTCGGGTCGTGAAATTTGAAAAGGAACTTCTTGACAATCAATCGTAATATTAGCAAGGTTTTGTTCAACATTGACAGTAATAATTTGGGAATTATTGATCTCCTTCCTTTCCATTTATTATGGGCTCTATTTCATCTAAACTAAATTTCAGAAGATAAAAATGAAATAAAAATATCAAATTATAGTGTTATATATAATGTATCCAATTTAGTGGAATTAAAAGAGTTAAGGTCATTTTGGAGAAAATAATTTTATTGAGGGAGAGGTATTATCCATGAAGAGGGATGCAGTGATTGTTTCGGCTGTTCGAACAGCGATAGGAAGACAAGGTGGAGCTTTGGCTACAGTAGCACCCCATGTTTTTGGTGCAGAAGTAATTAAAGAAGCGGTCAAAAGAGCAAACATTGAAGCCAATATTATAGATGACGTCATTTTGGGGAATGTAATGAGCGGAGGTGGAAATATTGCGAGATTAACCGCCTTGCAAACGGGTTTATCGCTGCATTTACCCGGACTAACAGTTGATCGCCAATGTGGATCGGGTATAAATGCTATAAATATAGCAGCCCAGGCCATCCGATCCGGGGAGGGAGATGTTTATGTTGCAGGGGGGATAGAGAGTATGAGTAGGGCCCCATACTTAATGGAACGACTGGAAAGAGCGTACAGTTCTGTTCCTCCAAAGTTCCGAAAGTCCCCATTGTCACCAGTGGAAATTGGCGATCCGCCCATGGGAATCACGGCAGAAAACTTAGCGGAAAAATATAATATTTCTCGCGAAGAACAAGATGAATATGCTCTCAGAAGCCAGCAAAGAATGGCAATTGCGACGGAAGAAGGTAGGTTCGATGAACAAATTGTTCCGATATTTATACCACAACGTAATGCCGAGCCATTGATGTTTAATAAAGACGAACATCCGCGGCCTGACACAACATTAGAAGGGCTAGCTAAATTGCCTCCAGTATTTAAGAATGACGGTACAGTCACAGCAGGAAGTAGTTCCGGTGTAAATGATGCAGCTTCTGCCCTCGTGATTATGTCAAGGGAGAAGGCGGAGGAACTGGGGATAACCCCTTTAGCAACTATACGTCACTCAGCTGTCGTCGGTGTTGATCCAAATGTAATGGGCATTGGACCCGTACTCGCAACGCAGAAAGTATTAGAGAAATCAGCACTGATATTAGAAGATATGGATATTATTGAACTTAATGAAGCATTTGCAAGCCAGGTACTTGCTTGTGATAGAGAATTAAATTTTAATCAAGAAAAATTAAACGTATCTGGCGGAGCAATTGCACATGGTCATCCTCTAGGAGCGACGGGAGCGATATTAGTAACAAAAGCACTTTATGAACTAAAACGCACTGAACAGAAATATGCATTAATTACGGCATGTATAGGAGGTGGACAAGGAATAGCCACTATCATTGAAAGAGAATAATAGAAAATGAAGTTATTAGTAAAGGATTTACCCTCTATTGACGCTCCTTATGAAAGTGAGATCAATTGTGTTGATGACTCAGTAATCCTTGTTGCTTGATTGCGTAATAAGTTCTTTGACCTTTTTTAAAAGTCGTGAAACAAGGGCGGGGGATTTGCTAAATATTGTATCGAGGAGCTCTTCCACTACTTTCTCCAAAGCTGGAAAGAGCATACAGGCAATAAACTTGGCGACATATTTGCCGATTTCATTGTACGAAAGTTGAGTAATTGATTAAAGATCGGTAAAGATATCTTAAATTTTATCAGTTTATTCAAAATCTTGTTGCAATGAGTAGAAATATATTGTAACATGACATTACTTGAATACTAACTGACCAGTATGCTCATTGTTTTTTGTTTTATTTGTAATCAACATACCGTACAATTAGTATGTTTTTTTCGAGAAGTAATGACAAAGCTAGCATAAAAAGCCTTTCAATGAAATTGATCGCTATATTACAGAGCTCGGTAAGATGAGAGCGAAAAGTTATATCACTAGATAAGGAGATAGATTATGAGTGAAATAATTTTGGATGGATTATCAAAGGAATATGGTGATGTTATTGCGGTAAGTGAGGTTGATTTAGAAGTGAAAAATGGCGAATTTATTGCCATTTTAGGCCCAAGTGGATCAGGTAAAACAACCATATTGACGATGATAGCAGGTTTTGAAACTCCTACACGTGGACGGATCAAGATTGGAAATATTGATGTAACTAATCAACCTTCGCATAAGCGAAATGTAGGGCTGGTTTTTCAAAATTATGCACTTTTTCCCCATTTAACTGTTTTTCAAAATGTTGCTTTCCCACTGACTGTTCGTAAAGTACCAAAGGATGAGATTGAAATAAGAGTAAAAAAAGCTCTAGAACTCGTTCGGTTGGAAAATTACGCAAAACGGAAACCGAACGAATTATCAGGGGGTCAGCAACAGCGCGTGGCCTTGGCACGATCCTATGTTTTTGAACCCTCTATTTTACTATTAGACGAACCACTAGCTGCCCTTGATCGGAAGCTTCGGCAAGATGTTCAAGTAGAAATTAGAAAGTTACAACGTTCTTTGGGGATTACAACGATTACAGTAACGCACGATCAAGAAGAAGCGATGACAATGTCAGACCGAATGCTAATTTTAAGAGACGGTAAAATTGAACAGATGGGTTCACCAAAAGAACTTTATAGCAAGCCGAAGACACGTTTTGTGGCTGAATTTCTTGGAACGGCTAACCTTTTAGAAGGAAAAATAAACATGTTAAATGAAAGAGCTTTATTAATTTTGGCTAACGGAGCTCAAATTCCAATAGATGAGATTTATAAAGCACAGGTGTCTGAAAATGCTTGGTTAATGCTACGGCCAGAACAGATCAAAATAACTTCCGGAAATTCAACAGAAGGTTATCGAGGGACTGTTGTATCAGCGATTTATGTAGGGGATGAGTATCGTTATCATATTGAAAGTGAATTTGGGCAGGAGATTATTGTGAAGGAGGTT
Source organism: Sporosarcina sp. 179-K 3D1 HS (assembly GCF_047228905.1). Lineage (NCBI taxonomy): Bacteria > Bacillati > Bacillota > Bacilli > Caryophanales > Caryophanaceae > Sporosarcina > Sporosarcina sp. 179-K 3D1 HS. Next base: position 32,993 of record NZ_JBFEGI010000009.1, read on the forward strand.
GGAAGTAATAGGAAGTGGGATTACGGTGAACAAATTAAATTTTCATGGAATGAGTCCGAACATTGGTTAGTAATTGATTAATTAATCAACCAAAAGTTGTTTCAAACTAAATTTCAAGTAACTAGGAGGAAAACCCATGAGAAATGTTAAAAGATTTCCTGTCTTGATTAGCTTTTTAGTTATTTTATTTTTAGCGGCCTGTAGCGAGGATAGTAATAACGAAGAAATGGGGAAAGTGGATAATTCAGAGGGACTAGATAGCTCCGTAACATTAAAAATACTAGATGCAGGTGGAACTTCTGGTGATACTGTTCAGTATGCCTATGTCGACCCGTTTACAGAAAAGACTGGAATTAAGGTTATAAGAGAAAATCCCTCAACCTTTGGAAAATTACAATCAATGGTTAAAGCGGGCGATACTTCCTACAATCTAGTTGAATTGAGTTCTTCGAATCTAGAGTTAGCGAATTCGATGGGTTTACTTGAAGAACTGGATTGGGATCTTATTAATCCAGATCCAATACTCGAAGAAGCAAAAAAACCTTATGGCCTTGGGTATCAAATATTTAGTACTGTAATGGCCTGGAATCCAGAAGCAACTGATGGTAAAGATCTGGAATCATGGACTGATTTTTGGGATGTAGAGAAATTCCCAGGTAGACGAAGTATGCCTGACTATCCGAATTGGGTACTTCCTGCAGCTCTATTAGCAGATGGTGTACCTCCAGAAGAATTATTTCCGCTTGATTTGGACCGAGCTTTTGCAAGTTTAGATAAAATCAAGGATCACGTAGATATCTGGTGGGAATCGGGTGCACAGCCATGGCAAGCATTAATTGACGGAGAAGTTGATTATGTAATCATGTGGCCTTCACATGCTATTAATAATATGGACATGGGAATGAAATTTACTTACAATCAAGCTCTCTTAGATATGACTAATTTTGCTGTTCCTAAAGGTGCAACGAAGAATTCCAAAGAAACAATGGCTTTATTGCATGAGTTTACAAAAGTAGAGAATGCAGGAAAGGCTTTAGAAAAAGTTCCTAGCCCCGGAACAACTTTAAATCTGGAGCCGCTAATTCCCGAAAAATATAAAGGTTATATTGCAACAACAGATGGGAATTTACAAAAACATGTTCCTAATGACGGAAAATGGTGGGCTGAAAATAGTGAAGAAGTAACAAAACGCTGGCAACAGTTTAAGTTGAGTCGTTAATTAAAGAAGAATGGAGGGTCAAACCTCCATTCTAACAAATAATAGAAGGGGGTTCAAAATGTTAAAAAGATTACAATTACCGAAAGGTATAGGGTTTGTTCTCCCTTTATTACTTATTATAATCGTCTTTTTTAATATACCACTCCTATATATGCTAGGTTTGAGTTTGTTCTCGAAATCACTAACTTTGGAATACTATGCAGAGATTATTCAAAATCCAGTCTACATTCAAGTATTGGCGAATACATTTAAAATTGGGTTGATTACTGCGTTTTTCGCAATCATACTTGGCTATCCTCTTTCGTATTGGATGACGACATTGTCTCAAAGTAAGCAGATTTTTGCTATTGCATTAATTGTTTTACCTTTTTTTATTAGTATTCTAGTTCGCACGTATGCATGGATTGTTATGTTAGGTAAAAATGGTATTGTAAATAGCTCATTACTTAAACTTGGTTTAATCGGAAGTCCTATTCAGTTTTTGTATGATGAATTTGGCGTATATATTGGAACCCTAAATATATTACTGCCATTCATTGTACTACCTTTATTTGCTTCAATGCTTCAATTTGATAACCGATTATTATTAGCTGCCCGATCATTGGGTGCAAAACCATTTACTGCGTTTTTAAAAGTTTATTTTCCTCTGACATTACCTGCTGTGTTGTCCGGTGGTAGCCTTGTATTCATATTAACGTTAGGATTTTTTGTAACACCTGCTATTCTTGGCGGCGGTAAAGTGCCAATGGTTGCGACAATGCTAAACACCCTTATTAATTATTATCCCGATTGGGAAGTCGCAGCTGGTATTTCAACTATTTTACTTATTGTGACACTTATATTTTATTTTCTTTTTCAGAAAGGAGGAAGAAATGAGACATGAATAAATCTAATGTTGTTATTCGCTCTCTTTCCTCTGTAAATGAAAATACTAAGAATAGAAACGGCGAAATTTGGAAGCGTTTACTAACAGGATTTGTTTTACTGATCTTTGCATTTTTACTCGTCCCCATTCTTGTGGTCATTCCAATGTCATTTTCTAGTGCAAATACATTGCAATTTCCGCCGCCCGGGTTCTCATTGAAGTGGTATCAAGCATTTTTTCAAGATTCTGGATGGTTAGTGGCTTTGCGAACGTCATTTTATGTAGCGATTGCCTCTAGTTCCTGTTCGCTCATTATCGGTATATTTGCAGCGTATGGTTTAGCAAGAAATCGCTTTAAAGGACGAAAGATAATATTAGCTAATATACTTGCGCCTATGATTATTCCGCAAATTATCACAGCTGTAGGCTTATACCTTTTTTTTAATAAAATTGGGTTGGTTGGGACAATCCCAGGATTGATTATTGGTCATACAGTCCTTAGTGTTCCATTTGTCATTCTTATAATAATGTTGGCAATTGGTTCACTGGATATTCGAATTGAGCATGCAGCAAGAAGCCTTGGTGCGAATTGGATTACAACATTTTTTAAGATTATCTTTCCAAATATTGTTCCGAGTGTAATATCTGCATGGTTTTTTGCTTTTATTGTCAGCTTCGATGAATTAATCGTTACGATATTTCTTGGTGGCGAATACGTAACTGTTCCCAAGAAAATGTTTAATGAATTAATTTTGCAAATTAATCCAATCATTACTGTCGTGTCAACATTGTTAATTTTTGTGACAGTGGGCTTTGTTATTTTAGCCATTTTCACACTGAGAAAATATAAAAGAACGTTCGGATTTAAATAGTTTTTCAAGATCTCTCTTTATCTATGTCAAGCCTTAGACACAATATAGGTAAGTATTTTATCATGTTTTCAAGAGTATTGTTACAAGAAATAGATACTGTACAAACAGTATACGCATAAGCGGAGGGATATAATGGACTTATCATTTTCGGGGAAGGTTAAAATCACCATTATATGCGGTTAAATGGTTCAGTCGAATCAAGGAGTTATGCAGGAATGATTAGCAGAATCCCGGATAGGTATTGAACAAGCAAGATTATTGACGCTAAAAGCGGCATATATGATGGACACTGTAGGTAATAAAGTGGCCAGATCTGAAATTACTATGATTAAAGTGGTGGCATCCAGCATGGCTCAACGAGTAATCGACCGGGCGATTCAATTGTTCGGCGGTGCAGGAGTTAGTGAAGAGTTTCCTCTTGCCAACATGTATGCGAGAGCAAGGGCATTAAGTATAGCAGACGGAGCGGACGAAGTGCAGAGGTGACAAATTGCAAAATTAGAAATAAAAAAATATGTAAAAATAGAAGAGGTGTAAAGCATAATGATATTGGAGTTATTTAACTTATCGGAAAAAGTAGCCATCGTAACTGGCGGGGGAAGAGGATTAGGAGCTCGTATCGCTGAAGCTTATGCAGAGGCTGGTGCCAATGTAGTTGTTTGTTCGAGGGATTTTCCGGCTTGTCAAGAAATGAGTGAAAAACTTAAAACATATGGTGTCGAGTCATTAGCATTTGAATGCGATGTCACAAATAAAGAACAAGTTGAAAATGTCGTGAACAATACTTTTGGAAGATTTGGTAGAATAGATATTCTTGTAAATAATAGCGGTGCGACATGGGCTGCCCCAATTGAAGACATGTCTTATGACGCATGGAAAAAAGTGATGGATGTGAATATAACAGGTACATTTCTTATGAGCCAAGCGGTCGGCAAGGTCATGATTGAGCAAAATAGTGGAAAGATCATTAATATTACATCCATTGCCGGATTTGGTGGAACACCACCATATATGCAGGCAACTGGATATAATACAAGTAAGGGAGCTGTAATGACATTTACGAAAGATCTAGCGGTGAAGTGGGGACAATATAATATAAATGTCAATGCGATAGCACCAGGATTTTTTCCGACTAAAATGTCAAAAGGATTAATCGAAAAGGGTAAGGAAACAATACTCAGCAGAATTCCGATGAACAGACTAGGCAAGGATTCGGATATACAAGGAGTAGCGGTATTTTTGGCATCAAGTGCTTCAGATTATATAACCGGTGATATTGTGACAGTTGACGGTGGAACCCATGCTTAATGATTTATTTATTAGTTTAAGAGCATTTTTTCAAAAACAAACATACCGAATGGACAGTATGAATTAAATCGTAGGCAAACAAGTGTAAATGTATTCTGTCTTGTACTCGTCTTTATTTCAAACACTATAAAAATGAACAAAGAATTAGGTGTATTTAATAAGATTTAAACCCTTTTATAGTAAATTGAAAATCCGCAAAAAATACATTATATGGGAAGGAAGTTAGACATGAAAATTGTTGTTTTGGGCGGAGCAGCTAATATGGCACAACCAGCATTAAATTACTTAGTAAAACTAGAAAGTGTGAAAGAAATTGTTTTAACAGACCTTAATGAAAAACGTCTAATAGAAATTGCTGAGCGACTTGGAGAAAAGGCGACGACGAAAAAGTTAAATGTAACCGATAAGGACAAACTGGAATCAATCATTACAAATGCTAATTTGGTTATGAATTTTATTGGTCCATATTATCGATTTAAAACGAACGCAATGGAAGCAGCAATAAACAGTGGGGTGAATTATATTGATTTATGTGATGACTATGATGTCACCATAGAAGCTTTAAAATTGGATCAGTTAGCTAAAGAAAAAGGAGTAACTGCAATAACCGGAATGGGTGCCTCACCTGGAGTGACGAACATATTTGCTCGACTTGGTGCTGAGGCACTTGATTCCGCAGATGAAATAAATACGTATTGGGTTGTCGGTGACGCTGAACCGAGTGGATTTGGTGCCTTAGTCCATATGTTCCACATTATCAAAGGAAAAGTACCGACATTTCTGGATGGAGAACTACAATGGATCCGTGCATTCCAGCCTGAAACAGCGAAGAAATTAGATTTTGGTGATCCGGTAGGAGAGGTTACACTTTATCATGTTGGACATCCCGAACCGATTACACTTCCTAAATATATTCCAAATATAAAAAAGGTAACAAATCAAGGCGCATTATTACCTGAGTTTCAAAATCCTATGTTTAAAACTTTAGTTGACTTAGGCATGACAAGTGAAGAGACATTTCCGTTTAAAGGTGAGCAAGTCGCTCCACTGGATTTTCTGCTTAGTTTATTTGAGTACAAACAAGAAGAAGCGAAAAAACGTCCTCGTAGGCGTGAAAAGAGAAGGTCGGTAGGTGCCACCAGAATAGAAGTGATTGGAGAAAAGGATGGTAAAAAAGCCATCTACACGTTTACAAAATCAGGATACACCACGATGGATCATGGAACTTCGATGCCAGCAGGCCTTGTAGCTGGAATGATTTTAAATGAAGAAATTACTATGAAAGGGGTTATTGCCCCAGAGTGTTTAGACCCTAAAAAAATTATCGCGGCTTTACAAGAAATCGGACATTTTGAAGGTGAAAAAGATTTTATAGTGACCCGTACTATCCATGATAAAGTGGATACAGGTTCAATTACAGACGATAGAATGTTCCCAGAGTTAAGATAATAATCAGTTGATACAAAAAAATGGACTTATTGGGAAGTCAGTTTAAAATAACATAATAAATTTACTGAATTTTTAATTATATGGAACTTTAAGGTGACGCGGTTTATTTTGCATGTGGTTATTAATGGATAATGCGGTTAAAACAGCAAAAAAATATACATGAAGTAAATAAAAAATTAGAGTATTGAGGGTGAATGTAATGAAAAAAGAAATTGACGAGTTACTAAGAAGGAAAGAAAATGCAAAATTAGGAGGAGGAGAAGAGAAGATAAAACGTCTTCATGATGGAGGGTTCTATACTGCAAGGGAACGTATTGACAAACTTGTGGATAAAGACACATTTTTAGAATTTGGAATGCTTGCTCATTCTGATCAAGTCGGTAGTGAAGATAAAAGTGCGGGCGACGGCATCATCACAGGGTTGGCGAAAGTAGATGGTCGTCCAGTGGTAGTAATGGCAATCGATAAAACGGTGTTTGCAGGGACAGCTGGTATGATACATGCACGCAAAGCGCAAGAGATCCATAGATATGCCTTAAAAAGAGGTCTACCACTTTTTAGATTATCCGAAGGCGGAGGCTTACGCATGCCCGATGGTATGGGGTCTGATGGAATAAGTCAGAGCCTATTCCCTGAAGAAATGTTACTGCACAGACGTCAAGTGCCGATGATGACAGCAATATTAGGTGATAGTTTCGGTGATCCAGCTTGGGTTGCAGTAAGTTCCGATTTTATATCACAGAAAAAAGGGACTGCCATGGCAGTTGCCGGTCCGCGTATTTTGGAAATGGCTACAGGCGAAAAAGTAAGTAATGAAGAATTAGGTGGCTGGGAGTTACATGCTCATATAACTGGGCAATCTGATCACTTTTCTGAGACAGAAGATGAGAGTATTGAAGAGTTAAAAAGATTCTTTTCTTACATGCCACTGAACGAGACGGAAGAACCGCCATTTAAACCATCAAATGATGACCCATATAGAAGACTGGATGAGATAGTTGATCTTGTACCATCTAGACGAGCGCAAGTTTATGATATGAAAAAGGTAATAAAGTCCATTGTTGATGATGGAGAATACTTTGAAATAAGGGCTTTGTATGGCCCCGCACTCCTTACTGTGTTAGCTAGGATCAATGGGCGTGTTGTCGGTATCATTGCCAACCAACCAATGAAATACGGTGGTTCTAAAGGTCCGCATGAAGCTGATAAGGCTACGGAATTTATTTGTCTATGCGATTCGTATCATATCCCAATGATTTTCTTACATGACACACCAGGGTTCCGTGTTTCACGTGATGCCGAGAAGTATAAAATGCCTACGAAAATTTTGCAGTGGAACCAAGCGCTTGCCCAATCTACTGTACCGAAAATTTCAGTAGTGATTAGGAAAAGTATAGGAGCAGCCTATGCAAATATGTGCGGACCAACGATGGGTGCTGATTTCGTTGTTGCTTGGCCTGGAGCGGAAATTAACTTTACAGGACCTGAAGTTGGAGTGAACGTCGTCTATGGACGTAAATTAAAAGAATCTGATAATCCTGAAGAAGAACGAGCAAGATTGTTGGAAACCTGGGAATTTGACAGTTCACCCTATAAAGCAGCAGCAAAATATCTGTTGGAAGATATTATTGATCCAAGAGACACCAGGAGGTTTCTATCTCAAACATTAGAATTCGCTTGTGTTAAAAACGGATCAAAAAGTAAACGGCAATTAGCCAACTGGCCAACACAATTTTAATTTTCGAATCATAACTTTGGAGGGAATTCGATTGGTAGATGTAAAGAAAAAATATTGGCCGAAATATTTGCCTGAAAAATTGGAATACAGACTTGGAGAAAAACCTTTACACGAATATTTAGCACATAATGCCAAAACACATCCAAATCGAACTGCTTATAATTACTATGGGCAAAAAATCACCTGGACTCTATTGAATGATCACTCGGATCGTCTTGCACAATTTTTAAAAGACAAGGATATTCAAAAAGGTGATCGAGTTGCTCTGTATATGCAAAATTGTCCCCAATACATCATTGGTTATTTTGCTATTCAAAAAAATGGTGCTATCGTTGTACCATTAAATTCAATGTACAAAGAGGCAGAGTTGGATTACTTCATAAATGAGGTCAATATAAAAGCAGTAATTTCAGCTGATGACTTATATCCTCGTTTACAGGCAATAAAAGATAACATACCTTCTGTCGATTTTATCATTACTACAAGCTATCAAGATTATTTACTTGCAGAACCTGAATTACCTGTACCTGATGAACTTAAAAGAGAAAAACAAATAATAGAGGAAACTTATGATATGAAGACGGAAATAGAGCGAACTCTTCCATTAACAGAGTATGAAACTATCGATTTATGGAATGATGTTTATCTAATGTCGTTTACTTCTGGAACGACCGGGAGACCGAAAGCCGCTATGTTAACATACGGGAACGCATTGTTTAAAGCGGCTGCTGCTTCTAGCTCATATGGATTTTCCGTCGAGGATAAAAGAATCATTATCCCTCCACTTTGCCATATTGGCGGTAAGGTGTTGGGAGTCAATATTCCAGTGTACAGCTGCTGTGAAAATATATTGATGACAAGGTTTGATGTTGAAGCGACAATTCAGGCAATCGAGAAGTATAAGGTGAACTTTCTTTACACAATGCCATTAATGAACAAGGCTATATGCGAGCATCCTGACATTGATAACAGAGATTTATCTTCTCTCGAACTAAATTCGGCAACTAGTTTTGGCATTCCAGTCAGTGAAGAGCTTGCTGAACAATGGCGGAAGTTGACAAATGGATGTCTATTATTTGAAGCTGCATATGGATTAAGCGAAACGCATGACGCCGATACATTTATGCCAAAGGACAACATTAAATTTGGTAGCTGTGGTATTCCGACTTTTGAAACGGATATAAAAATTATTGACATCAGAACTAAAGAAGAATTGCCGCCAGGACATGAAGGTGAAATTATAATAAAAAACCCTGGAGTTTTTAAAGGATATTATGGCCGACCTGAAGATACAAAGGAAATGTTAAAAGATGGTTGGTTATATACTGGAGACATTGGCTCATTCGATGAAGACGGATACTTGTATTTACATGGACGTATCAAAGAAATGATAAAAAGTTCAGGATATAGTGTTTTCTCTGAAGATGTAGAAGCATTGCTAAACCAACATCCAGCAATTTCTCAAGTAGCCGTCATTGGTGTTCCCGATGAAAAAAGAGGGCAGAGTGTAAAAGCATTTGTTGTATTAAAAGATGAGTATATAGGTGAGATTAGGGAAGAGGATCTCATTGATTGGGCTAGAAACAATATGTCAGCTTATAAATATCCGCGGTTCGTAGAATTTAGAGGAGATCTACCAACAGCGATTTCCGGAAAAATTTTGCGAAGGCATTTGCAAAAGGAAGAAGAGGACAAATACTAGTAAAAAGTTAATTGTATAAAGATTATTGTTCTTCTGAGGAGGAAAAAAATGTCTTGGAAACCTGAAATTGATGAACTACGGAAAAGAGAAAAGCTAGCACATGCAATGGGTGGACAAGAAAACGTTGAGAGGCATAAGTCCAGAGGTAAAATGACTGTAAGAGAACGAATCGAAAATCTTCTTGATAAAAATAGTTTTCATGAAACTGGAGCAGTTGCTGGAAAAGCTGAGTATGATAATGATGGCAAAATAAAAGATTTTCAACCGACAAATGTGCTAATTGGACGTGGGAAAATCGATGATCGCAAAGTCATCATTTGCGCGGATGATTTTACTGTGCGTGGTGGTGCCGGTAATCGAGAAAGTATGGAGAAACAAGTATATAGTGAACTGATGGCACACGAACTTAAACTTCCGTTGGTACGCCTTGTAGATGGAACAGGAGGCGGTGGAAGCGTTACTTCAATGGATGATAAAGGATATGCTTATGTACCTGTCAATCCTGCTTGGAATCATGTTGTTAGTAATATGGGGAGAGTCCCTGTTGTAGCAGCTTGCTTGGGATCAGTAGCGGGATTAGGTTCAGCGCGTGTAGCAGCTTCACATTTCTCAGTTATGGTTGAAGATATTTCGCAAATGTTCATTGCTGGACCATTAATCGTAAAGTACGGTATGGGGCAAGATCTGACGAAAGAAGAGTTAGGAGGTTCTCAAGTACATCGGTCAAGTGGAGCAATCGATAATGTGGTAAAGACAGAACAAGAAGCTTTTAAGGCAATCAAAAACTTTTTGTCTTACCTCCCTGGCAATGTATGGAAGTTACCGCCAATAGTGGAAACGAATGATTCTTCAGATAGGAAAGAAGAAGAACTCATATCTATTATTCCGAAGAATCGTAGACAACCTTATAAAATCAGAAGAATTTTACAAATGGTTTTTGATAAAGAGTCCATATTTGAAATGGGTCAACATTGTGGTGGAGATACAGTTACAGGATTCGCAAGGTTAAAGGGCCATCCGGTAGGTTTTTTAGCAAATGATCCGTTAGTTGGAGGAGGCGGGTTATCTGTAAAGGGTTGTCAAAAAATAGAACGGTTTGTAGACTTGTGTCAAACATTTCACTTGCCCATTATTAATTTTGTTGATCAGCCTGGATTAACAATCGGCCTTGCTGCCGAAGAACAAGGATTAATAAGACATGGAGTTCGAGCTATTTCAACAATTTACCAAGCCACAGTCCCTATGGTTGAAATCATTTTAAGGAGAGTATATGGGGTCGGAGGAGCAGGAATGATAAATGGTCATGGTCTACATCTTCGCTATGCTTGGCCTTCAGGTGATTGGGGTTCTCTACCTATTGAAGGAGGTTTACAAGTTGCATATAGGCGGAAATTAGAAGAAAGTGAGAATCCGCAAATGTTGCTAGAAGAGTTAGCGAGTAAGTTTGAAAGCTTTCGATCTCCACTGAGAACTGCAACTGCATTTGGAATAGAGGAAATTATTGATCCAAGAGATACTCGACCACTTTTATGTGAATGGGTGGAAGATGTATATGAATTGTTGCCCGAATTATTGGGACCTTCAATGCATTCAATGCGACCTTAACTCACGCGTATGAAGTTATTTTTACACCGGACATTCTGATGGTTTAGTTGTATTTTATAACAGAGAAAACAGTGTGCTTTTTAACATATTCCACATTTAATAGTTTAATTTTCTCCATAGATTCTATATAAGATTTTAAAGGATTCTTTATCCCATTAAACCAATAAGCAACGCAACATTTGGAGTAATCCGTGGTAGTATATGGTCAGTTGACTCCGTCACCTGGCGCACCTTTTTACAATGCTAATAATCGGATTAATGAGGTTTTAGCACATCATGAAGAAAGGTTAGAGATGACTCTGGAGAATGTTGGAACCGGAACAAACGCCTATTAAATGAGTAAAAAATTGTTTACTTTTGAGATGGATGTACATGAAAAACGGTTTGCCTTAGGTGAATCGATAGCGCATTAGAATATTTACAATATAAGGGTTGTGTAAATAAGGAATTTCATAATGGTGTTTGGTGGTATTATATTCCTTAAATAATGGAGTGGTAATAGATGATTAAAAAAGTATTAATAGCGAATCGCGGAGAGATTGTTTCGCGTATTATTCGAACTTGTAATAAATTAGGGATTCAATCTGTAGCAATATATTCAGAAGCTGATGAACATGCTCCTTATGTAAAGATGGCTGATGAACGCTATTTGATTGGACCGTCTCGCGTGAATGAGAGTTATTTGAACGTAAATAAAATATTATCGATTGCAAAAAAAGCAAATGTAGATGCTATTCATCCAGGTTATGGGTTTTTAAGTGAAAGCGATTTATTTGCTAAAGCATGCGAGGATGCAGGGTTTATATTTATTGGACCAAGCCCATCTGTTATAAAACAAATGGGAGATAAAATTGCTGCTAGAAAATTGATGAGAAAAATAGGTGTTCCTGTTATTCCGGGAACAGAAGAACCACTCTCAAATGTAGAAGATGCTTTAGAAGTAGCAAAAACAATTGGCTACCCTGTAATGCTTAAAGCGGCATCTGGAGGAGGAGGGATTGGCCTTCAAATTGCAAATGATGAACATGAATTAATGGAAGCTTTTGATAGTAACTCTAAGCGTGCTGAACAATTTTTTGGGAATGGTTCAATGTTTATTGAAAAGCTTCTACAAAATGTGCGGCACATAGAAATACAAATTTTAGCTGATCATTTTGGTAATGTAGTTCATTTGTTTGAGCGCGAATGTTCAATTCAAAGAAGGAATCAAAAAGTAGTTGAAGAAGCACCGTCATCTTTCGTTTTTGAAACTTTAAGGAAAGAAATGGGAGAGACTTCTGTAAAAGCTGCTAAGTCCATTAGTTATACAAACGCGGGGACAATCGAATATTTAGTGGACGAGCATGGCGATTTTTATTTCTTAGAAATGAATACGAGAATTCAAGTTGAACATCCTGTTACAGAGGAAATAACAGGGATAGATATTGTAGAACAACAAATTTCAATTGCAGAAGGAAATGAACTGTCTGTAGAGCAAAATTCGCTAAACATAAATGGTCATTCAATTGAAGTAAGAGTTTATGCTGAAGACCCTATTCGTTTTCTTCCATCACCCGGAAAAATTACGAATTATCAAGCTCCAATCGGGTCTTCGATTCGTATTGAATCAACTGTGGTAAACGGCAGTGTTGTGTCGCCATTTTACGATCCGATGATAAGCAAACTAATCGTTAATGGTAAAACACGAGAAGAAGCTATTACTAGAATCAAAGAAGCTTTGAAAGAATACAGAATTGAAGGTATAAAAACAAACATACCATTATTACAAAAAGTTGTTAAACATGAAGAATTTAAAACGGGTAATACAACGACAGATTTTATTAATAGAAATTTAACAACGGTTATAAAGTAATGGAGGAATATAAATGGATAACGTAAAGGCGACAATGGCAGGGAATGTATGGAAGTTGTTAGTGAAAGCAGGTGATGAAGTAACTGAAAATCAGGACGTGGCAATCTTAGAATCTATGAAAATGGAAATACCGATATCATCAGAAACGGCAGGCTTAATTCAGGAAATAAAAGTAGCAGAAGGTGATTTTGTTAATGAAGGTGATGTAATTGCCATTATTATTTAGATGCGGATAGTTAAGAACAAAGCCCCCAGTCAAATAACGCATAGTTTTCAAAAGAAAAAAAGCACCGATTATAAAGCAATTCTGAATTGTTTCATCATACGGCGCTTAAAACCAAATTTTAATAAATGAAAGAGGACTATCCCTATATTTTAGACATTTAGGGAGGTCCTCCTTTTCGGCTGCTAAGTAACCTTTTGCTATAAATGCTCAGAGTTACGATATGGAAAAGCACTTTCTCACCTTACTTTTTGTTTTCTCATCCATTGCGTGGCGACCCATTTTTCACCAGCTATCACTGGTGCTCCACCGTGTAAAGTTAATTCGTTTACATTTTGATCGGTATAGAAATACTCGAAGTAGACTGCCATACCTTTTTTGGGGAAGACTGAAAAATTCAGTTTAGGGAAAAACGTTACTCCGCCTTGTTCTACATCATTTAAGTACATAACGAGCGTACTAATTCGATTGTTTGTTACTTTACTTGCAGATGAAAAGAAATCATAATGCGCTTTATATTGTTGACCAGGGGTATACTGAAGGATTTGAAGGCCTTCTCCGTGTTCAATGGGTATATTCATAATGGATGAGGTTCTCTTTTCAACTCTAGCAACAATTTCGTTTTCGCTTTCTTCAATAAACATACTACTACTTGTCCTCAGTTCATTTACTTCGCGTGTCTCTCCAATTTTAGAACGTTTCATTTTGTCCTTAGACAATCTGATCAGTTCATCGCACTCTTCGTTACTTAAAACATTCCCTAAAACAACTACCAAAGGCTCCTCTAATCTAACGAAGATGTCAATCTCTCTGTCTGTAATTATTTTACTTCCTTCGTGATTAAATAGTGTTTGCTCTCTATTCGCCGTTATCAACTTCAAGCACCTCTTAAACTGTTTAATTTTCAAAACAAAAGCGTTTGTGGGTAATGGGTAACGTGCTTTAACGGTCTTTTTGTTGGTTTCCACTCCCTTTTGGAATTAAACTCTATTTATTTTACCATTTTATCTCAGGAATCGTAAAATTTTAATGAAAGGATTTTTGTAGACAAAAAACACGCCATCTCTGCTGAACAATACAGCAAGATGGCGTGTTGATGTTTTACCTATTAAAATTTCCTCTGAAAATAAGGTGTCTTTTTCAATACGATACATACCGGAATGGCAATCAGTAAACCGGCAAAGTTTTGAATAGTGTCTCCAGGAATGGATGCCAGCGGTTGGATCCAGTTTCCGAACATAATTCCTTGTCCAATATAGTAGACCGCCATCATCACCGGCATCGAGGCAATTGCAGCTAAGATGTTCAATTTGACGCTATCGCCTTGATGACCTTTCGACCAAGCGATTTTACCGACGATGAGGCCTTGTAATAGGCGGGCGATAATTGTTGTTGGCGCCCAAATGGCCCAGCCTCCTAAGATATCGAATAAGCCCATCCCAATGGCTCCAGCAAGTGCCCCTTTTTTAGGACCGAATAAAATCGCAGCCATGAACAGCATGGAGGTCCCTAAGTGAATCAGCCCGCCTTGTCCGAACGGCAACTTGATGTTGATCATGGTTGCGGCAAAAATGAGGGCTGCTAATATGGCAGTCAGGACTAAATCAAACGTTTTCGTACGTATTTTTGTATAGGATTGACCTTGTACATTTTGCATCTGCATCTTCCTCGCTATGATGAATTCTTGATAGTATTTACTTTAGCGAAGAACTGACTGTTGTAAAAGTGTCAATTATACAAATGTTTTAGGGGTCAGTTTTTTCTACAGCATTTAACTTGTTATTTCAAAATAAAACTCCGCTAAGCAACAAAGTACTAGCGGAGTTTTTATTATTCATCTGTAGTTAAGTATTTGTCTTCTCGGTTTGGGCAGTCGCTTCAGGCCGTTCTCCAAAAGGTACCTTCCAATACCACCACTTAAATTTAATAGAGATAATTACACAAACGATTGTAATCGCAATATAAATACCGGCGAATGTCCAATGTTGACCGCCTAAAAGCATTGCCGGTCCAGCTGACCAAGCGAGAAGCTCAATTGGTGTATTAAGAGGGCCGACAATTGCCGTATCTGTCAACGTCTTCGATTTGTTCTCAGGGTCTATAATACGCAATAATGTTAAACCGATCGCAAAAACTCCTGTTGCGTATCCGTACACGAATATGGAACGCTCGAACCAACTTTCATAGTTCATGGCTGGCCCAATCACCCAGAGCAGCACTATGACAAGAACGATCCCAGACCCCATTAAGAGTCCAAGCGGTAGTGCATACTCCAAAATAACCGGTAATTTTATAGAGGCAACTCCGAAAAATACAAGGTAATCTGTTGCGGAGCTTCCTAACCGAGTAACGATATTTTCATCTACATATTTATAAACACCTTTTTTACCTCTTCCCAACACTACATACATGAGTAGGGCTACAATGAACGCAATTGTAAACGTTGGGAAATCCAGTCCCCATGTGTTTGCAATATAATTATTTAATAAATACCCTAAACCGGATGGAATAAGTATTAGAGCAAGGTGAAATGCCAGTGGATCGAGAGCAACTGGGGAAATAGTTTCTTCTCCCATGGAAGTTCGATTCGTCGATTGTACCAAACCAGTTCTCATATCTTCGGGAATCTGAGAGAAGTCCTTCACATAATGAGTATAGCCTTTTTTCGTAGCCATCTTAATAAATATTAATCCACCAAAGATGCCCGCCAATATCCCGATTGTAGCAGATGTCATTCCTAAGTCTGTTGCAGCTGCAAATCCTAAGTTTTCAAATGTAGACCCTACAGCTGCTGCCGTTCCATGACCGCCGTAGAAACCTGCTGCTAATATTAATCCAAACCCATAGTTAATATCCGGAATCCAACTAGATATAAAGAGGATAGAAAATATAATTGGTACGAAAATAAGAACGCACATGACTACTATTTTATAAGAAGCGTAGGCTCCCATTCGATTTAAGTCATTTTTCATATTTCCTGGTGAGAATGAAAATCCATTAATCCCTACGGAAGCAAATACGAATATAATAATGACTCCTGCGTATGAGCCAATCTCACCTGAAAATGGTAATAGATTCAAAAAACCTGGCCCCAATGCTAATCCTAAAAATCCTGCCAGTAAACTTGCTGGGATGAAATTTCGTTGCAGAAACTTCACTTTTGAACGTAAGTACATACTAATAAAAATAAGAATACTAGCTAATGTGAAGTCCACCAATAATGTATAAAGCGTCATAGTTGCATACACCTTTTCTATTAAATTTTTAAGAAGTTATCCGATTTTGCTACTGTAGCAGGGGGGGCTGGATCTAGCATTTCCTGTGCAATCTGTAAGATATCTTCTGGTCTGACCCATGGTCTATTTTGAACCGCGCTTGTTTCCTCATGTGTCAGAAAACCTTTATACGCTGTCAGGCTTCGTCTTAAATACCCATCTTTTATACATGCTTCCCGTACACCTGAATTTAAAATGGATCTCAGATGCCCTAATACGGATGCTGCATATGCTACTGAGGTAGAGTTTGCGATTGCTCCCGGAATATTACTGACACAATAATGAACGACCCCATTTTCAATATACATCGGCTCTTCATGGGTAGTTTCACGGAAGGACTCAATAGCTCCGTCTTCATCGTTACTAATATCTACAAGGACAGACCCTTTTTCCATCAAATGAAGCATTTCCCGATCGATTAAATAATCTTTGCTTCCTTTTGGCCATTTTACACAGTTAATTACCATATCGATTTCTGGAAGTAATTTTGCAATGTTTTGCTTCGTCGATAATTGTGTATTTACTTTTTCATTGTACATTTGACCAATATCTCTTAAAGTTCCGAAATTGACGTCCATAACTGTACACCAAGCCCCTAATGAATGAAGCACTTGCAATGCAGATTTTCCAACTAATCCTCCACCAAGAATTAAGACTTTCATACCTGGGGCACCAGCCAGTCCACTCACAAATTTCCCTTTTCCACCGTTAATCGTTAACATGGCTTGCAAACCCATTAAAGCACCTTGTTTACCTGCCGCTTCACAGTTAACAGACCCATAACGATGAGAGTCTTCTGCGGTAAATGCAATACACTTACTATCTAAAATAGCTTGAACTTGTTGTTCATGCGCTGCAGGATGAATGCAGGTATAGATAATTTGGCCCTCTCTTAATAACTTGTACTCCGGTTCTTCGATTTCTTTTACTTTTGCTAATAGGTCTGCCCTTTCATACATCTCTTCCGTTGTTTCAACAATCTCGGCGCCTTGCTCTTCGTATTCTTCGTTGCTGAATCCCGCCATAAGACCGGCATCTCGTTCCACAAGAACTGTGTGGCCATCTGCCTTAATCGTACTAACTTCTAAAGGCGTTGCAATTACTCTGTACTCTCCAACTTTTCGATCTTTCAACAAGCCAAATATCATGTTTATGCCCCCATTCTTCTATATCTAAAAAAAGATTCTCTATACTAAATTTTATATAATCATTTATAAAAATTTGAATTTTAGAGAATCTATATTTAATACTAAATGAGCAAACTACTGGTTTCAATACAAAAAGGACATTTGTATCAATAGAGAAAATTTGCTATTATCAGTAAAAGTACTAGATGTCTAATTACTTGAAAGGCATAAGGTCCTAGCGCGCTTCGAACTAAACACGCGATTCATCAAAACGAAAAGTAGGCCTGTTTTAATGAAATTCTTTCATATATGGCAAACACTTTAAGAAGAGCTGGACTTATTAGAGGAGGGATTAAAAAATCAAGTTTTGAGGTGGTATATTCTTTGAGGCAAAAAAGAGGCACTTCCTGTTTATATTTCAACAGAAAGCACCTTGTTTTTCATTCAATAGCGGAAGTGAGGATTGTTTGTGGGTTACACAAGCGGATTTTTGGTGAAGTCCTATTCTTTCTCTAAAAGAGGCTCCACTAATCGCCGCACCTCATCCGTCGACTTCGTATTCATCAATTGGTTTCTCAATTCACTTGCTCCTCGAAAACCACGAATATAGATTTTGAAAAAACGGTGAAGTGGTTTGAATGGACGTGGCTCGATTTCATTTGAATATTGATCATGGAGCTCCAATTGTAACAGCAATAAGTTGAGATATTCTTGCACACTGTGTTCCCTTGGTTCTTTTTCAAAAGCAAATGGATTGGTGAAAACGCCGCGGCCGATCATGACGCCGTCGACGCCGTATTGTTCAACTAATTGTAATCCTGTTGCGCGGTCAGGGATATCTCCGTTTATGGTTAGCAACGTGTTTGGAGCAATTTCATCGCGTAACTTTTTGATTTCGGGAATGAGTTCCCAATGTGCGGCCACTTTGCTCATTTCTTTTCTCGTGCGAAGGTGAATGGAAAGATTCGCGATGTCTTGTCTTAACACATGTCCTAGCCAATCGCGCCATTCATCAATTTCCACGTAGCCTAATCTTGTTTTCACACTAACGGGCAATCCACCGGCTTTTGCCGCTTGGATCAGTTCCGCCGCCACTTCAGGTCGTCGAATTAATCCCGCGCCTTTTCCGTTTGCTGCGACGTTGTCCACCGGGCATCCCATGTTCAGATCAATCCCGCGGAACCCGAGTTTTTTCATGTCGATGCTCATTTGCTTAAAGAACTCCGGTTTATCACCCCAAATATGCGCTACAATCGGTTGTTCATCTTCTGTGAACGTCAAGCGACCGCGCACACTATCTCTTCCTTCAGGGTGGCAATAACTTTCCGTGTTCGTAAATTCCGTAAAAAACACATCGGGTTTTGCTGCCGCACTGATGACGTGACGGAACACGACGTCTGTTACATCTTCCATTGGTGCCAATATAAAAAACGGCTTCGGCAAATCAAGCCAGAAATTATGCTCGTTATTCAATTCATATCCTCCTTATGCAACATGTATCTGTTGCAAAGCCCTTTACTCCTCATGAATTTTACCACTTCTTATGGTTTGATGCACAAATACATGTCCAAACAGAGCAATTATAGAAGCATCAAGGAAGAAACGTCAGGGTGAGGGAACGAACGAATAGTAATCTCATATGAGACAATGAGTGATTTCTAAACTTTTTCACGGCAACAATAGGGGTTACCGATGATAGAATTAAGAGTTTTACACTAGGTACCGTAGGGGTTTTAATTCAGGAATACAGTCAATTACCTCACATCACTCTATTACTAAGTCATTTTACGATAGTATTGATAATAGAAAGAAATAATGTTACATATATCACTATTATGGTTTTATAAAAGTATTTTATTCTTACTTAATTTTAGATAGGGTGGGGAAAATGGCAATTATTATAACAATATTAGTTATAGTCTTTTTTGTTCCGATTATTAGTTTTTTATTTTCGGGATTGGTCCTGGTTTTAGGAGGAGGTGTGCTTTTAGTAGAAAAAACTTGGTATATTTGGATGGCATTAATCCTTTTAGTGATTGGAGCTATAACCTATAAAAACGTGAATAATATGATTAGAAAAAGGAAAGCGCGATTGGATAGAGAGAATGGAGCAAAGGTTATTGAACAGATTTCTAAGAATGGAATCGGTATTGGTGAATTAATAGAGAGAATTGATTATAAGAAAATCAGAAGTTGTATTAGTCATAAAACGTTTAACGAGTTTGGTTCATTAAAAATAACTATGGAATTAGATTCTAGTAATTTAAAAAGATTAGTGACTACGAGAAATAAAACAGTAAAACAAATACTTGGGAGCTGGGACCCTGATCTTGAACGTATTACCTATCATATAAGTAATACTAAATATGGTAAAAACGAAAGAGTAAGAGATATTCAATTGTACATGAGAAAAGCTAATAGTAATGAGGTTTTTTCATTAATTGAGCAGTATCTTCCTAAAGATGCCATTAAACTAGAGAAAGCTTTTAAAAGGGATGGCAAAGTATATCATTTGTATAAGAGTAGGGTTTTAGAAAAAGTACATAATAATGATATAAATGATTCTGACTACCTATCGGAGATTATAGGGGACAATAGGAAAGGGATGGTCGTGGTGATCATGAATAGTAATGTTTCTTATTCTAGCGGTTATCAAGTTAGTTTAGAAAGCTTTTAGATTAAAAAGATTGGGTAGAGCTAAAATCACATTTTCAGCTCTACCCATTTTTATCACTATTCATCTGTTGCAAAGCCCTTTTCTACTCATGAATTTTATCATTTCTATTAGTTTGATGCACAGATACAAGTCCCCAACAGAGCAATATGGAAGCATCAAGGAAGAAACGTCAGTAATTCTCGGGAATGAAAAACGGATACTTCCCACACATAAAAAAACAGCCCCCAGCTTCCAAACGGCGAAGCAGGGGGGCTGGACCATGTGGCGAACCAATTAGGTTTGCTTATCGTAAAGGAAATGTTCTGTCAGCCACTCTTGCGCTTGTTCTTTTGACATGATTTCTCCGTTCAGCTGACCTATTTCCGCCTGTAGCAGGATTTCGGAAAAAGAAGGACCGGGTCTAAGTCCGAGCTTCATTAAATCTTCTCCCGTCAAATGCTTTGGAAGATGGTATCGACGGTTTACGTAGTCGATGACAAGTGGCTGGTTTTCCATCGTTTCGGTGGCCAGAATAAAAAAGATTGCTTCGGCTGATACATCCTTTAGAAATGCGTGATAATCACCGATTTTCTCCGCTTCACCCCATTGTCCATATTGCTTCAATCCCTCGATTTCTTTCAATAACTTCATCTCTTGTTTTGTCAGTGCGAACTTTTCAGCGGCATATAGGCTTGAATTACAATAGAACGGCAGTAAAAAGTATTGGAACCAGTCCAAATCCTCCGCCAAATATCCTTGGCTTTCTTCGGATTGTGTACGGTAGATTGAACGGAGTTTCTCCGCGATCATAACTGCAGGTCCTTCCGTACTGTCTTTGATTCCGAATTGCTGCCAGAATTGGAGTTCGAATAATCGGCGGATTACGTCGGACGGGCTGCCTTCTTTGAATAGCCGTTTCATCTCTTCCACGATGCGGGTCGCTGTCAGATTGATGACTTTCTCAATGGAGTTCAATGCCAATTTTTCGGTTTGCTCATCCATTCGGAATTGAAAACGCCCTTCAAAGCGTACTCCACGGAAAATGCGTGTCGGATCTTCAATGAAACTTATATTGTGGAGAACTTTAATCCTTCTCTCGCGGATATCTTCCCGGCCGCCGAATGGGTCAATCAGCTCGCCGAATGTATCCTCGTTCAGACGGATGGCCATCGCATTGATCGTGAAATCCCGCCTCTGCAGATCTTCTTCCAAGGTCGATGTTTCAACATCGGGCAAAGATGCCGGCCGTTCGTAATATTCAAGCCTCGATGAAGTCAAATCAATGGACAGTCCTGACGGATGGGACCACGTTGCCGTACCGAAGCTTTCGTGTTCGATCACTTCACCCCCATGCTCCTCCTGCAGGCTTTTGGCAAAATGGATTCCGTTGCCTTCCACGACGATATCGATATCGTCATTCGGTTTGTCCAGAAGGATGTCTCGCACAATGCCACCAATCAGATAGATCGGGATATCCATCCGGCTCGCGGTTTCGCCGATCTTCTTCAACAAACTTAACACATCTTCCGGTAATTGCGTTTCCATCATTTCCTGCAAATGATATGCTGAGATATCCGATTCCTCGCCCGCATCATCCGAAAACGTATCACTATGCAGCATTTCAATAATATTCGTCCTCGTCACAATGCCGATCATTTTCCCATCCTCGACTACAGGCAACCGTCCGATATTATGCTCTATGACAAGTTCCTGTATTTGTTCAGCTGTCGTGGACGGATTGATTGTAATGACGTTCGTCGTCATATACCCTTTCACCGGCGCATGTCCTAAGCCGTGATGATTCCCTTTATCGAGATCCCTTCTGGTGATCAATCCGACTAAACGGCCATCTGCCACAATCGGATAACCGGAATGTCCGTAACGGTACATGAGTTGGCCCGCTTCCTCGATTGTCGTGTCAGGGGACAAAGTCTTCACAGGATGTGTCATGATTTCCCTTGCGGAGATGGCAGGCTTCAACATTAGGTTTAAATAGTCGGTCAGCTCGTTGAACACATTTTCCAGGTCGCCTTTTTTAACCGTTGCAGAACCTGCATGCTTATGGCCTCCTCCGCCAAACTTCTGGAGAATCGGCAACAAGGTGATCCGGTCGGAATTCGCGCGTCCGACGACATGGACATTGTTTTTCATTTTGACGACTGTGATGGCTGCGTCCGTCCCTTTCGTTTTCAATAATTTCGTCGTAATCGTGGCGAGTCCATTCTGGGGTTTTTTCAACTGCCAGGAACTTAACGCGATTTCCAGTCCGTCCACTTCATGAATGGTTGTCTCTGAAAGAAGCTGATCCAGCAGCTCCTGCTGTTCAGGCTTCAGTGTTTCTTCTGAAAAACGCTGTACCATTTCCAGGCTCATCCCGTTTTCAATTAAATAACCGGCCATTTGTAAATCGCGGGATGTTGTATTTTTGTATGTAAAATTTCCGGTATCTGTATAAATGCCAAGTCCGAATAGAGACGCTTCAAACTTGGATATCGGCAATCCCTGTCTTTTTATTTCTTCAAGGAGCAAAGTGACGGCGGCTCCTACAGGTTCGACAATCCCCTCATCATACGCGACATCGGTTTCCCGCTTCGGGTGATGGTCATAGACGATGAACTTCCGCTTTTCCTCGTCAAAGTCTTTCGGAAGCTTCCCCAATCTGGAAAGGGAAGCGACATCGACCAAGATCATTTCCGTCACTTCGTCCCAGTCGACATCGATGTCCCGGACGAAGTCCAACGTATCCCGGTAAATATTCAAAAAGCGCTGCACCCGAATATCGTGCTTGTCTGAAATGACAAGTTGGGCGTCCGGATAAAGCTTCTTTGCCGCAATCATCGAAGCTAACGCATCGAAATCCGTGTTCACATGTGAAATAATTACTTGCAACTGCATTTCCTCCTGCCAGACCGATGGTATTTGCCGAATCAACCGCTTGGTGCGGGTGACCGCTTGAAAGTTCGGCACCTTCCCTTCATTATAGCAAATTCTGTAAACCAATCCATAGGGCACTGAAGACGTGGGCAGGAATTTTCAATAGGTGAGGAAACGGCGGGACAGTGGGGAAGGGGATACCTAAGAATTGTCCTAAAACCCAAAGAAAAAGCATCGACTCCACTCACGGGGTTGATGCTTTTTCTGCTATTCAATTTAGGCATGCTTCAAGCGCGGGTTGTGTGACACCAAGAAGCATCAAGAGACATCCGCATAGCGCTTGCCTTTCCCCACCGCAAAAGAATTTGGCAAAACTTTCACCAAATCCATCATCCGTCCCATCAGGATAGAAGCTAGGAACGTAAAAAATGCGGTTTGGATATCCAATAAGAGGGCACCGAGAATGAGCACGCATAGGTCGAATGCGATATGGATTGTTCCCATTTTCCAATTTGGAAAGCGGAGTTGGAGCAAACGGGCCAACAACCCGACGCCGCCGCTTGTCAGTCCCTGTCTGAAAATGATGCCTGTCCCGAGACCCACCATGCCACCTCCGAGAATGATGCCTAGCCAGAGGGGAGGATGGAACCAGCCGCTAACCGGATAGAGAAGGTCTAGGAAAAGGGACAGTACCCCGGCAATCGCCATTGTCTGAATGACGAACGAACGACCGATCCGGTTCCAAGCAAGGAACAACAAAGGGATATTCAGAGCGAACACGACCATCCCCGCATTCCAGTTAAGCGTGTAGAGGGTCAGCACTCCGATGCCTGGAAACCCGGCACTGAACAGGTGAACGGGAATATATCCTATATTTACACCTAAAGCGGTAATAAAGCAGCCGATGAATGAAAAGATGATATTTTTTGTACTCCACATTTTCAAAACCTCCATTTTTGGACTTATGTCTCTCAATAGTAGCCTGTAATTCGAAATGGAGGTTCCATATGCAAACTTTCTAGGACAGTCCTATTGTATGTACGGCCGCATTCCACAGAGCATTACTCCGAACGGGTGAGTGCATGTCTTCTGAATTTCCCTAAAATAGACCTCTCACCCTGTTCTTTGACTCCATGTTACCTGAACGAGAGGAGACTGAAAAGACTCTGAATTCAAATAAGAGACTGAAAAACACAAACTCGTTCCGGATTTCTCGGAAGAGTGTAATGTGGGGACGATATGGCTCGAAAACGATGGTTGGAAGTAACTTAGTCGATATTAATAAGTGGTTACCGTGATTCGGCTTAGATTTTTCATTTACCTATAAGGATAGTAGTGTTTCATCAAGCCCTTTCCGATAGAATTAGAGTAGCAGCTGTACTAAAGGAGGGAAGATCGATGAGGAAATGTTTTTTCAGAAACCTAGCGTCTTTGACTTTATTCGCATCCCTTGTTGTATTCCTTCAATTCCCTAATTATCTACTTCTGGGCTTATGGATTGTAGCGGCAGCTTTCTATTATTTTGTTTTCGGTACTTCATCAAAACAGATTCTTTCAACTGTCCTTTTATTCGGGGTCGGATTTTATGCTTATCTATACATCTCTACCCATTGGATCGTCCATATAGAGCCAAAAGAGGTCCATGTATTTCTCAATAGATTAACACTTTTGGTTATCTTGCTACCGTTCTTTTTTTCTGCCATATTTTCTAAAACGCCTCAGATTCCCTATTTGAATAAACCTCAATGGAAAAAGCGGATTTATTTCCCGTTTATTTGGTCGGGGTTTCATTCGATTCCTGTTGGAACCTTTCTCTTAATCGCATTGAGCATTGCTATTGCAGCCTTTTTGCCAATCCTCATTTTGAATGGTTGGTCGTTCATGGCAGAGGTGTGGTTGTTAGCCCTCATCTTCTCCATTATGAATGGAGTTCTGGAGGAACTGATATGGAGAGGCAGTTTGCTAAGCCGCTTTTCCACCAATCTCGGTGAGAAATGGGGCGTTGTCATCACGAGTGTCGGATTTGGCTTGCAACATTATCACCTTGGGATCCCTTGGTTCCTCTGTATTGCTTTTATTTTAGGAGGTCTTTTTTATGGTGGAATTACGGTTAAGTCTAACAGTGTAGTACCTTCAATGATTTGGCATTTTGGTTTGAATGTCCTTATGGTTTTGGGTGGTTTGATTTTAAGATAGCTGACAGGTCCCAAAACATTTCTGATTTGTCTTGGTACCTGGCGCCTAAAATTTAATTTAATAGAAATAACTGCTATTGACCCGTTCTTTTATACCTGAATTGTCGGGAAGAAAGCAGTTCAAAAGGATAGGGTATCAAAAAAATATTTTTGATGCGACAGTATGAATTGGATGATGATAGGCATCCATCTGGCGACTAATAGGAAAATATTTGGTTGATAAAGAAAGCGCTTTCTTATACAATTTTAATAGGTTGATAAGTTTCTATAAACATTGGAGGGGATAACATGGGCAAGAAGTTCAGAATATTTTTAACAGGAGCGGCGTTCCTGCTATTAGCGATCCTATTAGTCGGCTGCGGTACGGAGGGAACATCGAACGGAAGCAGTTCTGGTAGCTCGGGTAGTACGGAAAGTACGGATAATACGGATAGTGCGGAAGGATCAACGAGCGAAGCTGTAACGGATGGCAAGAAAAAGCTTGTAGTCGGCACGGATGCGACTTATGCCCCGATGGAGTATATGGATTCGAAAGGGAATATTGTCGGCATTGACATAGACATCGTCGACGCGATTGCCGAAGCTGCCGGATTCGAAGTCGAGTATAAAAACTATGGATGGGATCCTTTATTCCCGGCCGTGAATAATGCTGAAGTCGATTTCGCCGTCTCCTCCATCACAATTACAGATGATAGAAAGAAGAACTTCGATTTCTCCGATCCGTATTTCATTGCAAATCAATTGATCTTGGTTCCGGAAGATTCGGATGTTGAATCATTCCAAGACTTAGCGGATAAGAGAGTCTCTGTGCAGATCAATACGACCGGACATATTGTCGTCCAAGAGTTGCTGGGGAAAACGAGCTCGAAAATTCTTGCTGCTGAAACGATGCCTTTAGCGATCACTGAGATGATCAACGGCAATGCGGATGCATCGGTCGGCGATAATGCGGTCATCATCGATTACCAAAAGAACAACCCGAAAGTGAAGTTGAAAACGGTGGAAGACGATAGTTTCGAGAAGGAATATTACGGGTTGATGGTCAAAAAAGGGAATCAGGAAGTTCTGGATCTTTTAAATGATGGAATCCAAAAAATTAAAGAGAATGGCAAATTAAAAGAAATCACTGGATTTGATGTGGAATAACACCATGCCTGTCCATTCACGCCATGGAGGTGATGGCCGATGACTTCTCTGGATATGATGGGTGTCATCTGGGATTATCGGGAACTTTTTTTCAGAGGGATCTTGGTCACATTAGGGCTGACTGCAGTCGGCTATGTCGGCGGTTTCATCCTGGGGCTTTTCGTAGGCATGGGCAAGTTGTCAAAACGAAAATGGATCTATTATCCGTCGAAGTTTTATGTCGATTTTTTCAGGGGAACCCCCTTGCTTGTACAATTGCTTCTTATCCATACCGCATTGATTCCTACGGTGTTCGGTCAATCATTGGGCTTTTTCTTTTCAGGGGCGGTCGCACTCATGTTGAACAGCGGCGCGTACAATGCGGAAATTATCCGGGCGGGCATCCAGTCCATTGAGAAAGGACAGATGGAAGCGGCAAGGTCACTTGGAATGACACAGAACTTCGCTATGCGTTTGGTCATTTTGCCGCAAGCGTTCCGGAGGATGATACCACCGCTTGGTAATGAATTGATTGCGTTGCTAAAGGATTCCTCCCTCGTGACTGTCATTGCTGCCAGTGATTTGTTGTATGCGGGGAAAGTGGTCGCGGGAGCCTATTCCAGGTTCTGGGAGCCGTACTTGACGGTCGCAATCTTGTATCTGATCTTGACATTTGTTTGCAGTAAACTCATCGAATACGTCGAAAAAAGATTCAGTAATAGTTATGTCCCGTCATCCCGGAAAAAATCCCGCCGTTTGAAAGCAGGTGCTGCGGAATGATATCGATTAAAGGGTTGAGAAAATCTTTTGGTGACTTGGAAGTGTTGCGCGGAATCGATTTTGAAATCAATGAAAAAGAAGTGATTTGCGTTATCGGGCCGAGCGGTTCGGGAAAGAGTACGTTCCTGCGCTGCATCAATCTGCTCGAGGACATTTCGGGCGGAGAAGTGTGGATCGAGGGCGTGAAGGTCAATGATCCATCAACGGACATCAATGCTTTACGTAGGGAAGTCGGAATGGTCTTCCAGCAGTTTAACCTATTTCCACATATGACCGTGATCGATAATATTATGATTGCGCCCATCAAAGTCAGGAAGATGGACGAAAAAGCCGCGAGGGAGCTGGCCATGCAGTTGTTGACGAAAGTGGGCTTGGCGACCAAGGCGGACGCTTATCCCGAACAATTATCGGGCGGCCAGATGCAAAGGGTGGCCATCGCAAGAGCTCTTGCCATGAAGCCGAAGGTCATGTTGTTTGATGAACCGACATCCGCCCTTGATCCGGAAATGGTTAAGGAGGTTTTGGATGTCATGAAACAGCTCGCCTACGAAGGCATGACGATGGTCGTCGTGACCCATGAGATGGGCTTCGCCCGGGAAATGGGTGATCGTGTCCTGTTCATGGATGAAGGGATGTTGATCGAGGAAGGGAAACCGGATGAAATCTTCGTCAATCCGAAACATGAACGGACGAAAGCGTTTTTCAGCAAAGTGTTGTAAAGAGTTTGGTTAAGGAAGATACAAACATTTACAAGAACACAAACTCAACCCGGACTTCTTGTTCTATATGTAGAATACAGAACGAGTAGTTCGGGAGTTTTCGTTTAGCGGTAGGAGAGCCTGGATTGATCATCAATGTCTTGCCTGCATAGCGCATCATCGGAATATGGGAATGTCCAAATACAATAATGTCTACAGCTTCATCTTCAAACGCTTCCAAGGCACGCTTCTCGGTTGTCTTTCCTTCTCCGTGGCCATGGACGATCCCAATGCGATAGTCGCTAACTTCAACCGTTTGTTTTAACGGAAACGACCGGCGAATGTCTTCGTCGTCCACATTTCCGGACACCCCGATCACTTCTGCATATTGCGAAAGCTCCTCATATACTTGCATCGATTTCCAATCGCCTGCGTGGATAATAAGATCAGCTGTTCCACAAGCTTCCAGCAAACGGCTTGGCAGCTTATTCCGGCCGCTTGGAAGATGGGTATCCGCTAGTAGTACAATTTTCATACTATTTTTCCTCCAGACTTCTGCATGGTTTGAGTGACAAGTCCGGTCGGGATTTTTTATTTCTGAACGATAAACCGGCCTCTAACATTCACGTCAACTGATAAACTTTCACCGGTCTGCCCCTCGAATAACGCGATTCCTCTCCGACACATTCTACGACATTCACTTTACATAAGTCGGACACGATCCGCTGGGCATTGCGGTCGCTCATTTTTAAGTGAATCGCCAAATCTTTCGTTGTAAACGACGTCCAATCCATTTTCCGAATTAAGGACTCAATCCGTTTAAACGTTTTGACGCTGATATTTCCTTCATTCAATTTTGCCAAAAACTCTTTATCGTCCGTCCGATAGGAGTAGGTGAGTTCATCTTCCTCTCCGACTGCGTCGATCATCGTTCCATCTTCTTGTACGATGACGATTTCCTGCTTCTCTTTTCTTTTCGATTCCCGAATGGCACGGTACGCATTCGTTTCCGCGGTAAAGACGGTCTGTCCGAAACCGATGCCCACTGCAACGCTCGATCCTGCCTCTAGAGAAAGGTGATTGACCTTTTCTATCAATGCGCCAATTTCCCGTTCGACGGCCCCTCTTGTGCTGAAGATGGCATACCGCCCATTTCCTTGTTCGAAAAGTGAACCATCCAATCTTTCGCAAAGTTGAATCAGTGTCTTTTTCAAATGGAGTTCCAAATAGTCCAGTTGATAGGATTCTTTCATTTTTTCTTTGATGGCGTCGTATTCTACGATTTCGATGGTGACTACGCTGATCTGTGTATCTTTATAATAGAAAGTTTTGATTTTCTCAAAAAACATCCGAATGGTATGTAGGATTTCGTTTCGATTGGGCGATAGCCAGAACGCTGGAATTCCTGCCTGTTGCAAATCTTCATAGACCGTCGGGTAACAAGTGAATGCCGCATCTATCTTATCCGCTTGCCATAGGTCATAGTGGAAATCAAATAGCTCCTCCGCTTGTATGTCCACATCGAATGGCTTACTATACATTTCCTTCAACGGTTGTTCGAACTGCAACAAATCTTTTGTATAGAAATGCGACTCAATCAGGTCCACGCTGATCCGCTCCAGCATTTTACCACGATTGGCGGACAGATCGACTATCCCTTTATAAATGCTTAATGTACTCGATTCGATATATATGAAGGTTTCATTGGACCCAACTGTATTTACTGCAATTTTATATGGGATGTAACCTGAAAAAAGCCAAAAATCGACCGGTGTCTCCGGGTTCATCACAAAATCTTTTACTTCGGCTGTTTTTTGATAAACGAAAGGAACGAATTCCAAATCTTTTTCAATTTCCCTTGCCAATGTCAGGATCCTCTTCACCGATTGATCGGGACCGACGACCGCAACTTTGTACATGAAGACCACCTACTTTCTGCACACATCTGTCCACCAATTTTACCGATAAGCATAAGCGAAATCCAGTGACACTTCTGTTTTTATTCGTTCATCAAAAAAAGAGAGGCTGAATGAGATCAGCCTCTAATATCTAACGATTTTCAGGATTCAATTAAAACCCATCATTTCACCGATTCCGGAATCAGCGAATCATACGTCTTTCCATCCAAGCGTTCTTGTAGCTCGGCTTTCGCCTGTTCAATCAGCGAAGGATTTTCCATCAGTTGGATGGCTGTTGCAGCAATCACTTTACCCGCATGCAGCATCCCCTTATGCGCAATTGGGGTAGCTCCTTGAGATACCACTTGCCACGTATGAAGGGGGGTACCGATTGCGAAACAAGTGGTCAGGCATTGCATCGTCGGAACGACCCAGCTGACATCACCCACATCGGTAGAGCCCGACAAGACGGCCTCCGTTGGGGAAAGGGGAGGAATCACATCCGCAATGGCTTTTTCTTTCAACTTCTTCACCGTTTCCCGGTCCAATCCCGCATACGCATTGTTCAGGTCCGCCTCGGAAAGCGTAGCTCTGATTTCGTTGGCAAACTCCAAGTCTTTATCATCATAGGAAGGAAGCTCCACCTTCATCAAGTTTTCATGCATCACGCCTGCCAGCACGGAATTCGGGATCAGATTGGAAGCCGTCCCTACAAATTCAACTTCAAACGTCGTGCCTGTCATCAATGCCGCTCCGCGCGCAATGTCGTGAACTCTCTTATAAAGTGATTTCACTTCGTCTTTTTCCGGTGCCCGTATCAAATAGACGACTTCGGCATTCGCTTGGACCACATTCGGGGAAGCGCCGCCTGTATCCGTAACTGCGTAATGGATTCGCGCCTCCGGAACCATATGCTCCCGTAAATAGTTGACCCCGACATTCATCAGTTCCACTGCATCGAGCGCACTTCTTCCTAAATGGGGAGCTGCTGCGGCATGGGCACTTTTCCCTTGAAACTTGAAACGGGCGGAATAATTGGCGAGTGTCCGCAAATTCATTAGGCCCGGCACATCCCATGGGTGCCAGGAAAGGGCGACATCCGCGTCGTCAAACAGACCTGCGCTCGTCATAATGGCTTTACCCGATCCATTTTCTTCTGCGGGACAGCCGTAAAAACGGACGGTTCCTTGTACTTGATTTGACTCCAAATATTCTTTGATGGCGACGGCAGCGGCAAATGCCCCTGTTCCTAACAAATTATGCCCGCAACCATGGCCGTTACCGCCATCGGCGACCGGCTCGGGATGGGAAAGTCCTTTTTTCTGGCTCAATCCCGCCAACGCATCGAATTCACCAAGAATCGCAACGACAGGTTTCCCGGATCCATAACTTCCGACAAAAGCGGTTTCCAGTCCTGCGACACCGCGTTCAACTTGAAATCCTTCCTCTTCCAAAGCGTCGATCAAATAAGTGGAGGATTGATGTTCCTCAAAATGTAGCTCCGGTACATCCCAGATGTTATCGCTCAACGCTATAAATTTATCACTCTTTTGTTCAATCAGCTTTGCAACTGCTTTCTGTATGTTCATCATTCATTCCTCCTTGTTAATCTTCATTGCTGACCTTGAAGCAACTCACCTTTCCGGTAATTCAATGTCAAGAGGGAAATCATACAAATGACAGCAAAAATAATCAGCATCCAAAACGCAGCATTATACGATCCATTGAAGGTTTGCACAATAAACCCAATGGCCAGCGGAGTGATAAAGCCCGCCAGCTGTCCGCCTGTATTGGCAATCCCCATGCTTGTCCCTACAACCGAGGATGGAAGCCTTTTCAAAATGATTGCCGGTAAAAGCAGGATCACGAATGAAATAAAGAGAATGACGATTGTCTGATACGCGACAAAGATCG
Source organism: Sporosarcina sp. 179-K 3D1 HS (assembly GCF_047228905.1). Lineage (NCBI taxonomy): Bacteria > Bacillati > Bacillota > Bacilli > Caryophanales > Caryophanaceae > Sporosarcina > Sporosarcina sp. 179-K 3D1 HS. The sequence goes on from NZ_JBFEGI010000009.1 coordinate 64,368, forward strand.
TTACACTTGGTGCATGGAACATGAGATATAACAGGATACTGACAACAACACAAGCGATTGCCCCGACCACTTTTTCCTTACCGAGTGGAAGCCTGTCAATAATGTATCCGGCTAGATAAATTCCAACAATCATCGCTAAACCTGGGACCGTTTGCGCCCATCCAAGTGAAATCAGATCAAGGCCTCTTACATTGACGAGATACGTCGGCAACCATGTCGCCAATCCCCAGTTAATAGCGTAAATACTGTAATAGGCGATAAACAGATTCAACATCAGCGGCGTTTTCATCAATTGTTTAAAAATTCCTTGTGGTTTCTCGCCTACCGATATTCTCTCCTCATCTTGGAGATGCGCAGGCAGTTTGATGAAAATAAAGTAGAGGACGGTAATGACGACTCCAATGGCACCTAGTATCAAAAAGGACACACGCCAGCCGATCGTTGTCAGCATATAGGCGGAAAGGAGCGGCACAATGAGTGACACAATCCCTCCGGATGACAGCATGATGGACATCGCCCAAGCCCGTTTGTCATTTGGAAACGTTTGCGAAATCAACTTTGAACTAGAAGGCTGGAATCCACCTTCCCCGATACCGAACAGAAAACGAATCGCAATCATTGAAGCCAACGACCAAACCGCCCCAGTCATCGCAGTAAAGATCGACCACATTAGAACCGAAACCATTAGGACCCTTCTGGAACCGAATCGATCCGCTAACCAACCGCCCGGAATTTGCATGAGTGCATACCCCGCAAAGAAACTACTCAGAATCATCCCGGTACTCGTCGGACTTAATTGTAAATCTTCTGTTATGGACAAGACGGCATAATTAATAAAATAACGGTCAAAATTACCAATCGCCCAACCGATAAAAAGTAAAAACAAAATCAGATTCCTTTGCTTTGCAGAAATCATAAGAGATTCCCCCCTTTTTTAATGGCAATGCTTTTACTATCATTTAACGCATAATTAACGAAAACTTCGTTATGTAAAATACTATAAATAATTTTCGAAGGTAACGCAATACATTTTTCTCTTCATGCGCTTGAATCATACATGGCGCTTATTTTAAAATAAAATGATAATTTTACCTTTTCATTCAAATAGTTGTTTGAATGTTGAAAGAGAGTAGTTATAATATATTCAAATGGACATTTGAATGACGGGAGAATAAAAATGAACAATTTGAATTACGAAACGGTTGTCATCGGGGCAGGCCAAGCCGGTTTAGCAATGGGGTTTTATTTGAAGCAGGCGGGTGTACGTTTTTTACTGATCGATCAAAGTTCAGCAGTGGGGGATGTCTGGCGAAAGCGTTATGATTCGTTGACGCTTTTTACGCCGCGAATGTATAGCTCGCTGCCGGGGCTGCCGTTGGTTGGAGAGCCGCATGGGTTTCCGATGAAAGATGAAATCGCGGACTATTTACAGCGCTATGCCGACGTAATGGATTTGCCAATTCAACTGAATACCTATGTTCAGCGGGTGACCCAAACAGATGAGGGTTTTCAAATAGAAACTTCCAAAGGTAATTTCCTCACCCGCTCCATCGTCGTTGCGACGGGTCCCTTTCAAACAAAACAGATCCCTGCTTTTTCTCAAGCACTCTCTTCAAACGTTGTCCAGCTGCATTCCTCTGACTACCGGAATCCGAGTCAGTTGCAAGAGGGCAATGTTTTGGTCGTCGGGGGCGGGAATAGCGGCGCGCAAATTGCGGTGGAATTAGCGAAAGAAAAAGAGACTTTTTTAGCAGTCGGTCAAAAACTGCGATATTTCCCATTAACAATTCAAGATAAAAGCATTTTCTGGTGGTTGGATCAAGTCGGAATATTGGAAACGCGAAATACATCATTTGTCGGAAAACTGTTGCAGAAACAAGGTGACCCCATCTTCGGAAAGGAACTGAAACATGCCATACTGGACGGGAGCATACTATTAAAAGACCGTGTTACATCCGCAGAGGCAGACCGCGTTTTATTCCGGGATGCCAGCTCCCTGTCCGTACAGAACATCATTTGGGCGACCGGGTTTCGTCGTACGTATAATTGGTTACAGGTGGATGGCGTTTTTGTGGAGCAACTAGAGATCATGCATGAACGAGGAGTAAGCCCCATTCCAGGCCTCTACTTTTTAGGCTTGCCGTGGCAGTCAAGGCGAGGTTCTTCATTGTTGCAAGGGGTTGGCGAGGATGCCAGATTTCTTATGGAACAAATGAACATGAGATGACACTAAAAGAAAGTGATGGTGGCGCTGAAATGGATGCTTGGATGTCGAGTATCAGCCAAATGATATCGGAACCGGTCACCGCTTGGATCAATTCATTTGATCACTACCCTGTTGTTATAGCCTTGCTTCTCGGCTTGCTGGGAGCTGTGGCGCCTTGTCAATTGACCGGCAGTATGAGCGCGATTACGTTGTATGGCAGTCGGTCGATCCAGATGAAAGAAAATAGCGGGGAGATTTTTGCTTTTATTGCGGGGAAGGTTGTTGTTTTTAGCGCAATTGGAATGTTGGCCTGGTTATTCGGGCAATCATTTGAGGCGACTATCACATCCTATTTTCCGGTGTTCCGAAAAATCATTGGACCGCTCATTATCGTGACAGGTTTGGTCTTGCTAGGTGTACTCAAACTACGATTTCTCTACCGGCTGACTTCACATATCCCGTCGCGTTTGAGAGAAGGGAAGCTCAGTTCTTTCCTGCTCGGCGCCAGTTTTGCCATTGCCTTTTGTCCCACGATGTTCGTCCTGTTTTTTGTTTGGCTCATGCCTCTCGTAACGACGGCTTCCTATGGGCTTTTTCTGCCGGCAGTATTCGGCTTGGCCACTTCGCTTCCGCTCCTGCTCCTCCTTCTGTTGATGTGGTTTTTTGATGCGAAACGACTTGTGATGAAGTTCAGTATGAGGGCAGGGAGAATGGTGCAGCGCATTGCGGGGATTCTTCTTGTTCTTATTGGAATCCTGGATAGTATCACGTATTGGTGGGGTTATCATATATAGACGGCGGGAGTCGAACCCGCATTCAAGGTGCAAGTTCGACCCTGTATTATATTGGAACCTGACACCTGACACGACAACATATTAAAATGATTGTCAGCTCCCATGCGTCTATATTGATAACTTGGATGAATCGCTCTATAATCGTATTGGGAATGGTTCATTCTGATAAAAATTCACACTCTCCGTTCTGGTTGTTAAGCGACGGACCCTCCTCACTTTTCTGAAAACAAATCCAAGCCAACATTTTTGGCCTCCTCAGTTTTAAAAGGTTTCTACTTATCCATCATTGATTATCATACATCTCGGCATATGAAATGTGCCCATCTTATAATTATCTACGCCTATGGGTGTTACGATTAGATAAAAAAGTAGCACGTGAACTTGAATTGAATGCAGGAATGACAAGCGTTCCGAGTGAACACTTGATTTTTAGGTGAGCCCTGAATTCCGGAAATTATTATATCTCTCCGTGCTACGAATTCGTAAAAACGTGCTACTCAATAATTAATAGGAGGTAAAGCATGCAAGACTCAATGTTAAAGAGATTTGGCATTTCAATGGATGGAAACTTACTACGGAAATTTGACCATTTAGTGAAGCAAAGGGGATATGAAAACCGTTCTGAGGCGATTCGGGATCTTGTACGGGAAGCGATTATTCAGCAAACTTGGGAAGATGGCGAACAGATCATTGCAGGAAGTATTCTGTTATTTTATGACCACCATCAACGCAATCTACTTGAGGAAATGACGAAGATCCAACATAGTGTGCATGATGTCATCCTGGCCACAACGCATTTCCATTTGAATCATAATAGTTGTCTTGAGCTTATTGTTGTAAAAGGAAAGGCAAAAGACATTCAGCAACTGAGCCACAAACTGACGAGCTTGAAGGGTGTGACCTATGGCAACTTCACAGTGGCACCCGTGGAACAGATTTAATTATCCTTAATAAGGAGCAGACTACATGACAAAAAAAATCGTTACACTTATCATCCTAGCTACTTTAGCTATAACCATTATGTTGGCAGGCTGTTCATCGCCTAAAACGAAAAACGTAAAAAATGAGGAGAAGCCGAAAGACGAGCTAATACTCGCATTTGGTTCAGAGCCTGCTTCAGGATTTGATCCAATTACTGGATGGGGACGTTACGGTTCGCCGCTATTTCAAAGCACACTCTTAAAAAGAGATGACCAGCTAAATATTGTTAATGATCTTGCGGAAAGTTATGACGTCAGTGATGATGGGAAGGTTTGGACTGTAATAGTACGCGATGACGTCAAATTTTCAGACGGCGAACCATTAACTGCTAGAGATGTGAAATTTACATTTGAAAAAGCTTCCGAGAGTGGATCCGTTGTCGATTTACACGTTTTGGAGAAAGTGGAAGCTGTAAATGATACGACAGTAAAATTTACGTTGAAAGAAGCGCAATCCACTTTTGTGAATACATTGGTTTCAACCGGAATTGTTCCGCAACATGCGTATAGTGAAAATTATGCTGAAAACCCTGTAGGTTCGGGACCTTATCAGCTTATACAGTGGGACAAGGGACAACAGATGATTGTGGAAGCGAATCCTGAGTATTATGGAAAGAAACCGTTTTTTAATAAAATCACCTTTGTATTTTTAAGTGAGGATGCGGCATTTGCTGCTGCACAAGCCGGGAAAGTTGATGTTGCGTATATTCCCGCTGTATTTAGTAAAAAGAACGTGCCCGGCATGAAACTCGAAGCTGTCAAAACAGTCGATAATCGTGGAATCGTCTTTCCTTATGTGAAGTCAGGTGAATTTACGAAAGATGGTTTGCCCATCGGCAATGATGTTACGGCCGATCCAGCCATCCGTCATGCAATTAATATGGCAGTTGACCGACAAGCCTTAATTGATGGTGTATTGGAAGGATACGGAACACCTGCCTATACTTCAGTTGATGGGCTTCCGTGGTGGAATCCGGATACAATCATAGAAGACGGGGATATGGATGGAGCACGTAAACTATTGGAAGACGCCGGGTGGAAGGATGTGGATGCCGATGGAATCCTTGACAAAGGTTCTTTGAAGGCTGAATTCAGTCTTTACTACCCGGCAAATGACGAGGTCAGACAATCCCTTGCTATTTCAGTTGCAGATATGATGAAACCACTCGGTATCCACATTCAAGTGGAAGGGGCAAGTTGGGATATCATTGTCAATAAAATGTATTCAGAGGCCGTCCTCATGGGATGGGGGAGTCATGATCCGCATGAACTATACAATATTTATAGCAGCGATAATGCTGGGGTCGAGTATTTTAATACAGGATTCTATAAAAATGAAACAGTAGATGCCTACTTTAAAAAGGCACTGCAAGCGAAGAGCGAAGAAGAAGCAATTGGATATTGGAAGAAAGCACAATGGGATGGAAAGACTGGTCTAAGTGGCAAAGGGGATGCCGCGTGGGCCTGGTTAGTAAACATTGACCATTTGTATTTAATGAAAGATGACCTTGATATGGGGGAGCAGAGAATTCATGTACACGGACATGGGTGGCCTGCTACAGATAACATAGTCGATTGGAAATGGAGTAAGTAATGTGAGACAACAGTTAGGTATAAAGATTGGTGCTTTTTTAGTGCTGAAAGGCTTGCGGATCCTTACTTTATTATTTGCAATTTGCTTGATTTCATTTTTACTCATTAAAAACTCGCCGATTGATCCGATTCAAGCTTATATTGGTGCTGACATGTTGAAGGTTGGCCCTGAACAGAGAGAGAAAATCGCCGAATATTGGGGGCTTGAACAACCCCCGACGGTGCAGTTCTTGAATTGGGGATCCGCTCTGTTACAAGGTGATTTGGGGACTTCGATGATTTTCCGCCGTCCAGTAGCTGACATCATCGGGGAACGTTTTTTGAATTCGCTCGTTCTGATGCTCACTGCCTGGACACTGTCGGGTTTTATCGGCTTTTTCATGGGTGTGGTGTCTGCCATGAAAAAGGATACGTGGCTCGATCGCATCATTAAATGGTACTGTTTCACACTTGCGTCCACCCCGACTTTTTGGATGGGCCTACTAATGTTGATTGTTTTTGCGGTATGGCTTGGCTGGTTCCCGATCGGGCTAGGTGTTCCGGTCGGAGTCCTTGCAGAAGATGTTACAGTAGGAGACCGGATCCAACATCTTCTGCTCCCTGCGCTTACTCTAAGTGTCATTGGGGTTGCCAATGTGGCCCTGCATACGAGACAAAAGCTGATCGATGTTCTTGCAAGTGATTATGTGCTATTTGCAAGGGCGAGGGGAGAACGTGGCTTTCTGTTGTTTTGGAGACATGGCTTACGGAATGTGGCTTTGCCCGCCCTCACCTTACAATTTGCTGCTTTCAGTGAATTGTTTGGCGGAGCGGTCCTTGCCGAGCAAGTATTTTCTTATCCCGGTTTAGGACAGGCGACCGTGGAAGCCGGTCTCCGGGGGGATGTCCCTCTTTTATTGGGTTTGGTCATTTTCAGCACATTATTTGTGTTTGCAGGAAATCTAATTGCCGACCTGATTTACTACGTTGTAGATCCTAGGACGAGGGAGGGTCGGACGCTATGAATGCAAGTTCCAAAGTGAAAACTAACGAAAAAAAGAAGAAATGGTTGTTCTTGAATCGAAGGCAATGGACGCTGTTAACCATTTCAATAGCAATGGTTTTATTGCTAGTAATCATCCTATTGGGCGCCTTGCTTGATAAGGATAGAATTGCAACGAATCTTATTTCCCGAAATATACCTCCCTCATGGGATCATTTATTTGGCACGGATTGGTTAGGCAGGGATATGTTTTCCCGGACGATGATGGGGCTGTCTTTAAGTATAGGGGTCGGATTTATCGGGGCGATTGGCAGTACGTCAATTGCTCTTGTTTTGGGCATGGCCGCAGCATCCATGGGAAAAGCGGCAGACCGGTTGATTTCTTGGCTCATCGACCTTTTCCTGAGCGTTCCGCATCTTGTAACGCTCATACTTATTGCCTTTACGCTAGGTGGAGGGTTTAAGGGGATTGTCATCGGGCTTATGCTGACCCATTGGCCAAGTCTGGCCCGGGTTATCCGAGCGGAAGTGATGCAAGTCCGTTCAGCTGAATATGTTCAGATTTCCCGGCAAATGGGAAAATCCCGTTGGTGGATTGCTGCCCATCATATTTTTCCTCATGTCCTTCCACAAATCCTAATTGGTTTTATGCTTCTATTTCCTCATGTCATTCTGCATGAAGCCGCAGTCACTTTTTTAGGCTTAGGATTATCTCCGCACGAGCCGGCTATCGGTATCATTTTATCGGAATCCATGAAATATTTGTCGGCAGGCATGTGGTGGCTGGCCTTTTTCCCGGGGCTATGCTTGCTGATTATCGTCCGGACATTCGATACGATTGGGGAAAGTTTCCGTATGCTTCTGGATCCAACTAGGGCTCATGAGAAATGAGACATTCCAAGTCGCTTAGTTAGGGGGTAACAAATGCCGATTTTAGAAGTTAATAATTTATCGATCTCATTTACACAATATACAAGTGGTTTGAAACAGGAAGAGTCCAACGTGATCTCCGGTTTAAATGTCACACTGGAAGAAGGGGAAATCCTGGCGGTTGTTGGAGCGAGCGGTTCAGGGAAGAGTTTGCTGGCCCATGCCATACTAGGAATACTTCCTCAGAATGCAACCATCAGTGGGACCATCACCTATGATGGAGAAGTGTTGACTACTGAACACCAAGCTTCATTACGCGGAACAGAAATTGCGCTGATACCGCAATCGGTCAATTATTTGGATCCGCTTATGCGCGTAGGAAAGCAGGTCCGCACTTCTGCAAAAGTGGGAGATGCAATCGAGGCACAGCGGGCGGTTTTTGAGCGATTGCATCTACAACCGCATGTGGAGAAGATGTATCCGTTTGAACTTTCCGGCGGCATGGCAAGAAGAATCCTTTTCTCCACCGCCATTGTCAGCGGGGCAAAGGTGATCATTGCCGATGAACCGACACCGGGCCTGGACCCGGTTGTCATCAAAGAAGCATTGGCCCATTTCAGGGAATTGGCGGACAAGGGTTGTGCGGTGATGCTGATCACCCATGATATTGAATCCGCATTAACAATTGCCGATAAGATTGCTGTGTTCTATGCAGGAACTACGGTGGAGGTAGCATCTGTCGCTGATTTTGCAGGAAATGGTGAAGCATTGCGGCATCCATACAGTAAAGCGCTATGGAGAGCGCTGCCCCAAAATGAGTTCATTCCCATCCCAGGTTCGCAACCGCATCCGAGTGCCTTACCTCCGGGTTGTTTGTTTGCCCCCCGGTGTCATATGGCAACACCCGAGTGCAGTCTAACGCAACCGGACATGCGTACCCTTCGGAAGGGGAGGGTGAGGTGTATTCATGCAACTTGAAGCACAGAACATTGGATTTCGTTATGGGAATGGACCATGGCTGTTCCGGGATGTGAATGTAACCGTAAAACCAGGAGTAATTGTTGGACTCACAGCACCAAGCGGACGCGGCAAAACGACTCTCTGCCGGATATTGGCCGGTTTTGAAAAGCCGATAGAAGGAAAGGTGACCATAGATGGGCTGCCCGTGTCTAAAAATGGATTTCATCCTGTCCAGATGGTCTTTCAGCATCCTGAAAAAGCGGTGAATCCCCGATGGAAAATGGAGAAGGTTCTAAACGAAGGAGGCCGGCCCGACCCGGAATTACTATCCTTGTTGGGCATTGAACAGGAATGGCTGACACGCTGGCCAAACGAACTGTCCGGCGGCGAACTGCAGCGGTTTTGTGTGGCAAGGGCATTGGGACCCGATACCCGATTTCTCATTGCGGATGAAATGACAACAATGCTAGACGCCATCACCCAGTCTCAAATTTGGCATGCTGTCCTTGAAATCGCTCAAAAGAGAGAGATGGGAATTATTGTGGTGAGCCATGAAGCGAAGTTGATCCAAAGGCTTTGCCATCGAGTGATTGAGTTGTGAATTGAATTATTTTTCACGGAATAAAGGACTGTCTACTTTGCTGGATAGTCCTTTTAAATGGAGGCGGAAGGTTGATGAATCAGTTATGGGCGCGTCTCGGAAGTTATGATCGCTTGTGGTGACTTATGAGCGTTTCCGGAGAGTTATGATCGCTTGTGGTGACTTTATGAGCGTTTCCGGAGAGTTATGATCGCTTGCGGTGACTTATGGGCGTTTCCGAAGAATAATGATCGCTAGCCATGACTTATGAGCGCTTGCAGAAAGATTTGGGTTGATTGTCGGCAGGTGAAAAGGGCTGGCAATAGAACAGCCCTTTAAAAAGCAATTTTATTCACCAAGTCCGGAAAATCGATGAACGGATTCCGATTGCCTTGAATCTCATAGATCGCCTGATTTCGGTGTTTCTCATAATCATCCGCCGGAAAGAGTTCATGCCATTGGATCATTAAGGGAATATTGATTTCCCCGCGATAACTGTCGTCGATTTCTTCCGGGTATCGCAGGATAAAATATAGCAATGCCCTGGCGGCTGTCCCTTTTCCGTATTCCGGTTCAAAGCGATTTGTATCATAAATTCCGCAGTCGTTCCGGAACCTCGTGGAATCTGCAATCGCATTAAATTCATAATAGGGGAAGTTGGCCCGAATGCGATTACATTTCGGCTCGCAGGCAAATAAGTGATGCAGGTCCCCTTTCATCGGTTCCTTTGCCCGAAACCATGACTGGGGCACGATATGTTCGGCATTGAATTTATGTTGGCTGGCGATGCTGAGAATTTCTTGGTCGAACTCTTGACTTGTCACTTTCGGATTCAATAACAGTTCACGATACCGTTCAAATCTCTTTTGGATCGTCTCAAACTCTTCCTCGATCACTTGTTTCGGATTTTTTGGTATTCCGGAATAAATGCTTTTCAGTTGCCCATCCGGTTGGAGGTCGACCCATGTGTAAAGGTACTGGTCTTTACTCACATAGTAAGGATACACGGTCCTGTGCGTCGTTCTAATCAATTCCTGCAAGTCCCGTCCCAATTGGATCGGGGATTTATATGCGAACAGAATGTCACGGTAATAGTCTTTGATCCACGCCCGGTCTTTTCTTTCGTCATAATACAGCTGGGCATCCATTTTAATTTTATTCTGATTTTCAGCAAGCCCCGCCACCAATACGTCTGCGTCATGCTGTTCCATAGATTCCAATTCTTCCAGCTGGCGGAGCAATCGTTTGTCTTTTTCCATGTTGATCATCCTTCAGAGTACGCTATGTATGTTTATGATAAAGGTTTTTTCTCTAAACGTCAGCATTCATTCTATTTTATTCCCGCTTCGAATCTATCGTGAGGGATGTTGTTTCAAGCATTTAATAGAAGGGAATATACCCTCCAACTATTAATATAGAGGAGGAGCCCCTATGAATGCAGCTTATAAAGAATGCCTGGAAGCCGTTTTGGACTGTTTGAGGGCGTGCAATGTCTGCTTCGATGCCTGTTTACAGGAAGAAGACGTGAAGATGATGGCGAAGTGCATTCGCCTGGATCGGGAGTGCGCCGATGTTTGTGCACTATTGGCACAAGCAATTATGCGCAATAGTCCGTTTACCCAACAGATCGCTCGATTGTGTGCGGAAATTTGTATACGTTGTGCCGAGGAATGCGCCAAGCATGCACATGACCATTGTCAGCAGTGCGCAGAGGCTTGCCGCCGTTGTGCAGAAGCTTGTCAAGCAATCCAATAAATGGCCAAAAGCCCGTGCGTAACTGGACGCACGGGCTGATTATTTTTTCAGGTCGCCCAGTAAGGGTGTAGGATTGACTTGCTGATATTGGTTCATCTGTCATGGCGCCAGCTGGAACTGTTATGTCCCGGTGGAACTGTCATGGCAAATCCTTGAACTGTAAGGGCAATCGGATCAACTGTCATGGCTCTGGCCGAAACTGTCATGTCCCGGCAGAACTGTCATGGCTCCGGCCGAAACTGTCATGTCCCGGCAGAACTGTCATGGCAAATCCTTGAACTGTAAGGGCAATCGGATCAACTGTCATGGCGCCCTCCCAAACTGTCATGCCCCGTCGATACCATCAGCGCCCTCGCCCCCCAAAAAAACCACCCCCGCACCAAATTTCAATTGCATATATAAGCATATGCTTATATACTAACAAAGGAAAGGTCGTGGTGAGGATGATTGAAATTCAGCGTGCTTCCCAATTACTGAAATTGTTAGGGGATCCGACCCGGTTGACGATGTTGAAATTGCTGGAGTCTCATGACTGTTGTGTGTGTGAGTTTGTCGCGATTTTTGAGATGAGCCAGCCGGCGATCAGTCAACACTTACGGAGGTTGCGCGATTTGGAATTGGTCACGGAGACACGTCGCGGGCAGTGGATTTTTTATTCCTTGAATCGCGAGCATGGGGAGTATCCCTTTGTCCAGCGGATTCTAGATCTGCTTCCTGGCCAGGAGGCATCCATCCTAGATCTGGAATCAAGAGGTTTGCGCATTTGTTGTGAGTAAAGGGGAGGCATTCGTTTGAATTTAGTTGTGGTAGCGCCTATTCTATTTTTGGTAACACTCGTTTTTGTCATTTGGCAGCCTCGCCAATTATCGATTGGCTGGTCGGCTTGTATCGGAGCAGCAATTGCCTTGCTGCTAGGCGTGGTGGATTTCCAGGATGTCGTGGACGTCACGGGGATTGTTTGGAATGCGACGTTGGCATTTATTGCAATCATTATCATTTCACTCATTTTGGATGAGATCGGATTTTTTGAATGGTCGGCCTTACATATGGCGCGTTTCGCGAATGGAAGCGGGGTACGGATGTTTGTCTATGTCACCATTCTGGGCGCCATTGTTGCGGCGCTGTTCGCGAATGACGGGGCGGCGCTGATCCTGACGCCGATCGTGCTGGCGATGGTCCGGAATTTGAACTTCAAGGACGCCATGATTTTCCCGTATATCATGGCGAGCGGTTTTATTGCGGATACGACTTCGTTGCCGTTAGTCGTCAGTAATCTGGTCAATATCGTCTCGGCGGACTTTTTTGGCATCGGCTTTGTGGAATATGCCTCCCGGATGATCGTTCCGAACTTCTTTGCGCTCGTTTCGAGTATTCTTGTGCTGTATCTCTTTTTCCGGAAGGATATTCCGGGGCATTATGATGTAGCTGCATTGAAACGGCCACAAGAGGCCATCCGTGATGTACGGATGTTCCGGCTGTCCTGGTTTGTATTGGGCGTTTTGCTCATCGGATACTTTGCGAGTGAATTCATCGGGGTTCCGGTTTCCTTCATTGCCGGTGCTGTCGCCCTCTTTTTCTTGGCGATGGCGAGGAAGAGTCCCGCCGTTCAGACGGTCCAGGTTGTGAAAGGGGCCCCCTGGGCGATTGTCTTTTTCTCCATCGGGATGTATGTCGTCGTGTACGGTTTACGGAATGCGGGCTTGACCAGTGTGTTGGCTGAAGTCATCCAAATGGCATCCGGCCAAGGCCTATTCGTGGCTACTATTTCGATGGGGTTCATTGCGGCCTTCCTCTCCTCCATCATGAATAATATGCCGACTGTCATGATCGATGCGCTGGCGATTGCCGAGACGGCCACATCTGGCACGATGCGAGAGGCTTTGATTTACGCCAATGTCATTGGATCCGATTTAGGGCCGAAGATTACGCCAATCGGTTCATTGGCCACGTTGCTTTGGCTGCATGTCCTGTCCCAAAAAGGCGTGAAGATCGGTTGGGGCACTTATTTTAAAACTGGAATTGTTTTAACGATTCCCACCTTATTCATTACGTTGACTGGGCTATATTTCTGGTTATGGATCGGAGGGTAAAAGAGAGTGGAGAAGAAAACATTGTATTTTTTATGTACCGGCAATTCCTGCCGCAGCCAAATGGCAGAAGGCTGGGGAAAGCGTCTGTTAGGCAATGAATGGAACATTTATAGTGCCGGGATTGAAGCCCATGGGGTGAATCCGAAAGCAGTCGAAGCGATGCGCGAAGTCGGGGTTGATATAACGAATCAGACCTCGGATATCATCAATCCCGATATTCTGAACAACGCAGATCTGGTCGTCACCCTGTGCGGCGATGCGGCAGATAAATGTCCCGTCACCCCTGCTCATGTAAATCGGGACCATTGGGGGTTCGACGATCCGGCCAAAGCGGAGGGGACCGAAGAGGAAAAGTGGAAGGTTTTTCAACGGGTACGCGATGAAATCGGGCATCGAATCAAACAATTTGTCCAGACAGGTGAATGATTTTTATTCCAAAAGGCATCGGCTTCGGCTGGTGCCTTTTGGCTTATCTAAAAGTTCTAAAATTACTATGTAGGCCATAGGATAAATCATCGTTGGACCGGGGAATGAATAGCTCTTTCCATAGGACCACGTCGGGTATCGCATGTGGAAATCATTTTTAATAGCTATTGATTTCCGAAAATCAAATGTAAAAGGGGATGGCGTTGGTATCAAAGGACAACAAATCCAATTGGAAGAAGCTCATGTCTTGTAAGCATGGCATGGTGAAAAGGGTTTTTGATATCGTCGGCAGTCTTTCTCTGATTTTATGCTTTTTGCCTTTATTCATCATATTGCCGATTCTTATCATCCTTTTTTCCGGCAGGCCCGTCTTTTTCATTCAGACAAGAACCGGTATTCACAATACCCGATTCAAAATCCTGAAATTCCGGACGATGAAAGTTTCCGTACATAATGAGGAGCGGCACGCATATGATTGGGAGGTGGGGGTGCCGGATGAATTTCTGTTCAAAGGGGATACCGATTCGGCCGTCACCCCGATCGGTAGGATTTTGCGGAAGTACAGTCTGGATGAATTGCCGCAATTAGTGAATGTCCTCCTCGGTACGATGAGCCTTGTGGGGCCCCGGCCCGAAATTCCGCAGATTACGGACCATTATGACGAGCATCAGGCGAAACGATTGTTTGTGAAACCGGGGCTGACTGGGTATGCCCAGGTGAATGGCCGCTCGGAAATCAATCATGGGCAGAAAATCAAATTCGACCGGTACTACGTGGAGAACTGTTCTTTGTGGCTCGACATCCGGATTATCTTCGCCACGGTTCTATATGTTTTAAAAGGGAAAGGGGCTTTTTGATTATGAAAGGCACACCGTCAGATATTACGACAGGTGTAGGATGAATCGGGAACTGAATTTAAAGGATTTGGCGGATGCGATCCGGAAGAGGCTCCTGCGGATTGTGCTGATCGGTATTGTCTCACTTCTTTGCGGAGGGGCTATCGGTTACTTTGTTCCACCGTCCTATTCCGCCCAAACGGAGTTGCTCGTCAATTCTTCCACTGGGCTGAACCCATCCATGAGCGATATCGATACGAATATCCGACTCATCGAGACGTATAAGCGGATCCTGAAGAGTGATCGGATGGCCAGTAAATTGGCGTCCGCCTTGGATTTTCCTTTCACGCAAGGGGATTTGGCAAAGAAAGTCAAAGTTAAATCGGATGAAGGCTCACAAATCATCACGGTGAGTGTCTATGGTCCATCGCATGAACAAACGGCGACTCTTCTTAATACATATGTAGATCTGTTTCGTGAAGAAGTCCGTACCCTCATGAATCTTGAAAATATAACAGTGTTAAAAGAGGTTGAAGCGGGGCTGGATACGAAATATTTGAGCAACCAATTAGTATTTTACATAATCCTTCCTTTCCTAGTAAGCCAGGCAGCATATTTCACAAAAATCATATGGACTGAAATCCATTCACCTTTATTCGACTCCGAGCGGAAAGTGGAGAGGGCGTTTCAGCTCCCTCTGTTAGGAGCTATCCATACAACGGGTTCCACTCCCTCCCTGAATGCTCTGAACCCAAAAACTAAACTATACAACGTTACACGGGCTGCTGCTCCCGACTTCGGCAGACTAGCCGCCAACTTCCATCACATGGCCAGACAGAGGAAGATGAAGACGTTCCTCATAACAAGCCCTGCACCGGGAGATGGGAAGTCGTTCATCGGTGGGCATCTCGCGGTAGCACTTGCATTAGATGGGAAAAGAACTTTATTTATCGATGCCAATTTACGGAACCCGGCAGGCTATGCGTTTTTTGATTTATCAGAGAGGAAAGGGCTGACCTCCGTCATCTCGGGTCATTTCAATTTGGAGGAAGTCCTTCAAAAGACCGGGGTCAACAATTTAACATTCTTGAGCACAGGTCCTCTGCCCCAAAATCCGGCGTCTTATTTCCTTTCGGAGCAGATGGAACGGCTTTTGGCAGATTTAGAAGCGCTGTTCGATGTGCTCATTGTCGACTCTTCCGATTTGACTGTGGCGGATGCGTTTAATCTCATGCCATTGGTGGATGGCTGCCTTTTCATAACAGACGCTAAGAAAACGACAGAAAGTGAAGCGGTGGCAGCGTTCAAATCAGTGTACCAGGTGAATGGCCATATCATCGGCACCGTTCTAAATAAAATGAAAAAACCTAAACGTTGAATAAAGAGAAAGTCAGAAAACCACCTTCCATTCCAATCATTAGATAGGGAGAAGATTAGACGGTGAAAATTGTTCAACTTATCACCCGGATGGATACAATTGGCGGAGCGCAAGTGCATGTCAGGGATTTATCCATCCGATTGCAGGAGGCCGGTCATGCCATCCACCTAGTGACAGGCGGAGAGGAACATACCCATGAATTACTGGAACAAAGGCAAATCCGCCCGATTTATTGTAAACATCTGATGCACAAGCTGCATATCCTATCAGACGTGAAAGCCATCTTTGAAGTCAGGAACCTCTTGAAGACAATTCGGCCAGACCTCGTTGCGACACATTCTTCGAAGGCGGGCATCATCGGGAGAATTGCAGGATGGTCACTAGGCATTCCGACCGTCTTCACTGCCCATGGTTGGTCTTTTACGGACGGCATTCCTAAAAATAAACAACGGCTTTACCGATGGATTGAGAAAATGATCGGTTTTATTACAGATGGGGTTATTGCGGTTTCTTCCTATGACAAACGGCTTGCATTGGAATACGCTATTGTACCTGAGCGTAAAATAGTGGCCATCCCGAATGGAGTCCATGATGCCGCATACACGGGAAGAGTGCGGAGCAAGGAAGACGTGCCGATTATTAGCATGGTCGCCAGGTTTTCCCCGCAGAAGAATCAGGCACAGTTATTGCAAGTTTTGAAGCAGTTGGATCAGTTGAAGTGGAAATTGTTTTTCGCGGGAGATGGTCCATTGTTGCCCGAGGCAAAACAGTTCGTCGCGCAGGAGAATTTGACAGACAGAGTCGTATTCCTGGGGGATCATGGGGATATCCAGGAACTATTACAACAGTCCGACCTGTTTGTCCTCGTATCGGAATGGGAGGGGCTGCCATTAAGTATTTTGGAGGCGATGCGAAGCGGATTGCCGATCGTCGCTTCAGATGTCGGGGGGGTGAGGGAAGCCGTCCGCCAATCGGTGAACGGCTTTATAGTTAAGAAGAATGACGTACGGGACTTGCAAGATAAGTTGCGACTGCTGATTGAAGATGCCACTCTCCGGCAAGAGATGGGGGAGGAGAGCAGGAGGTTGTATGAGGAGCGATTCACCTTTGAAAGGATGTACGAAGATACGATCGCCTATTACAATCAAGTCCTTGGGCAGGGGGAAAAAACGGGAACATGATCACATATAAAGAGGGGACGCCTTGAAAGTATTGGTTACAGGTGGGGCGGGATTCATCGGTTCCCATGTTGTCGAGGAATTGATCTATCACCGGTATGAAGTTGTTGTTGTCGATAATTTGGTGACGGGTCGCCGTCACAATCTCCCAGACCAAGTGAAACTCTATGAAATGGATATAAATGATCCGCACTTGGAAACGGTATTTCAATTGGAAAAACCGGATCATGTCATCCATTTGGCGGCGCAGGCTTCTGTGGTCGAATCTCTGAAGAGTCCGTATTTTGATTTTGAGACGAATATGACAGGAACTGTGAAGGTCGCCCTCTTGGCCGAACAGTATCATGTAAGGAAAATGATCTTCGCTTCGACTGCTGCAGTTTACGGGGACCCGGTCTATTTACCGGTCGATGAACAGCATCCTGTTTCACAGCAATCCTACTATGCTTTATCAAAATATTCGGCAGAACGATTCATTGAACTGTCGAACTTACTGCAAGGGTTGAATTATACGATACTGCGATTTTCAAACGTGTACGGACCGAAGCAAAATGCCGAAGGGGAAGCGGGAGTCGTCTCCATCTTCATCAACCGCTTGCTGGCCAGTGAAGAAGTGACGATTTACGACGGCAGTCAAACCCGGGATTTTATCTACGTCAAAGATGTGGCCACTGCTTGCAGACTAGCCATGGAAAGTGAAACGATCGGGGTTTTCAATATAAGTTCAGCCAAGGACATACCGATCCTCCACTTATTTGAACGTCTCAGTGACATGATGGGCATCTATGCCACTCCAGTTTTTGAACCGGCCCGCGTAGGGGAAATTAAACAGAGCGTATTGGATAATTCAAACGCCCGCTATGGATTGGGATGGGAGATCCGTTTTCCTCTGAAAGCAGGCTTGAGTGAGACAATCCGTTATTATTCAGAAAGCGTGTACGGCCCTAAAGTGAATAAGCAAGATATGAAATAATGCGGAGGCGAAGAAGGTAACTTATTTAAAACTGGATTATTCGGACGCCCTACCTTTTCTAGGAAGCATGGATCCCACCCGATTCCAAAATGAGTTGACTCATTTTCACCATATCATCCAGACGAAGGCGGGACCGGGCCGACAAGGACTCGGCTGGTTGGATTTTCCGGTCGATTATGACAGACAGGAGAGTTTCGAACTGGAGGAAGCGGCTGCCAAGATCCGGCAGGAAAGTGATGTCCTGCTTGTGATCGGAATCGGCGGTTCATTCATGGGAGCCCGTGCAGCCATTGAGATGCTTACTCATAGTTTCAATCATGATCTGCCGAAAGAGGCACGTAAAAGAGGTACCCCTCAAATATTTTTTGTCGGACATCACTTGGATCCGACCTATATGGCGGATTTAATGGATATTTTGCAAGGCAAGGATTTTTCCATCAATGTCATCTCGAAGTCAGGCGGAACATTGGAGCCTGCCATCGCCTTTCGGATGTTCCGGCAGCTTCTGGAAGATAAATATGGTCCACAGCAGGCAGCTTCGCGAATCTATGTCACCACCGATCGGGAAATAGGGACGTTAAAAGCCCTTGCCATGCAGGAAGGATACAAAACGTTTCCGATTCCACGGACCATTGGTGGGCGTTATTCCGTCTTGACGGCAGTGGGTTTATTGCCGATGGCGGTGAGTGGGATCGGCATTGGGGAGGTGTTGGAAGGAGCCGCCACGGCGCGCTCCGAATTGAAGGATCCGGCCATAGAAAACAATCCGGCCTATCAATATGCAGCAATCCGTAACAGTCTGTACAGAAAAGGCAAGACAACGGAGCTGCTTGTCAGCTACGACCCTCGTTTACAATCCTTTGCCGAGTGGTGGAAGCAGCTTTTCGGGGAGAGTGAAGGGAAGAATTTGCAAGGGATTTTCCCAGTGACGGCACTCTATACGACCGATCTGCATGCTATAGGGCAATACATCCAGCAAGGGAGACGGATGATATTTGAAACGACATTGAAGGTGGAGAAACCGCTACGGGATTTGATCATCACCGAAAGAGTGGATGATCAGGATGAGTTGAATTACTTGAGCGGAAATACACTCGGTTCCGTCAATGACAAGGCTTTTCAAGGTACGCTTCGTGCCCACACGGAGGGGGGGATCCCCAATCTGGTCATCGGGATTCCCAAGATCACTCCGTTCTCATTCGGATATCTCGTCTATTTTTTCCAACTGGCGTGTGTCATGAGCAGTTATATACTTGGCGTCAACCCATTTGACCAACCGGGCGTGGAGGCATATAAGAATAATATGTTCAGGCTTCTCGGGAAACCGGAATGAATAGCTGCTTCTTGAATCGAACATCATTTTGAGAAGAAAAAGGATGTTACCAAGTTGAGAGTCCTTCATATCATCCCCACATTAGAGAGTGGGGGAGCGGAAAAAATGCTCGTCGATATTGCAGAGGAAATGAAAGATGCAGGGGTTTCCGTAGAAATATTGGTGTTGTCCAGAAACCATGATTTTTATGGGGAGAAATTGAAAGAACTGAACATCCCGACCCATTACAGTCCGGTCGATCGAGTCTATCATCCATTACAGATGTTTCAAGTTGCCAAACATCTGAAACGGAAGTTCGACGTGGTGCATGCCCATCTGTTTGCTCCACAATTGTACACGGCTTGCATGAAGGGGCTGACCGGAAGGCGAACGGCTTACATTACAACGGAACATAATACATATAACCGAAGACGAGAGAAAAGATATTTCAAACTGTTGGATCGTTGGATGTATCATCAATATGCCAAAATCATAGCGAACACGGAGGGGACGAAGGAGGAGTTGGTCCGATATCTTCCAGGGACGGCTCGCAAAACCGTCGTCGTCCATAATGGGATTTATCTGAAAAGGTACCGGGATGCAGAACCTCTTCCTCGCTATACATTAGCACCTACTTATCGGGAAAAAGATAAGCTGGTTGTCATGGTGGCTGCGATGCGGGAACAGAAAGACTATGAGACCGTGATCCGGGCATCCAAGCTTCTGCCTGACCATTATCATATTCTTTTCGTTGGCACGGGAGAACGATGCGCGGAAGTGATGGCTTACGCAAAGGAGCATGGAAGTCGGAATATCCACTTTCTGGGTCGTCGGGATGACGTTCCATCCATCCTTAAATCTTGCGACATTTTTGTGCTGTCCTCCCATTGGGAAGGTTTTGGTTTGGTGGCTGTAGAAGCGATGGCTGCAGGTTTGCCGGTTGTCGTATCGGACGTCCCCGGCCTGAGGGATGTCGTGGACGGTGCCGGCTTTCTGTTCAAAGGGGGAGATGAAGAGGATTTGACGGAGAAGATGCTGGACGTTTCCCTGAAGCCGGCCACTGCACAACACGAGAGGGCGCGGCATGTCCAACTGGCCCGGTTCAGCATTGAACAAATGGTGGCGCGTTATTTGGAACTATATAAGGAAGAAACCAGTGGACGATTATGAATGGCACACAAGTATACTATACGTTACTTATACTAGGGATTGCGTTTTTCCCTTATACGCAAACCCCATATTATAGCTATTTGTTATTCGGCGTTTTCATCCTGACCATCGGCATGAAACTGGTCCGCATGGATGAACCGGTCTTCGATCATCAGTCGTACGCTTTGCCGCTTCTATTATTTTGCATCCAGTTGGTCGTTGTCATTGTCCAAGGAATATTCCGGTTGGATTTCGACCTAATGAACGCCTTCACTGATACACTGCAACGGATCCTGGTCGTTTCCATGTTTATATTGGTCTTCTCGAATTGTTCCGTTTCAACAATTGCAAAGGTGTTTGATGCAGTCCTGGCCATCTTCTTTTGGATTGGCCTCGTGTCCGTGTCAGTCTACCATCTGACCGGGATTGGATACTTCAATGAAAACACATTGGGGTTTTTCCTGTTTCCCTACCTCGGACTGCAACTATACAAGCGAGATCGCAAGTTCGTCAGTATCGCAATTTTCCTGGCCGGGCTGGCCCTTCTCAACATGGCGGGAGGCCGGGCCAGCCTGCTCGCTTTTTCAATGACGCCCCTATGGTTCTGGATGTTTAATAAACCACTGCGCTCCAAAATTCTGCTGGTCTTTTATTTGCTATTCAGTAGTTTGATCCCTTTCATCTTAATGGATTTCCTTCTTTATTATGACGATGAATTGACCGGCCGCGGAAGTCTGCAACATGCGTACATCCAGTATTTGAATGAGCATACCGCTTCCTTTGTATTCGGGACGGGGGAGTTTGTGTTGATAGGGGAGACCGTTGATGGCTTAGGTCCTCACCACTCATGGCTTGGCCTTCTTTTCACCTACGGGCTGGTCGGACTACTCCTGAACCTATTGTTTATCCTATTTTGTTTACAAGGCTATGTGTTGGCCGGCAGATCCAAACTCTATTTGCTTCTGATCCTGTATTTGTTCACGGTTCAAAACTTTGAAAATATTAACGTCGGCGGAATTTCCTATATGTCTCTATTATTATTAAGTTGTTTGTTCCTGCTTCGAAAGAGTAGAGGAGAAGGGGCGGAACCGATTAACGATGAGGGAGTGCGGAAGCGTGAGTTACATGGTAAGTATCAATTGTATCACTTATAATCACGAAGATTATATCCAGGATGCGTTGGAAGGATTTTTGATGCAGCGTACCGATTTTGATTTTGAGATTCTCGTAGGGGAAGATTGCAGCACGGATGGAACGAGACAAATCGTAGAAAAATATGTACAACAATATCCGGAAAAGATCAAAATGATCACCTCCAAGCAAAACGTAGGTGGACGGGAAAACGCGATCCGGCTGCAGGAAGCCTCAAAGGGAAGGTACATCGCAATTTGCGAAGGGGACGACTATTGGACGGATCCATATAAACTGCAGAAGCAAGTGGATTATATGGAGAGCCATCCGGATTGTACATTCTGCTTTCATAACGCAATCATTGTAAATGGGAAACGGAAAAGATGGAAAATGTTGCACAAAAAGCTCATTAAAACAAGCAATTACTACAACCGGGGCGCCGGTATGTATACGGCGGGTGAATTGGCGATGCTCGATTTCATCCCGACGGCTTCGTATCTGTTCCGCAAAGAGTTGCTAGATAACCCGCCAGACTGGTATATGACGGCAATTGTCGGCGATGTGCCGGTGAAATTGATTGCGGCCAGCCATGGATACGCCTATTACATGGATGAGATTATGAGCGTCTACCGGACTGGAGTGAAGGGTTCTGTCACGTACATTTGGAGAAAGGAATCGGGGAACAAACAGAGGCAACAGATCATCAACTCCGGCTTCCTGGTAATGTTCGATGCCTTCAATGACTATTCAAATGGCCTATTTGAACAAGATTTGGATACCGCTAAAATCCAATTTGAAGTGGAATTGCTCCGGTTGGATAACGAGCGGGAAAAATTGAAAAGCCCGCGGTATAAGGAATATTTCAGGCGCTTAGGTTGGATCGGCAGGATGAAATACTTTGCGAAGCTATATTTTCCACGTGGTTATATTCTCTTCACCCGCATTAAAGCATACATTTAACTTGTATAACGAGGACCTAAAATAATTCAGAGCCTATTGACCAAAATGGATGAGGAGAATTCCTATACACGGTGATTTAAAAGGGAAGACATTGAAGGGGATTTTTTGGAGCTTTACAGATCTGTTGGCAAACCATGGGCTTCAGTTTTTGATCCATATCATTCTAGCCCGGATCCTGCTTCCCGACTCTTTCGGCTTAATCGGCATGATCTTAATTTTCATAGCCATTTCCAACTTGTTCGTCAATAGTGGTTTTTCTCAAGCGCTTATTCGCGATCAGGAAGCGAACCGTGTGGATTACTCGACTGTATTCTATTTCAACCTCGGTATGGCAATTTTACTCTATGGTTTACTCTTCATCAGTGCAGGGCCAATCAGCGAGTTCTATAACGAGCCACAATTGACTATGCTACTCCGGGTGTTAGGTTTGACGATGGTTGTCAACTCGTTGGGGATGATCCAAAAGGTTTTGCTTTTTAAGAAAGTGGATTTTAAAACTCTCACAAAAGTGAACTTAATTGCGGTGTTCTTATCCGGAGGAACGACCATCCTGCTTGCACTGAAAGGGTTTGGCGTTTGGAGCCTAGTGGTGAATACGTTTCTTATGCAGAGCGCCCAAACCATTCTCTTATGGTTATTCACTAAATGGCGACCTTTATGGGCATTCAGTTGGACTTCTTTTAAGAAGTATTTCACATTTGGTTATAAACTGCTTCTCTCTGAATTATTGGATACTACCTATAATAATATCTATTTTGTCATCATCGGTCGTTTGTATTCTACCGCCGCCGTCGGATACTATACGAATGCCGTGAAATTCCGGGACTTGGCTTCGTTATCGATATCCATAGCCGTCCAGCGGGTGACCTATCCGGTCCTGAGCAGTATCCAGGACGATCAGGACCGGCTGAAATACGGATACCAAAAAATCATCCGTACGACGGGATTCATTCATTTTCCCTTGATGGTCGGCTTGGCTGCCATCGCCTATCCATTGTTCAATTTACTATTAGAAGAAAAGTGGCTACCCTCTGTCATTTACTTTCAACTACTCTGTTTCGCAGGCATGTTATACCCCATCCATTCCATCAATTTGAATATCCTCCAAGTCAAAGGCAGATCGGATTTGTTTTTACGCCTGGAAATCATCAAGAAATTATTATGGACTTTCCTTATTGTCATGGCACTTCTGTTGAAGCTCGGTATCCTCGGATTGATCTGGGCGGCTGTACTCATTTCCTTTATTTCTTTGTTATTAAACACCTATTATTCTGCAAGGGAAATAGGATACTCGACGGGAGAGCAACTGCTCGACCTGGGCCCCTCCTTCATTCTATCGATCGTCATGGGGGGTGCTGTTTATCTGGCTAGCGCATATTTGTCTTTGCATCCTCTAGCTGAAATGTTGCTCTTGATCTCACTTGGAGTTATCTGTTATCTCGCGTTGTGTATGATGTGTAAGCTTCGGGAGTTGCGTGAACTTTATGAGTTATTACGACCCGTTTTCCTGAGAATGGTGCGTTTGAAGAAATTTCAACAGCCAAAATAAATTGCCGGAGGTAGTCGATGAACATCCTATTTACGTCTGCGGGGAGAAGAAACTACTTAGTTCAGTACTTTAAGAAAACAATTGGTGATTCCGGCACCATCCATGTCGCCAATAGTACCCCCTATTCGACGGCCATGAAATATGGAGATCAAACTGTGATAACGCCTTTGATTTCAGATAAAAAATACATACCATTTCTGCTGGAGTATTGTTTACAACATCAAATTGATATCCTCATTCCATTATTCGATATGGATCTGCCCGTTTTATCTAAAAATAAAAAACGATTTGAAAAAATTGGAGTGACCGTCATTGTTGCAAGTGAAGAAGTGATCCGTATATGTAATGACAAATGGGAGTCGTTCAAGTTTTTGCAGTGGAACGGATTCCGTACGCCACTCACCTTCCTGAGCATAGAAGAAGCGAAGCAAGCCATTTGGAAAGGGGTGATCCGTTTTCCGGTCATATTGAAACCCAGGTGGGGAGCGGGGTCGCTCTCTGTCTATGAAGCCGAAAATGAGGAAGAGATGGAGCTCTTCTATGACAAGATCAAACGAAAGGTCCATTCCAGGAAAGTACTAGATGCACTACTTCATAACGAGGATAACTGCGTTATTATCCAACAAAAATTGAATGGCCAAGAATATGGGTTGGATATTATAAATGATTTGCATGGAAATCACCAAACGACCATCGTGAAAATAAAGCATGCGATGCGATCCGGAGAAACAGATTTTGCGGAAACCGTCGATGAACCGAGATTGGAATATGCAGGAATGCGTTTAGGCAGGACATTAGGGCATATCGCAAATCTGGATGTAGATGCTTTTATACTGGAAGGAGTGCCCTACATATTGGAGATGAATGGAAGGTTTGGAGGAGGGTATCCATTCAGTCATATTGCGGGAACAAATCTTCCGGAGGCGATTGTCAGATGGGTGAAAGGCGAACGGATTAAGGAATCATTATTGAAAGGGAAGGTGGGAGTACTGGGTTATAAGGAAATCCTCATACAGGAGGAGACGGATCAAGCTTCTATATTAATCACAAATCTGGGTAGTGGTGAAAAACAATGAAATGGAACACTGGCAAGACAATTCACCTGACCAGACCCTTGCTTCCTTCCGTCGATCGCATGACAGAGCGATTACAAACCATATGGCAAAGTGGATGGATTACCAATAACGGTTCCCAGCATGGACAGCTGGAAAGGGAGTTGAGGCATTATTTAGGAGCGGAACATATCGCATTATTCAATAATGGCACTTTGGCCCTTCTGTTGGGTTTGAAGGCACTGGATTTGACGGGGGAAATTATCACGACTCCTTTTACATTTCCGGCCACTGTGCAGGCAATTGATTGGAATGGATTGACACCGGTGTTTTGTGATATCGAACCGGAAACTTTGACTATTGATCCGACGAAAATAGAAGCTTTGGTCACTGAACAGACCAGTGCGATTCTGGCGGTCCATGTATACGGGAATCCTTGCAAGGTGGAGGAGATCCAGAAGATTGCCGACAAATACGGCTTGAAAGTCATTTACGATGGTGCCCATACATTCGGGACAAAATGGGAAGGGCGGCCGATCGGGAACTACGGGGATATGACGATGTTCAGCTTTCATGCCACGAAGCTCTTCAACACCATCGAAGGCGGTGCGCTCGTTTTCAAAGACGGCCAACTCGCCGGTAAATTAGCCTCTTTGAAAAATTTCGGACTATCCGGACCCGAGGAAGTTGTCCTGTCCGGACTCAATGCAAAATTAAATGAAGTGCAAGCTGCGATGGGATTGGAAGTGTTGAAATTGGTCAAGGAAGAACGTAGGAAACGGGCTCAGGTCAAACAACAGTATGATCGGTTTTTGGCCGACATTCCTGGTGTCCGGATATTGACGAGTTTGGAAGGGGAGCAGAGTAGCTATCAATATTATGTCATTGAAATAGACGAAGCACTCTTCGGGGCTTCGCGGAATGATGTGCATGAATGGTTGAACGAGCATGCTATCATGACGCGAAAATACTTCAGCCCGCTTTGTAGCGACTTCCCTTGGTATGCCCATCTGCCATCCGCCCAACGTGAAGAACTCCCACAAGCCAACCGGTTAGTCTCCCGGGTGCTGGCCCTGCCTTATTATGGCGAGCTGGAATTGGATGTTGCCAAAGCGATATGTGAAGTGATTCGTCAATTTCAAAGCACGGTTTCCCGTGCAGCACAATTACGATTGGAAGGTGAACTAGGATGAAAGGGATCGTATTGGCTGGAGGTTCGGGAACCCGCCTATATCCGCTCACAAAAGCGATTTCGAAACAAATTTTGCCGATCTATGATAAACCGATGATTTACTATCCCTTATCTGTTTTGCTCTTGGCAGGCATCACGGAAATACTGATCATCTCGACACCGCGCGACATAGATGTATTTAAGGAGTTGCTCGGGGATGGCAGCCAACTCGGCATCCAGTTGGAATACGCCGTTCAAGATGAGCCTCGGGGGATCGCAGATGCTTTTGTCATTGCCGAGGACTTCATCGGATGGTCCTCCGTAGCTTTAATACTAGGAGATAATATTTTTTACGGCTCGAACTTTGGGGAGATTGTCAGAAAGGCCGCTCTACTGACGGAAGGTTGCACTATTTTTGGTTGCTATGTAAAAGATCCGAAAGCGTACGGGGTCGTCGAAGTGGACGATGAATTGAATATTCTGTCCATCGAAGAAAAGCCGGAATATCCAAGGTCATCGTATGCCATACCGGGTCTTTATTTTTTTGATCATCATGTGGTGGAAATTTCCAAGAAAGTGCGGCCATCCGCCCGGGGAGAAGTGGAAATTACATCCGTCCTGAAGGATTATCTATGGAACGGGACGCTGCGAGTGGAACTTCTCGGTCGGGGATTGGCATGGTTGGATACCGGGACACATGAATCCTTGCTGGAAGCTTCGAACTTTGTCGAGGCGATTCAAAAACGGCAAGGAATGTATGTGTCCTGCATTGAAGAGATCGCCTACCGGAAAAATTATATATCAAAGGATCAGTTGCTGGATCTCGCTATGCCTTTAATGAAAACAGATTATGGAAAATACTTGGTGGATATAGCCGAAACGACGAAAGGTGGAAAGGGACGACGATGAATATACTCGTAACGGGCGGGGCCGGCTTTATCGGTTCCACTTTCATCAAATATGCACTGAAGAACCGGAACGACATGCTGATCAACCTGGATTCGTTAACGTATGCCGGCAGCATGCGGAATCTGGAAGAGGTCGCGGACCATCCTCGTCATCGCTTTATACATGGAGATATCCGGGATGGCGTCCTGTTGGATGATATCTTTCAACGATACGGGATCCAAGCGGTCATCAATTTCGCGGCGGAATCCCATGTGGATCGAAGCATTATAGATCCGGCAATCTTCATCGGAACGAATGTGATCGGGACGCATTCCCTTCTCGAGGCGGCAAAACGGCATTGGAAACTGGACCCCTTATCCAAACAATGTCAGGACTACAAATCAGGCGTCAAGTACATCCAGATTTCAACGGATGAAGTGTACGGATCGCTTGGGCAATATGGCTATTTTACCGAAACGACAAACCTTTCCCCGAACAGCCCGTATTCTGCGTCAAAAGCGGCCGCTGACTTGCTTGTCAATGCCTACCATCAAACATTCGGCTTTCCGGCAGTGATCACTAGATGTTCCAATAATTACGGACCTTATCAATTTCCAGAAAAATTAATTCCACTGATGATTCATAAGGCACTACGGGAAGAGAAATTGCCGCTGTATGGGGATGGGAAAAATCGCAGGGATTGGATTCATGTCGAAGACCATTGCAGGGCGATCGATATTGTGCTGGAAAAAGGGAAGATAGGTGAGGTCTATAACATCGGAGGGAATCATGAGCGGGAGAATCATGAAATCATACAACAGATACTCGCTCTCTTGGGGAAGAAGGAAAGCCTTATAGAGTTTGTGGAAGACCGCTTAGGGCATGATCGGAGGTATGCGATGGACATTACCAAAATCCGTAGTGAACTGGGTTGGACTCCATCAATCCCTTTTGATGAAGGGCTCCGGTCAACAGTCGAGTGGTATGTCAATCATTCGGAGTGGGTGGAAGCCATGAGCAGGGAGACAGTGACCTGATTTTTAAACAAGAAGGGGGAAGCTGGAAAAGTGGAGTATTTCCTGGGAGCTATCAAACGGGGAAAAGGCGTTCAAGAGCTTCAGCAATTGCAGGAGAAGGAATTGGTGGGGAATCTGGAAAAGCAGTTCGGCGAATCCTTTTATGTATTCGATATTAAGAAATTACGTTCCAACTATGAGAAACTATATTCCGCTTTTAAGGAAAGGTACCCATATGTGACGATCGGCTATTCCTATAAGACCAACTACCTTCCCGCCTTGATCAAGGAAATGGATTCATTGGGCGCTTATGCGGAAGTGGTTTCCAGAATCGAATATGACCTAGCTTGTAAAATCGGCGTTGAGTCGGAACGCATCATTTTCAATGGGCCACTCAAGGAATACGAGGATCTCGTGTTAGCGTTGAAAGGGAACAGCATAGTGAATCTGGATTCGTTTTATGAGATCGATTTGCTGGAGAAGTTCGTTCGGAACCATCGGGGGGGCCCCTATAAAGTGGGGTTGCGGATCAATTTCGATTTGTCGGAAGCGGAGAAAGGGATTGCCACAAGCCGCTTCGGTTTCTGTGTAGAAAATGGAAATTTAGAGAGGGCCATACGACGGTTGCATGCAATCGATGAAGTCGAGATAGTCGGGTTCCACGGTCACTTTTCAACGAAAAGCAGAAGTGTGGATGTCTACCGGAAAATTACGGAGAAGCTCTGCGAACTATCGAAAAAGTATATCAGAGATACATTGGAGTATATCGACATCGGAGGGGGAATGTATGGCAATGTGCCTTCCGAATTCAAGTTGAAAGATGTACCGACATTCGATGACTATGCAGAAACGGTTTGCGAAGTCTTGAAGAAGGAATGGGCATATTTTAAAAAGCCTCCACGACTCATCATTGAACCGGGATTGGCCATTGTTGTTGACACTTTCAATTTTTATTGCAAAGTGATTGACGTGAAACGGAATCGGGATGACTATTTTGTTTTAGTGAATGGCAGCATCCATAATATCAAGCCGACGAAACACCCGAGGAACTTGCCGATGGAGCATGTGAAGATGGCTGGAGGGCAGTACGAACAGCGGACGTACCATGTGGTCGGGTATACATGCATGGAAACGGACTATTTGGCGAAGAATTATGAATCGTTCCTTCCGAAGCGAGGAGATTATTTGGTTTTCAGTAATGTCGGCGCCTATACCATTGTCTTTGATCCACAGTTCATCAGGGAGAGGCCGCCCATCATTATGCGGGAACAGAATGAATTCCAAGTGGTCCGGAAACGGGAGAAGCTGAGTGATTTCATCAATGACAATGTATACTTTTTCCAATCCCTGCTCTTAGTAGGGGCTCCTTTTCTATGAACAAAAACAAATGACATTGTATGGATAGAATGAAGGGACGATGCCATTGGCAAAAGTGAGAAAAGTGATTATTCCGGCTGCTGGATTGGGTACGCGCTTTTTGCCCGCTACGAAGGCGATGCCTAAGGAAATGCTGCCGATCGTCGATAAGCCGACGATCCAATATATTGTGGAAGAAGCCATCGCTTCCGGAATTGAAGATATCATCATTGTTACGGGGAAAGGCAAGCGGGCCATTGAGGACCATTTTGACAATGCCTTTGAATTGGAAGCGAACTTGATGAAGAAAAAGAAATTTGAGTTATTGGAAAAAGTGCTGGAATCCGCGGCGGTGGACATCCATTATATCCGGCAAAAAGAGCCGCTTGGTCTCGGGCATGCGATTTGGTGTGCACGAAAGTTCATCGGGGATGAACCTTTCGGCGTCATGTTGGGTGATGATGTCGTCAAGAGCGAAATCCCAGTTTTGAAACAATTGATAGATCAATTCGATAAAGTGGGATCGAGTATCATCGGTGTTCAAGAAGTGGCTGCCCGTCATATCCATAAGTATGGAGTGATCGATCCGGCTCTGATGGAATCGGAGTTGATCCAAGTGAAGCGGCTTGTCGAAAAGCCGGCGATGGAAGAGGCGCCATCCAATTTGGCCATTATTGGCCGATATGTATTGACGCCTGAAATCTTTACGTACCTTGAGGAAAAAACAGTGGGGAAGAATGGAGAAATTCAACTGACGGATGCGCTGGAGCGATTGAACATGACGCAGAACATTTTCGCCTATCCATTCAAAGGGAGACGGTATGATGTAGGCGAACAACTTGGTTTCATCGAAACAACATTGGCTTTTGCGTTAGACCGTCCCGAATTGAGAGATGGGGTTATAAATCTAATGCAAACGTTTTTGTATGATGGACCTGAGGCGTTGCAGCGATGATCCTCGTAGTAGGAGGAGCGGGGTATATAGGCAGCCATTTTGT
This sequence comes from Sporosarcina sp. 179-K 3D1 HS, assembly GCF_047228905.1. Lineage (NCBI taxonomy): Bacteria > Bacillati > Bacillota > Bacilli > Caryophanales > Caryophanaceae > Sporosarcina > Sporosarcina sp. 179-K 3D1 HS. The sequence continues at coordinate 94,551 of NZ_JBFEGI010000009.1, forward strand.
GGAAGAACTTGTGAAGTATAAAGATGTGATCGTACTGGATAATCTGTCGACCGGCTTTCGGCGGTTGGTGAATGATAAAGCCGTTTTCATCGAAGGGGAACTGGGGGATCCACACTTGCTCCGCTCGATTTTTACGACGTATCGGATTGCAGCCGTTGTTCACTTTGCAGCCGCAAGCCTGGTAGGGGAATCGGTAGCCGATCCACAGAAATATTATCTGAATAATGTCGGAGCCACGTTGAACTTATTGCAAGCCATGCTTGAAAATCAGGTGAAGCATATTGTATTTTCTTCTACTGCCGCCACCTATGGAACTTCGAACGATGGAAAGATAACGGAGATGACCGCCGTTCGACCGATCAATCCCTACGGAAGATCCAAGCTTGTGATCGAGTGGATCTTGGAAGATTACCATCGGAGCTACGGCTTGAATTACATTGTTTTACGCTATTTCAACGCAAGCGGCGCCCATGAAAATGGAAGAATCGGAGAAATGCATGAACCGGAGACCCATCTCATCCCGATCATCTTGCAACATTTGCTAGGGAGAATGGGATCCATTTCCGTCTTCGGAGACGATTATCCGACAAGAGACGGCACATGCATCCGGGACTATGTGCATGTGACCGACTTGGCGAAAGCCCACCTCGCCTCATTGGAGGCGTTGCTTAGCGGTGACGTTGAGAAGCAAATCTTTAATGTAGGGAGTGGGGCGGGCTTTTCCGTCAGGGAAGTGATCGAAATATGCGAATGGGTTGCCGGTCGACAGGCCAAAGTCATGATGGAAGAGAAAAGGCAGGGGGACCCCGCCTATTTAGTCGCGTCCAATGAAAAGATCAAGGAATGGCTGGGCTGGAGCCCGACCTACAAGCTGCCTGACATTGTCAGGACGGCTTGGAAGTGGCATTCCAGACTTGCTGATGAATAGGGGGATATTAGGAGAAAGCGGAGTTCACATTTTGCATGACATCCGTTTCCAATAGATGCAATGTGGATTTCGCCTCTTCGGCCGTGGGCTTATCCACCCCGAAGTAGAATTTGCATTTTGGCTCCGTGCCGGATGGCCTGATGCAAACCCAAGAGCCGTCCTCCCCGATCAGTTTAATGACATCCGCTTCAGGAAGCGAAAGAGAATCCAAGGAACCGTCCGCCCATTGTCTTGTCCGGCGTTTGTAATCTTCGATGTAGCGGGCGGGTGTTTGGCGTAGGAAACGCTGAGGGTCTCTCCGGAATGCTTCCATGATTTGTTTGATCTTTTCCTGCCCCTCTTTTCCCGTAAGTGTGATTGAGTGCAAAGATTCTTGGAAATAGCCGAATTCCGAATAGAGATCGTCGAGTCCATCCAGTAACGACTTTCCGCAGGTCTTGTAAAAGGAGGCCATCTCCGCTGTCAGGAGTGCTGCTTGCACCGCATCTTTATCGCGCACAAAATCCCCGATCAAGTAGCCGTAGCTTTCCTCATAGCCGAACAGAAACGTATGGGTTCCGGCGTTCCGGTACTCCTCAATTTTTTCGGAGATGAACTTGAACCCGGTCAACGTATCGACGATCTGCATGTTGAACTTCTCGGCAATGGCCCGGCCCAATTCGGATGTGACAATCGTTTTCAGGACGACGCCATCAGGCGGGAGAGTTCCTTTCCGCTTTTTTTGGGACAAGAGATAGTGGAGAAGGAGGGCGCCTAGCTGATTGCCGCTAAGCAACCGATATTCTCCGTTCTCGTCACGGATGGCCACCCCGAGACGGTCAGCGTCGGGATCTGTCGCAAGAAGCACTTCTGCATTCCGTTCATGGCCCAACCGGATGGCCAGTTCAAAGGCATCCCGTTCCTCGGGATTCGGATAGGCGACCGTCGGAAATTCGGGATCGGGCTGTTGTTGTTCAGACACGACAGACAATTGGGTGAATCCGAAATTCCGTAATCCATCTACAACGGGCACGAGGCCGGAGCCGTGCAGGGGAGTGTAAACGATGGATAAATTATCTTCCAGATGTTCAACTTCCCGCAATGTGACAAGGGCTTGTTGGTAGGCGGTATCCACATCTTCCAATACATATTGAAGAACTCGTTTATGCAGCAGTTCGTTTTCGTCGGCGACTTGGATGGAAAAAAGATCCGTCACTTTCCGCATATGTGCCACGATGATCTCGGCCGCTTCAGGGGGGAGTTGTCCCCCATCTTTCCCGTACACTTTGATGCCATTGTAGGCTGCGGGATTATGACTTGCGGTAATGACGACACCGGCGGCCGTGTCATAATGCCGGATCGCAAAAGACAATTCCGGAGTCGGGCGGCTTTCTTTGAATAACAATACACGGATTCCGTATTTCCCTATGGTTTTAGCGGTTTCCAGTGCAAAGATTTTGGATAAATGCCGCGTATCATAGGCAATCACCACTCCCCGGTCCATCGCCTCTTGACCTTGTTCTTTTAGGAGAAGGGCAAGTCCCTCCGCCACATGCCGAATCGTGAAAATATTGATGCGATTGGTCCCGGCACCGAGCAATCCTCGCATTCCGCCTGTCCCAAATGAAAGAAACTGATAGAACCGTTCTTCCACTTCTGCCGGGTCATCCTGGATCTTATTCAGTTGTTGTTTTAATTCAATAGGTAAAGACGGCTCAATAAGCCACTGGTTGAATAATTCACTTATCATCAGAAAAACACCCCCGTCACAATCGATCTCATACTAAACTAGATTCGATGTGAAGGGGGAGTTATCCTTGTTAAAATGGATTCGCGTTTTTATTCCGAATTAGGGAATCAGGGAGAGAAGGATACAACTAGCAGGTAAACGCATCAATCCGGTCTAGATCAATTCCAAAGTATTCCCAACGCCGTTGCCGATTGCGCCATCTGTAGCCCGCCACTGAATTTCTTCCGACAAACACTGGGAAGAACCAGAATCCTTGTCTTCTCGAAAGCCAGATAAAGGTAAAGCGGTACAAGCAACGTCGGATTGCACCGGGATCCACCGCAAACGGTTGGACACTCGGATAAGCTGGGGTATAGCCGGGTGGTGCACTAGTCGGTGCCTGTTGTCCTTGACCGCCTCCTGGCCCCCGTCCAGGAAATCCTCCTCCACCTGGTGGGAATCCCGGAACGCCTCGCCCAGGAAATCCTCCTCCACCCGGTGGGGATCCCGGAACGCCTTGACCCGGAAATCCTCCTCCGCCTGGCGGGAATCCCGGAATGCGTTGTGCGGTAAACTCGCCGCTGCCTGCCGACAATCCAGCAATACCGGGATCAGGAAACGAGCCTCCTGAATATCCAGGCATTCCTTGACCGGGGTAGATACCCCCTGGCGACATCCCTGGCATCTCTTGACCAGGATAGATACCCCCTGGCGACATCCCCGGCATCTCTTGACCGGGGTAGATACCCCCTGGCGACATCCTCGGCATCTCTTGACCGGGGTAGATACTACCTGGCGACATTCTCGGCATCTCTTGACCGGGATGGATACTACCTGGCGACATTCCCGGCATGCCTTGGCCGGGATGGAACCCGCCTGGCGACATCCCTGGCATACCTTGCCCAGGGTACCAACCGCCATCGAAATAGGGATTCATTCTTTCTTCCATCGGGGAATTCCCCTGATAACCTTCCGGCAATTGAGGATACCACATCTCTTCGCCAAAATTACCTGGCTGCATGTTGACCATTCATTCACTTCCTTCCTAACAATCCTTCTTACTATATGTGGGGAAGAGTGGAAAGGGGCGGGCTCCTCAGGATTTTGACTTATAAAAAAAAGAAAAACTTTTTTGGCATCTCCCGGTCTAATATATAGGAGTGGAAAGAAGGTGGACGGAATGGAAGTGGAAATAGCAGAGAAAGCGATTTCGGGGGATGAGGATGCTTTCTTGTCACTATTATATTTGCATAAGGAAGCCCTATACCGGACGGCGCTTGCCTATTTGAAAAATGAAGAAGATGCCTTGGAGGCCGTTCAAGAGGTGACGTATCGGGCTTTTGAAAAGATACGGACAGTGAGAAAACCCGAATACATCAAGACATGGCTGATCCGCATCATGATCAATTACTGCAATGATGCGCTGAAGCTGCGGAAGCGTATCGTGACAGACGACGAAGCCCATTTGCAAACCGGGATCAGTGAAGATTACACGTATTTGGAGGTGGAGGAGGCACTTGCGCAGTTGACAGAAGAAGAACGGGACCTTGTCCATTTGAAGTACATACATGACATCAAAATCAAAGATATTGCAGAAATGTCATCGACGCCGGAAGGGACAGTCAAAACAAGGTTGTACAAAGCGCTTAGACAATTGCGTTCATTTATGGAAGGGAAAGGGGAGAGGCGACATGTCCGTTGAGGAAGAGAAGTTGGAAAAATGGAAAGAGGAAATCATGGAACAACGTATCCCGGAGGATCGTTTGCAGGCGGCTATCCGGATGGGATTTGAACGGGCGAAACGGAAGAAGCGGAAAAAACGCCTGACTGGAAAAAAGGGGTTCTGGTCCGCAATCGTCGCGGCTGTTATGGTTGTGGCATTCGTGACATCAATCCGGGTATCCCCGGCTTTCGCCAATGCAGTGGCGTCTTTGCCCGGTATGGACAAAATTGTCGCCCTCATCGCGGATAATGAAGGGCTGCAATCCGCCATCCGCCATGAGCATTACCAAGTTGTCGGTGTCACGGATGAAGCGGCGGGGGTCCGGGCCACTGTGGAAGGCATCATTGCCGACCAAACGAATCTAGTCGTGTTTTATACATTAGAACTGGAAGGGGCTCGGGGATTCATAGAGAAATTTGAACTGACAGGAGCAAATGGAGAAGACTTGGACTGGGGAAGCATGTCGCATAACTACGATGATCAATATGATAAAAGCGTATCTATGAATGCCCTTGAAATCTCATTCCAAGGTCCGCTGCCTACAAAAGATGTCGTTCTGGAAATAAAAGTGATGGACGGCTATGGGGAGGAACTTAGTCTTAAGCTGCCGTTCACGATAGAGTCGGACGTGGAGGACAGAAAATATGCAGTGAATGAAACGGTCATGGTGGCAGGTCAGTCGATCACCATCCGGAACGTGGTCATCAGCCCTGTCAGAACTGCGATTGAAGTGGAGTTGGACCCAGCGAACACGATGGAGATTTTCGGTTTCGAGGATTTGCGCATCGTGGATGAGAAAGGCCGTGTCTGGAGTTCTATTCAAAACGGCGTGACGGCCAGTGGAACGCAAGAAGAACCGAATCGCCATACATTTTATTTGCAGAGCAACTATTTTGAGGAAGCAGATCATTTATATCTTCAGTTCGGGCGGTTGATGGCGATGGAGAAAGAGGAGACAACCGTAGTGATCGATACGGAGCGCCAACAATTGTTGCGTCAGCCGAAAGATGCGCGCTTCAGCAATCTTCGTATCGAAAATGGGACGATGCAATTCGATTTCCGGGGCGAGAAAGGTTTTATTCATACGCCGCTCAGCATTGATTTCATAGATGCAGACGGGAAGGAGTACACATTGGAATGGTGGACGGGAGTAGGGGAGGCTGGCATACCGTTACGGATGGGACTGCCCAATAAGCCATTTGCGAACCCGCTCACCTTTACGATTCAAGGATACCCTTCTTATATTTCAGGCGATGTGAACTTGAAACTGCGATGAGTGGCAATAAGTTATCAGGAGTATCAAGGTGTTTAAGCTAAAGTGTAGCCAAGCGGCCCGTTCGAGTGCAACTATCTATCTTGCGCAAACAAAGCCCTCGCGAGTGCAAGGAACCGGTGCCCAAGTGCAAGCAACTGCAGTCGGAGTGCCATCAATCGCCGCCGGATTGCAAGCAACGGGCCATGTGCAAGGAAAGTCCTCTTGTGTGCAACTAACCGCCAATTAAAGCATACAAACAAAAAAACACAAAAAAGCAGGCGCAATCCAACACTCGAAGGCCAGATAGCGTTAGAATGTAAAGAAAGAAATAGATTTTTGGGGGAGAATGAAAATGGCTACAACCGAAGAAAAACCACATATTTTACTAGTTGACGGAATGGCACTTCTGTTCCGTTCTTTTTTTGCGACCGCGCCGATGGGGCAATTTTTTCCGAATGCAGCGGGCATTCCAACGAATGGCATCCAAGGGTTTGCGAGACATACGATGACGGCCGTGTCGCTATTTCAGCCGACACATATGGCGATTTGCTGGGATATGGGAGCGCATACGTTCCGCAACGATCTGTTTGAAGGATATAAAGCGAATCGTCCAGCCCCGGCGCCTGAACTACTTCCACAATTTGATATGGCCCGGAACTTCACCGAACTGGTCGGGTGGAAAAGTTACGGAGTTCCCCACATGGAGGCGGATGATCTGATCGGTTCATTCGTGCATACGTGGAGTGACAAAGCAGACATTACTATCGTGTCGGGGGATAAAGATCTTCTCCAACTATTGCGTCCGAATGTACAGATTGCGTTTACGAAAAAAGGGTACAATGTCTATGATGTTTTTACAGGAGAACGATTTGAAGAAGAGTATGGTATTCAGCCTAAGCAGTTTATTGATAAAAAAGCGTTTACCGGGGATGCGAGCGATGGCTATCCGGGAGTAAAAGGGATCGGGCCGAAGACCGCACTAAAGTTGATACGGGACTATCAATCGGTGGATGGCGTGTTACAGGCACTCCATGAATTAACACCAGCCATGCGCAAGAAAATTGAAACGGACCTGGAGATGCTTCATTTATCAAGAAAATTGGCGGAAATCAATTGTGAATTGGAAATCAATGATCCGATTGAAGATTTGCAAATACCTGTTTATGACGATAGGTTAAGGGAACGGATTGAACAAGAGGGCTATTCCTTGGTCGTCAGACAAGCGGATGCACTCTTTTCCGCGAGGTGAAGGAGGATAGAAGATGAAAGAATTTTTGGAGAAGTTCAGCCACAAGCTCATTGAACAGGCTCCCCAATTGGCCTACGTCATTACAGAGAGTCAAAATAAACGATATCCTTCCATGCAGTTGCTGGAAAAGGAGCTGTATCCTTTCCGCATCAGTCTAGTGGAGCTCTACGCCGAGTCGCTGGTCATGGAAGAGAGCGAGCGGATTGACAAGTTGAAAAAATGGGGAGAGCAAGCAGGGGCCGAGTTTGCTAAATACCAAACGATTTCACTGGATATGATGCTGCGGGAAGTTCCTAATTATCGCAACATTATCGGCACCGTATTGAAGCATGAGGCGCTTGCCGCGGATCTCAGTGCTGCAGAAATGTATGATGTCATTAGCCTGCTCGATAGCACGGTCAATGATGTAACGTACTTCTTTAGCGTCCCCTTCGTGCGCTATGAAAAAGAAGTGTTGAAGCTATCGCAAACTCTCATAACGGAGTTGTCGGTTCCCTTAGTTTCCATTAATGAAGGAACGGCAATTCTGCCATTGATAGGGACAGTGGATCATGACCGGGCCCTCATCCTGCATGAACGGGTTTTGCATAACGCATCAAAACTTCAACTGGAATATTTGATTATCGATTTATCGGGGTTGCAGAATACAGATACTTTTGTGGCACAGCAGCTTTTCAATTTATTCGACGCTTTATGCTTGTTGGGTATCAATCCGATTGTCAGCGGGATCTCTCCTGCCATTGCCCAGACAATGGTCAATCTAGGCTTGTCGTTTGGAAGAATCCGAAGCTTTTCTACGCTGAAACAGGCTTTGGATCATATTGGACGATAAAAAGATTCCCTCGCGATTTGGGGGAATCTTTTCATGCCTTAGGCTCCATTTTAATGAACGATAAAATTTCCTGGTTTTTCTGATACGACACTTGGCGTATCCGGCTTCCATATCGGCGGCTACCGTTATCGTGAATAATTAGGAGAATATCGTCTTCTGTTTTTTCATACCCGATGACGGGCACCCAGTGATAGTTGAATGTATACTGACCCCTCCATTTTCGGGAGAACCATTTATCGAACTTCGCGGCAACCGGCCGGCCTGCGTGAATTTGTTGTTGGACTTCTGCAATTCCGCATTCTACCACATGCCACCCAGGTCCGAGAAGCTTTCGTAGGTTACGGAGAAACCGCCATTTGAACAAACCGATTCTGGTCGAGCCGAGCAATCGATACAACTCGTTCACTTGATAGAGGGACTGAGGCAAGAGATGCCGCAATAGAACATAGGCGGTAACAGGACCGCAGGCGGATGGACGGAACTTGTCCTTAATGTCTTCGTCATATTGGGATTTTCCTTGGATATTCAAGATCCTCTTCATTCCAGGACCTCCTCCTATCGGTCTTTCCACAAGCCATTAGAGAGAATGGAGCCCTTCCCCATCCCTCAACAATTCGGCGAGGGCAGTTTTAAAATTAACAAACGTCTCGATGTCAACATGGACGCCCGCCGACACAATTTCCCGTACCAACTGTGGGTTGAAGCCGACATAGATGGGGCGCACACCCATCAATTTCAGGGAGGCATTGAGTTGACCGATTTCCACAGCGAGTACATGATAGTCTAAGCTAGCGACTTCTTCCCGGTTTACTGCGGAAAAATCAAAGACAGCGCGATCGAATCCGCGATGCTTTCCTATGTAATTCAAAATATGGGTCTGAATCAAGTGGAAACGTTCTTGTACCAGATGGCCCACGACCGGGATCAATAACGTGTTATCCACAATCGAAGGGATGATCGGGACGGTCGTTTCTGCGATCAACTTTTCATACGATTTGATGATTTCCTTTAATCGTTGTATCTCTTTTTCGTAATCCATTTTTGCACCTCGATCACATTTTCTTCATTATACTTCATCTAGGAAAAATAGGAGCAAAAACTAAGGCTTTCATTTTAAATAAAACAATTAAGAAAGCCGCCAGCAGATGCTAACGGCCGTGTAATCACTTCGATACGGATTCTAGAAAATCGGTCACTTGTTGTGGTGATTTGGCATTCGCACTATGAAGATGTGCTTCTTTTTCTCCTTTGTTGAAGATAAGCAAGCTCGGAATACCCATAACATCATATTTTTCAGCGATTTCAGGCAACACATCGCGGTCCACTTCATACCATGTATACATATCATATTTTTCAACGATCGGGTCGATGAACATGTCCATCCGTGTGCAGTCCGGACACCAGCCTGCTTGGAATTTTATTAGCGCTTTTCCTTCACCATGAATCACTTCATTGAATTGTTCCTCTGTTGTAATTGGTTTCATCAGTAAGCCCTCCCTTTCTATATGTAGTGTACAATTTTTTATGGGAAGGGGGTATCTAAATGCTTCGTGCCTGTGCATGAAACAAACGTGTTAATTACAATATTCTCGTTTGTTTTGACTTTCGTGACTGTTTAAACAAACATGATTGTTTGGTGCACAGGCACGTGAATTATTGTAAAAAAACATTTTTCAGATTTAATATTGCGAAAATGAAGAAAGTGATTTACAATATGGACATAGAGGTTGTTTCTATTTTTTTTACCCATTAAATGAATGAGTGTTCATTCAAACGAGAGAATAGGAGGCATCGCACGTGACTTATCAAATTAAAAAAGCGGCCGTATTGGGCTCTGGCGTTATGGGTTCAGGCATTGCAGCCCATCTTGCGAACATCGGGATTCCGGTCCTGCTTCTAGATATTGTCCCGAGACAATTGACAGCTGAAGAGGAAGCGAAAGGTCTGACACTCGATCATCCTCAAGTACGGAATAAAATCGCGGCGACTGCAAAACAGAATTTATTGAAACAAAAACCGGCACCATTGACTACGAAGAAGAACCTTTCCCTTATTGCAGTAGGAAATTTGGAAGATGACCTAGAGAAACTGAAGGAAGTTGACTGGATCATTGAGGTCGTTGTGGAGAACCTTGATGTGAAAAGAGGATTATATGAAAAACTTGAAGCGGTCCGGAAGCCGGGTACGATTATCAGTTCCAATACGTCCGGTATCAGCATCGAAGCGATGGCGGAGGGGCGTTCGGAAGATTTCCGTAAACATTTCCTCGGTACGCACTTCTTCAATCCTCCACGCTATTTGAAGTTGCTTGAGATTATTCCAGCTAGCTCGACAGATTCGGAAGTGGTGGACTTCATGACGAAGTTCGGGGAAGACCGACTCGGCAAGGGAGTTGTCATTGCGAAAGATACACCGAATTTCATTGCAAACCGGATCGGGACGTACGGTCTTTTGATCACGTTGCAAGAAATGGAAAACCGCGGCTATTCGGTCGGGGAAGTCGATTCGGTGACCGGGACTTTGATCGGACGTCCGAAATCGGCGACATTCCGGACACTGGACGTGGTTGGGTTGGATACATTCATGCACGTTGCTAAAAACGTGTACGACCAGACGGAAGGCGAAGAGCAGAAGGTATTCGAGGTCCCTTCATTTATGCGGAATATGATTGAAAACGGCTGGCTTGGGGCCAAGTCGAAGCAAGGATTCTATTGGAAGAAAGGTAAGGACATTTTGGAGATTGATCCGGCCACGCTGGAATACGGTCCTACCAAGAAGTTGAAAACGCCTTCAATTGAAATGGCAAAACAACAAAAAGGGCTTGCGAATAAAGTGAAGTCCCTTGTGTATGCGAATGACCGGACGGGAGAAATCCTTTGGAATATCCTTGCTCCGACACTGCGCTACTCCGCACAGCTCAACGGGGAGATTGCGGATGACATCGTGGCAATCGACAATGCGATGAAATGGGGCTTCGGCTGGGAACAAGGTCCTTTCGAAGTATGGGATGCGATCGGTGTAGAGCAATCTGTTGCGAAGATGAAAGAGGAAGGGCATGAGATTCCGGCCTTTGTTCAAAGTTTGCTTGATCAGGGTTATCAATCTTTCTATAGAGAAGAAGACAACGACTTATACTATTTCGATGGCACGGGATTTCAACCTGTCCCGGTCAATGAAAAAGTGATTGATTTGAAACGGTATAAGAAAAAGCATGGGGTTATTAAGAAAAACTCGGGGGCCAGTTTGATCGACCTCGGCGATGGCATTGCCTTGCTAGAGTTTCACTCGCAGTCCAATGCGATAGGTCTGGATATTTTGCAAATGATCAATTATGCAATTGATGAAGTGGAAAAGAATTATAAAGGGCTTGTCATCGGCAACCAAGGGAAAAACTTCTGCGTCGGAGCGAATCTTGGCCTGATTCTAATGGAAGCGCAAGATGACAATATTTTCGAACTCGATTTTGTTGTTCGCACATTCCAGAATGCCATGACGAAAATCAAGTATTCTACGAAACCTGTAGTAGCGGCGCCTTTCCAAATGACGCTTGGAGGAGGAGCGGAAGTTTGTCTGCCGGCAGCCCATATTCAAGCATCAATGGAGACGTATATGGGGCTCGTCGAAGTGGGAGTCGGCCTGATCCCGGGCGGTGGCGGAAACGTCAACTTATACGCGAAGCACTTGAAAGGTCTGCCGAAGGGCGTCACGGTCGATTATCAAAACGTTGTGAATAAAGTGTTTGAATCGATTGCAATGGCAAAGGTTTCGACATCGGGCGAAGAAGCGAGAGAGAATAACTTCCTGGATTTTGCAGACGGTGTCAGCGCCAATCCGGATCATCTCATCTATGATGCCAAACAGGCCGCTATTGCCTTGTATGAAAACGGCTATCAACCGCCTAAGCGCGAAAAGATCCCGGTCACTGGGGCGTCAGGCTATGCAACGCTGCTACTAGGTGCAGAACAGATGAAGCTTTCCGGTTTCATCAGCGACCATGATTTGAAGATTGCCAAAAAGCTGGCGTTCGTATTGGCGGGAGGCAAACTGCCTTACGGGACACTGGTCGATGAACAATACATGTTGGATCTGGAACGGGAAGCATTCCTTAGCTTGGTGGCGGAACCGAAGTCGCAACAACGGATGCAGCATATGCTCGTTAAAGGAAAACCACTGCGTAACTAATGCAATAGAGGAGGAGTTTCGATGCGTGAAGCAGTTATTGTAGCGGGAGCACGGACGCCGGTCGGCCGATCCGGTAAAGGATCACTGGCAACCGTCCGCCCGGATGATTTAGGGGCTATAGCAGTAAAAGAAACATTGAAACGGGCAGGCGGCTATGATGGGCCGATCGATGACCTCATCATCGGCTGTGCATTGCCCGAAGCGGAACAGGGTTTGAACATGGCGCGGCTTATTGGGGCATTGGCCGGACTGCCGGATTCCACCCCTGCCATTACGGTGAACCGGTTCTGTTCTTCGGGTTTACAGACGATCGCCTATGCAGCGGAGCGTATCATGATAGGTTCCTCCCAGGCTATCATTGCCGGCGGAGCGGAATCGATGAGCTTGGTGCCGATGGTCGGCAACACGCTGCGCCCGAATGCCCAATTGGTGGAAACGGCCCCTGAGTATTATATGGGGATGGGTCACACCGCAGAGCAAGTGGCAGTGAAGTATGGCGTCAGCCGGGAAGACCAAGATGCGTTTGCCGTCCGTTCCCACGAGCGAGCGGCCGCAGCAATTGCAGCCGGAAAATTCGACGATGGGATCGTGCCGGTCGAAGTGACGAAGCGCACGGTCTCCGATGACGGAAAATACAACGAAGAGACATTCACGTTCAAGATGGATGAAGGGGTTCGCCCTGGCACGAGTATGGAGACATTGGCAAAACTGCGCCCGGTCTTTTCTGTCAAGGGTTCAGTCACTGCCGGTAACGCCTCGCAAACTTCGGATGGTGCAGGCGCCGTCCTCGTGATGGACCGGGAAGTGGCGGAAGAGCAAGGCTTGAAACCGATCGCTAAATTCCGTTCCTTCGCAGTGGGCGGCGTCCCACCGGAGATTATGGGGATAGGTCCGATCGTAGCGGTTCCGAAAGCATTAAAGATTGCGGGTTTGCAACAGGAAGATATCGATCTCTGGGAATTGAACGAAGCGTTCGCATCCCAATCATTGCAAGTCATCCGCCATTTGGGTCTTGATATGGATAAAGTCAATGTCAACGGCGGGGCTATTGCCCTCGGGCATCCACTCGGTGCATCCGGTTCCATTTTGACAGTCCGCTTGCTGGATGAATTGAAACGGCAAGGCAAACAATTCGGCGTCGTCACGATGTGTATCGGTGGCGGCATGGGAGCAGCAGGCGTTTTTGAAATGCTATAAAAATTATTTGATATAAGGAGGAAACAAAAATGACTGAAATGACAGCGAATGATTTGATCAAAGGCGGCGCCTTTTTAATTGAGGATATCGATGCGGAACGCATATTCACACCAGAAGACTTTACAGATGAACAGAAGATGATCGCGAAGACGACGGAAGACTATGTAAAAAATGAAGTGCTTCCTGTGGTGGAAAAATTGGAAAACCACGAATTTGAACATTCCGTGCGTCTGCTCCGTTCCGCGGGGGACCTCGGGTTGCTTGGAGCGGATGTTCCCGAAGAATACGACGGACTTGGGCTGGATAAAATCTCTTCCGCATTGATTTCGGAAAAAATATCCGTCGCAGGCGGTTTCTCTATCACACATGGAGCACACGTCGGAATCGGGACATTGCCGATCGTCCTTTTTGGTAATGAGGAACAGAAGAAAAAATACTTGCCGAACTCGGTGACGGGAGCCAAGATATCGGCATATGCACTGACTGAGCCAGGCTCCGGATCGGACGCACTAGGTGCCAAAACTACAGCGAAATTGAACGAAGCGGGAACGCATTACATTCTAAACGGTGAAAAGCAATGGATTACGAATGCCGGATTCGCGGACGTATTCGTCGTTTATGCAAAGATTGATGGAGATAAGTTCTCCGCATTCATTGTAGAGAGGGAATTCCCGGGCGTTTCTGTCGGTGCGGAAGAGAAGAAAATGGGGATTAAATCATCTTCGACACGGACGCTCATTTTGGAAGATGCCGAAGTGCCGGTTGAAAATTTGCTCGGCGAAATCGGAAAAGGGCACGTTATCGCGTTCAATATCCTGAATATCGGGCGTTATAAATTGGGAGTCGGCACAGTCGGCGGTTCGAAACGTGCATTGGAACTTGCCATCACGTATACGAACCAACGGAAGCAGTTCAACACACCGATTTCCCAGTTCAACTTGACGAAAGAGAAACTGGCGACGATGGCATCCAAGCTCTATGCGACGGAAAGCTTGATCTACCGCACAGTCGGCTATTTCGAAGAACGCAATAGCCAAATGACACCGGAACAGCAGAAAGACGGAAAAGCGGTAGCTGCTTCCATCGCGGAATATGCAATCGAATGTTCCATCAACAAAGTGGTCGGTTCCGAAGTGCTCGACTATATCGTTGATGAAGCGGTCCAGCTACACGGGGGCTACGGATTCATGCAGGAGTATGAAGTGGAACGCATTTACCGGGATTCCCGCATCAACCGGATTTTTGAAGGGACGAATGAAATTAACCGTATGATCGTACCAGGCACATTCTTGAAGAAGGCGATGAAAGGCGAATTGCCTTTATTGCAAAAAGCACAAAGTTTACAAGAAGAGCTGCTCATGATGATGCCTGAAGAAATCGGGGAGGAAGCGCTGGCCCAAGAGAAAGTGCTTGTGAAAAACGCCAAGAAAATCGGACTATTGGCAGCGGGTATGGCAGCCCAACGCTTTGGAACGAAACTTGATGCAGAACAAGAAGTGCTTGTGAATATCGCGGATATTGCGAATAATCTATTCGCTATGGAATCCGCACTTCTCCGGACGGAAAAAGCAATTGCCAAAAATGGCGAGGAAAACGAACAACAAAAGATCCTTTATACGCAAATCTTCTGCCAAGAAGCCTTTGAAGCAATCGAGAAGGACGCCAGAGAAACTCTTTTGGCATCCGTCGAAGGCGATAACCAGCGCATGATGCTGTCTGCACTGCGAAAATTGACTCGCTCGAATCCTTATAATATCATTGCGAAAAAACGGACAGCCGCAGAGAAGCTGATCGAAGCGGAAAAATATATCGTATAAGCCGACAAATCTTCATTTGCTTCATGATCCATCAAGCGCTTGGGACCCACCGACTTTCAGGTTCCGGGCGCTTTTTGGTATACTGGAGAAAATGGAGGTGCAAAGCCATGGGACTTACATATTACGGCTACCCGAAATGTGGAACTTGCCGCAAAGCAAAAAAGTGGCTCGAAGAGAATGGAACAGAGTTTATTGAGGTGAATATTGCAGAGAACCCGCCGTCAGAGCAAGAATTGCGGGAAATTATCGAAGCATCCGATCTGGAATTAAAGAAGTTTTTCAATACGAGCGGTAAGAAATATCGTGAATTGAACTTGAAAGAGAAGTTGCCGACGATGACCGAAGATGAGAAAATTGCCTTGCTCGCTTCCGACGGTATGTTGATCAAACGACCGATTGTCTTCGGGGACGGTAAAGCCACGGTCGGCTTCAAAGACGAAGAGTTTCACAATGTCTGGGCAACGTAATGTCATTCCTTGTCTTTATACAACGAGTGTGTCAAAATTAAATGGAATGAATCTAATTTGGAGGGGTAAGGAATGAGCACACCAAAGGATTTGCGTTATTCGGAAGAGCATGAGTGGGTAAAAGAAGAAGGCGGAAAATACCGCATTGGGATCACACATTTTGCACAAGCTGAACTGGGCGATATCGTTTTCGTTGAGCTTCCATCTGTTGGGGATGAAGTGAAAGCGGACGAGCCATTCGGTAGCGTCGAATCCGTTAAAACGGTTTCAGAGCTTTATGCGCCAATTAGCGGTACAGTTGTGGAAGTGAACGAAGAATTGGAAGACAGCCCTGAATTGGTGAACGAATCGCCATATGAAGGCGCATGGATGATCGTGGTGGAAGCTTCGGACCAATCCGAATTGGATGCGTTGATGACTGCTGAAGCATACGATGAAATGACGATTGGTGAATAATTGCAACATGACGCCGCCCTCGTGTCGGCGTCTTTGACTTTATATTCAATTAAAAGTCGGTCATGGTGAACGAAAATAAGGATTTTCAACTTCTGCAAGTGGATAAGTGAGTGCCAATACGCCAAAACTAACTTCATTGTAAGCATCTACGTTGACGGAAATAGTATGAATCCGGCAGGGGGAATGTGTGCTATGGAAGAGATGAAAATCATCATTGTCGAGGGCGGATCGGATCGAAAACGTCTTTTGAAAGTCTTGGCAGAACCAGTCCATATCATATGTACAAACGGCACGGTCAGCACGTATCGACTGGAGGAGTTGTTAGAGCCTTACGAAGAGCATGAAGTCTTCGTATTTGTTGATGCGGACGAATCGGGCGAGAAAATCCGCACGTTATTCAAAAGAGAATTTCCTGAATTCTTCCATTTATATACCGATAAGATATACAAGGAAGTGGAAAAAACCCCTTATAAAACATTAGCCACGATTTTACTTGGCGCAGACTTTAAAATCCGCTCGGAATTTTTATTTTGAAGGATGAGAAATAATTGGAAATTTGGACTCGAGAAAAATGGGAAAGCCATATAGATAAGTCTCAAACGGCTGTCTATTATTTATATACGCCGATGTGTGGAACATGTGCCGTCGCCAGCAAAATGATGGAGGTCGTCGCAGCTATGAAGCCGGCTTTACCAATAGGTAAAGCAGATCTGAATTACGAGCAGTCTTTGGCTGTGGATTATGAAATCGAAAGTGTTCCTTGTCTTTTAATTCAGAAAGATGGCCGAATCGAACATAAGATTTATGCTTTCCATTCGGTTCCGTATCTTCTTGAGAAAATCGGTTGACATCAGGAGCCTTCATATGATAAATTTTGTTTTGTCATTTGAATAGTTTACTCTTATTAAGAGTGGTGGAGGGATAGTGCCCGATGAAACCCGGCAACCGTCACGCAAGTGAAATGGTGCCAAATCACGCAAAGCGGACGCTTTGAAAGATGAGAGATCGGATGGACATTCATTCCTAATGAAAACGTCAAGCCTTTCTGCCGTCTGCGGGAAGGTTTTTTATTTTTATTCAGCGGGTGTCCGATTTTGAGGGAGTTCAGATGGAAATAGTCTTTTTCCACGACGCCTGAAAGTGCCTTGATTTCTGCAAAGAACGCAGAAATACGGCAAATCGAACCCTTCGCTGTTCGATTCACAATTACGCCGAGGCGTAATTGATTTTTGTAGAGGTGAGAAGATGATTCGGTTATCAGATGTCAATAAAGAGTTCGGCACGAGTTCAACCCGTATTCGGGCAGTGGATTCTGTGTCGCTTGAAATTGCGGATGGGGAAATTTTCGGCATCATCGGATATAGTGGCGCGGGGAAAAGTACATTAATCCGTCTGTTGAATGGCCTGGAGATGCCGACCAGTGGAAATGTCTTCATCGGCGGCCGGGAAATGTCGGCAATCAAAGGCAGAGAGTTGCGGGAGGCACGGCAAAAGGTCAGTATGATCTTCCAGCATTTCAATTTGCTTTGGTCTCGCACGGTTAAAGAAAATATTGCGTTTCCGCTTGAAATCGCAGGGGTCCGAAAAGCGGACCGCGAACGGAAAGTAAATGAATTGATAGACTTGGTAGGATTGGCCGGCCGGGAAAATGCCTATCCCTCCGAATTATCGGGTGGTCAAAAACAGCGTGTCGGCATAGCCCGTGCACTGGCCAATGATCCCGAGGTCCTTCTATGTGATGAAGCGACATCCGCTCTCGATCCAGAGACGACGGATTCCATATTGGATCTGTTGACGAGCATCAATGAGCGGCTGGGGCTGACGATTGTCCTGATAACACATGAAATGCACGTCATTCGGAAAATTTGCCATCGGGTGGCTGTCATGGAGTCCGGGAAAGTTGTTGAAATGGGCAATGTCCTCGATGTTTTCCAGTCACCACAAGCCGAGATTACCAAGCGCTTCGTCTCCCAGTTGACGGAGCCAGCTGAAACGAAGCAGGCGTTAAGCCATATGAAGGAAGAAATACCAACCGGTGAATTGATCAAACTTGTTTTCGTTGGAGAGCAAACAGAACAACCGGTCCTCGCCAGTCTCATCCGGAAATTTACAATCGATGTTAATATTGTGCAAGGCAATATTTCGACGACGCGGGGCGGGGCTTATGGAACGTTGATCCTTCAGTTCGTTGGTGAGAAGACATTGATTGCCGAAGCGATTCACTATCTTCATGAGCAAGGTGTCCAGACGGAGGTGATCGGCAATGATTGAGGAATGGTTTCCAAATGTGAAATGGGACAAAATGTGGGAAGCGACCTATGAGACATTGTATATGTCGGCCATTTCAACGTTTTTCACATTCGTACTAGGGATTGCGCTCGGCGTGCTGCTGTTTTTATCAAGTCCCGGGCAGCTATGGAAAAATAGATTCGTCAACGTCGTAACAGGCGCGGTCGTCAATATATTCCGCTCGATTCCTTTTATCATCCTGATCATATTGTTAATACCATTTACAACATTCCTCGTTGGCACGATGCGTGGACCGAATGCAGCGTTGCCAGCCCTGATCATCGGGGCCGCGCCGTTTTATGGCAGAATGGTGTTGATAGCTTTGCAGGAAATCGATAAAGGCGTTATTGAAGCTGCCAAGTCGATGGGCGCAAAAACGCGGACGATCATTTTTAAAGTGTTACTTCCGGAATCCATGCCAGCGCTCATCTCAGGCATCACGGTGACTGCTATTGCGCTTGTCGGATATACCGCCATGGCGGGAATCATCGGGGCGGGAGGTCTTGGAAATCTTGCCTATCTGGATGGTTTCCAACGTGGTCGAGATGACGTTACATTAATGGCGACCATTTTAATCTTAATCATTGTTTTCATTATCCAAATGATTGGAGACATGATTGTCAAGCAGTTGGACAAACGGTAATACTTCAGGGAATAACAGGAAACCTTGTACATACTTATGAAAAGTCGGGCAACGTGTCGACAGTAGGTTACGGGTTCCCTGTTTACTATAAAAACCAAACAATAAAGGAGAATGAACTAGATGAAGAAGCTTTTAGCTGGAATCCTATTTGCGATACTTGTCCTGTCCCTTGCCGCTTGCGGAACGAAAGATACAGGAACTAGCGGTCAAAGTACAACTGACGGAGCAAATAAAGGGGAAGAAAACAAACAAGAAGAATTGACTAAAATTGTTGTTGGAGCTTCCAATACACCACATGCGGTTATTCTAGAAGAAGCTAAGCCATTATTGGAGGAAAAAGGTTTTGAACTGGAAATTGAAACCTATCAAGACTATGTATTGCCGAACAAAGATTTAGAATCAAAAACTTTGGATGCGAACTACTTCCAACATATCCCGTATCTGGAAGGTCAAATTGCAGATTTTGGCTATGATTTTGTCAATGCAGGGGCTATCCACATCGAACCGATCGGCGTGTATTCCCAAAAATACAAAACTCTTGAGGAATTACCGGAAGGTGCAACTATCTTAATCAGTAATTCGGTCTCTGACCATGGTCGCGTGCTTGCCATGCTGGAAGAGAATGGGCTTATCAAACTGAAAGACGGCGTGGAGAAAGTGAAAGCGGAGTTGGAAGATATTGTGGAGAATCCAAAAAATCTTCAATTCGATCCGAACTATGAGCCTGCATTGATGCCCCAACTGTACAATAATGGGGAAGGCGATGCACTTCTCATCAACTCAAACTATGCCATTGACGCAGGTTTAAATCCGTTGGAAGACGCAATTGCACTTGAAGAAACAGACTCGCCTTATGTTAATATCATCACTGTCCGTGAAGGCGATGAAAACAAAGATTCGATCAAAGCGTTGGTTGAAGTGTTGAAGTCGAAAGAAATTCAAGATTTCATCCTGGAAGAGTGGGGCGGCTCAGTCGTTCCAGTGGAACAATAATTATCTTGGCTGTCTCGATCCGGTTTTCCGGTGTCGAGGCAGCTTTTTATATTGGTTAAACCACCCTTTCCCATGCAGGTTCTATGATGATAAAGATTGAAAAATACAAATGTTTTTCACACTATTCCCAAGCCCATAAAGATATGATAAGGTGATTTTGCTTATAAAATAATACATCTGTTCATTTGAGGAGGACATATAGTGAAGTGGAAAATTGGTCTGATCGGGAGAATCCTGATTGCTATCGGATTGGCCGTGGGAATGGGAATCCTCCTTCCGAACATACATGAGGGGCTCGCTACGAATTTCACCCGTCTTTTTGCTACGTTCAATATGCTATTCGGTGGGTTTCTTAATTTTATCGTGCCCCTGATCATTATCGCTTTCATCGCGCCGGGGATTGCAAAGCTTGGGACGGGGTCCGGGAAACTGCTCGGTCTTGCTACGGTTTTTGCTTATCTCTCCACTATTTTTGCAGGGGTTCTGGCTTATTTTGTGGCAACGACCCTGTTGCCGAATGTGATTCATAAACCGGGCGATTCAGTTGTTGAAAATGCAGGGAAGGCTGCTGCCACTTCGTTTTTTGAACTGGAAATGGAGCCAATCATGGGAGTTATGGCGGCTTTGATCGTAGCTTTCTTATTTGGAATCGGTATGGCCTCCATCAAAAGCGTATCCTTGCTCGCTGTGTTTGAAGAACTCAATGTATTAATTGAAAAGGTAATTTCGAATGTTATCATCCCTTTATTGCCTGTGCATATTTTCGGTATTTTCCTCAACATGACTTACACTGGTGAAGTGGCGAAGGTACTATCTGTTTTCGCCTTTGTTTTCGCCATGATCATTGTGCTCCATCTAACCATGTTGACAATCCAATATTCGGTTGCGGGCTCACTTGCAAGACGCAATCCATTCGTCTTAATGAAAACGATGGTTCCGGCTTATTTGACGGCGATCGGCACGCAATCTTCGGCAGCTTCCATTCCTGTTACGCTGCGGCAAGCACGCCAAACAGGTGCTTCGGAACGTGTCACGGACTTTACAATCCCGTTATTTGCGACCATCCATTTGTCCGGAAGTACGATCACTTTAGTATCCTGTTCGATCGGTGTCCTGCTAATGAATAACTTGCCTGTGGAATTTGCTTCCTACTTGCCATTCATCTTAATGCTTGGTGTAACGATGATTGCGGCCCCTGGAGTTCCTGGCGGTGCGGTAATGGCTGCTGTCGGCTTGCTGAGTTCGATGCTGCAATTTGACGAATCAATGGTTGCTCTGATGATTGCCCTCTATATGGCACAAGATAGCTTTGGCACAGCTGCCAATGTGACGGGAGATGGGGCTTTGGCCATTATTGTCGACAAATTCACGCCAGCAGTTGACGGATCTGTCGAAGAACCGAAGAACTTGGAAGCCCGATAAGGTGCATAAAACTAAGCCGACGCAGTATCCGTCGGCTTTTTTCACTGAGGTTTATTCTCAATAAGACTAGTATAATTGAAAATAGAAGAATAGGATTAACTCCCCGTTGCGAATGGCTTAAAATAAAGATGCCGTCAAAATGATGTAATTCTCAATGATTTGCATGGGAGTGGTTTATACGGTAAGATTAGAATGATACTAATTTGGAATGAGTATTCGTTCATCATATTGGAGGTATTGGAATGGCAACTTTGGAAATCAAAGACCTTCATGTCGAAATTGAAGGCAAGGAAATCTTGAAAGGCGTCAACTTGACGATCAATACAAATGAGATCCATGCAATCATGGGTCCGAACGGTACAGGGAAATCTACATTGGCCCAAGCAATCATGGGTCATCCGAAATATGAAGTGACTTCCGGATCCGTGACACTGGACGGCGAAGACGTATTGGAGATGGAAGTGGACGAGCGCGCAAATGCAGGTCTTTTCCTTGCAATGCAATACCCAAGTGAAATTACAGGAGTAACGAATGCTGATTTCCTACGTTCAGCCATCAATGCTAAGCGTGAAGAAGGCGATGAAATTTCCCTCATGAAATTCATCCGTGAATTGGATAGCAAGATGGAACTGCTTGAAATGGACGAAGATATGGCGACTCGTTATTTGAATGAAGGATTCTCGGGCGGGGAGAAAAAACGGAACGAAATTCTTCAGTTAATGATGTTGAAACCAAAATTCGCCATTCTCGATGAAATCGACTCTGGTTTAGATATCGATGCATTGAAAATTGTTTCCAATGGAATTAATGAAATGCGCGGCGAAGGGTTTGGTTGCTTGATGATCACACACTATCAGCGCCTTCTGAACTACATTACGCCGGATTACGTCCACGTTATGATGCAAGGGAAAGTTGTGAAATCGGGCGGAGCTGAATTGGCGAAAAAATTGGAAGAGCAAGGTTACGATTGGATCAAAGAAGAACTTGGCATCGAAGACGAAACTGTCGGGCAAGAAGCATAAGGGAGGAGACGAGATAAAATGACGGTTGAAACAAAGTTGGCATTGACCGAACAAGATGTCCGCTCCTACTCCGCAAAGGTGAATGAAGCTGATTGGATGGCGGATTTCCGTGCGGACGCATTGGCGAAAGTGGAACAGCTTCCATTGCCAAAACCAGACAAAACAAAGATTGATAAATGGAATTTCACTGAATTCCCGGTCCATGCGGCCGAGGACGAGGTTTATCATACACTTGCTGATCTTCCGGAAGAAGCAAAGGCTTTGATCGATGAAGCACAGCAGAAGAATATCTATATTCAACATAATAATACGCCGGCATTTGTTTCTCTAAGTGAAGACCTGCAAGCAAAGGGCGTCATCCTGACGGATATTTTCACAGCTTCCCGCGAACATGGCGAGCTTGTGAAAAAGTATTATATGACAGATGGCGTCAAAGTCGATGAGCATAAATTGACTGCCCTTCATGCTGCATTGGTAAACGGCGGCGTCTTCGTATACGTTCCGAAAAACGTCGTTGTCGAAGAGCCATTGCAAGTGCTATTCCTTCATGACAAGGAGGAAGTGTCTTTATTTAACCACGTTCTTGTCGTGGCGGAGGCAAATAGTTCAGTGACATACGTCGAGAACTACCTGTCGACTGTCGAAGAGGGCAAAGGAATCGTCAATATCGTCTCTGAAGTGTTTGCGGGTGACAACGCCAAAGTCATATACGGAGCGGTGGATGTCCTGGCCAAAGGGATGACGACCTATGTCAACCGCCGTGGAGTGGCTGGTCGTACGAGTCGGATCGAATGGGCACTCGGATTAATGAATGATGGCGATACGATATCTGAAAACATCACCCATCTCATTGGCGACGGATCTTCCAGCGACATGAAAACTGTCGTAGTAGGCCGCGGCGAGCAGAGACAGAATTTCACTTCCGAAATCGTACACTGGGGATTGGATACGGATGCGTTCATTCTAAAACACGGCGTGATGAAAGAGGCTTCCTCTTCTATCTTCAATGGAATTGGAAGAATCGCCAAAGGCGCAACAAGATCGAACGCAGTACAAGAATCCCGTATCTTGATGCTAAGTGAGAAAGCCCGCGGAGATGCCAACCCGATTTTGCTGATCGATGAAGATGATGTGACAGCAGGTCACGCGGCTTCCGTCGGTCGTGTCGATCCACTGCAATTATTTTACTTAATGAGCCGTGGTATTTCACAGAAAGAAGCAGAACGCCTCGTAATTCATGGATTCTTGGCGCCGGTCGTCAGCAAACTACCGATCGAAAGTGTCAAGAAGCAATTGACGGAGGTTATTGAAAGGAAAGTGCGCTAATGCTCAGTAAAGAGATCCGCAACCATTTCCCCATTCTTGATCAAGAAATTAATGGGCACAAACTCGTTTACTTGGATAGTGCCGCTACATCTCAAAAGCCATTGCAAGTAATAGAAGCAATTAGCAAATATTACAAATACGATAATTCCAACGTGCACCGTGGTGTGCACTCTCTTGGAAACCGGGCGACAGAAGGTTATGAAGGGGCTCGTGAAAAAGTCCGTAAATTCATTAACGCCAAGTCGACGGAAGAAGTCATTTTCATGCGTGGTGCAACAACAGCGTTGAACACAGTTGCACAAAGCTACGGGAGGATGAATGTAGGGGAAGGCGATGAAATCGTCATCACTTATATGGAGCACCATTCCAACATCATCCCTTGGCAGCAATTAGCGAAGGAAAAAGGCGCTGTTTTAAAATATATCGATTTGGACGCAGATGGAACGTTGTCATTGGATAAAGTACGGGAAGCCATTACGGACCGTACGAAAATCGTTTCCGTCATGTACGTCTCAAACGTTCTTGGCACAATGAACCCAATCAAGGAAATTGCGGAAATTGCGCATGCCCATGGCGCCGTCATGGTAGTGGACGGTGCCCAGGCGGCTCCCCATCTGAAGCTTGATGTCCAAAAGCTGGACTGTGACTTTTTGGCCTTTTCGGGTCACAAGATGTGTGGACCGACTGGAATCGGTGTTCTGTACGGGAAAAAAGAGCTGCTCGAAAAAATGGATCCAATTGAATTTGGCGGCGAGATGATTGATTTTGTCGGTCTTTATGAATCGACGTGGAAAGAACTGCCGTGGAAGTTTGAAGGTGGGACTCCAATCATTGCGGGTGCCATTGGTCTAGGAGCAGCGATTGATTTCCTTGAGGAAATTGGCTTGGACAATATTGAACGGCATGAACACGAGCTGGCGGAATATGCCATGGAGCGCATGTCAGAGATCGATGGTTTAACCATTTATGGTCCACAAGATCCTAAAAAACGAGCTGGAATTGTGACGTTCAACCTCCAAGAAGTTCATCCTCATGATGTAGCAACGGTACTCGATATGAACGGCATCGCCGTCAGGGCAGGCCATCATTGTGCACAACCGCTGATGAAGTGGTTGGACGTATCGGCAACAGCCCGAGCCAGCTTCTACATCTACAACACGGTAGAGGATGTGGACTTCCTCGTGAACGGACTGAAGGCGGCAAAGGAGTATTTCAGTGATGT
Source organism: Sporosarcina sp. 179-K 3D1 HS (assembly GCF_047228905.1). Lineage (NCBI taxonomy): Bacteria > Bacillati > Bacillota > Bacilli > Caryophanales > Caryophanaceae > Sporosarcina > Sporosarcina sp. 179-K 3D1 HS. The sequence continues at coordinate 119,282 of NZ_JBFEGI010000009.1, forward strand.
CTACTAATAAGCTGGATCAACTGTATCGGTCTGTCATTATGGATCATTATAAAAACCCAAGGAATAAAGGGGTTATCGGCGATAGCAATGTTACAGTCGATATGAACAACCCGACTTGCGGTGATGTCATTCATTTGACCCTTCAAGTGGAAGACGATATAGTCCAAGATGCAAAGTTCGAAGGTGAAGGCTGCTCCATCTCCATGGCATCCGCATCCATGATGACACAGATGATCAAAGGGAAGCATGTGGATGAAGCGGTTAAAGTCGCCCACGTTTTTTCTGATATGATGTTAGGCAAGGATTTTGATGACTCCCTCGATCTAGGCGATATCGAAGCATTGTCCGGGGTGGCTAAATTCCCGGCGCGTATTAAATGTGCGACGCTCGCTTGGAAAGCCATGGAAAAAGGTGTCGGCAACGACTCCGAAAATTAAGGGGACGGAGGAAGTATAAATGGCTAAAAAAATGCCGGAAATCGGCGATTACAAATATGGTTTTGCTGATAAGGACGTATCTGTTTTCCGTTCGGAACGTGGATTGACGCGTGAAATTGTTGAAGAAATCTCCAATATGAAAAAAGAGCCGCAGTGGATGCTGGACTACCGCTTGAAATCACTGGAGATCTTCTATAGCAAGCCGATGCCTCAGTGGGGCGGCGACTTGATGTCACTGAATTTCGATGAAATCACGTACTATGTAAAACCTTCCGAAGCAACGGAACGTTCATGGGATGAAGTTCCAGAGGAAATCAAGCGTACGTTTGATAAACTCGGTATTCCGGAAGCGGAACAGAAATACCTTGCAGGTGTTTCCGCTCAATACGAATCGGAAGTTGTTTACCATAACATGAAAGAAGATCTCGAAGATATGGGAATCGTCTTCAAGGACACGGATTCCGCCCTTCGGGAAAACGAAGAACTGTTCAAAAAGTATTGGGGTACGGTCATCCCGAACACGGACAATAAATTTGCGGCATTGAACTCTGCTGTATGGTCGGGTGGTTCCTTCATCTACGTACCACCTGGCATCAAAGTCGACACGCCGTTGCAAGCCTATTTCCGGATCAACTCGGAGAACATGGGGCAATTCGAGCGTACGTTGATCGTTGTCGATGAAGGGGCAAGTGTCCACTACGTAGAAGGATGTACAGCACCTGTCTACACAACGAATTCACTCCACAGTGCGGTCGTTGAGATCATTATTAAAAAGGACGCGTATTGCCGTTATACGACCATCCAGAACTGGGCGAACAACGTTTACAACCTTGTTACGAAACGCGCAGTCTGTGAAGAGAATGCAACGATGGAATGGATTGATGGTAACATCGGTTCGAAACTGACGATGAAGTACCCTGCATGTATCCTAAAAGGTGAAGGTGCACGTGGTTTGACATTGTCCATCGCATTGGCAGGAAAAGGGCAACACCAAGACGCAGGGGCAAAAATGATGCACTTGGCACCGAATACGTCGTCCACGATCGTGTCGAAGTCCATTTCCCAACATGGCGGGAAAGTGACATATCGCGGAGTCGTCCACTTCGGCCGCCGTGCGGATGGCGCTCGCGCGAACATCGAGTGTGATACGCTCATCATGGATAAATTGTCGACATCCGACACAATTCCATATAATGAAATCTTCAATGACAATATTTCACTCGAGCACGAAGCGAAAGTTTCCAAAGTTTCGGAAGAGCAGCTCTTCTACTTGATGAGCCGCGGTATTCCTGAGCTGGAAGCGACAGAAATGATTGTCATGGGCTTCATCGAGCCATTCACGAAAGAACTTCCGATGGAATATGCGGTTGAGATGAATAGATTGATCAAGTTCGAAATGGAAGGCAGTATTGGATAAACGCGGGAAATTAGCTTTGGACATGAAGAACTTCTTCCATGGCCTAGCAGATAAAAAAAGGGATTCCCTTTTTTCCTTCTCGCATAGAATCCATTAAAGATTAAAAAGGGTTGGAAATCGATTCGATTTCCAACCCTTTTGTCTGAAAATAACCACTTCTTGTTGTTTCTTAAAAGCTGGTCAATTAATATATTGCACCTACTCCGGAAAAAGCTGGGTTTTCATAGTGGGAATCAGTTTGAAATCTAATTTTGGCACCTGAAAAAGTAGTGCTTTTTCCAGTTATTGAAGTGGTGTAATTACTAGTTCTTGTTCCACTTACATATCTACTTCCCCATACTTCATCTCCAAGTAATTTCTTTTGCACAATAGTATAACTTATACCTAGGTTTAAAGCTGGAGAAGTTTCTTGGGTAACTATCAAATTTACCATTGCATCAGATCTATTTATATTAAAAGTACAATCTGAATAAAAAGTGGTATTAGCTCGTCTTCCAGTAAATCTCCAATCACAAAGGAAGTGTGTAGCATTTGGCGCGATATTTGAGACGACTGGAGTTTCCAACAAGTTAGTTTTTAAAGTTGTTTCACGTAATATTTTATATTCTTAATTTTCTAATGAAGAATATGTAACGTTGACTTTCCAGGTTGAATCTTCATTTATCATCAGAATTGGTAGTTCAGAAATTTCACCTGTTGCATATTCCAATTTCACAATATACTTAATTTCATTGTTCGAAATAATTTTACTACTTAAGATTTCATAATTTACTACCTTATCTTTTACTAACATAATTTCGTATTCTGAGATTTGTTGTTCTAGGGAATTGTAACGTGTATCATCCACATTATCCACAACTGTCTGAACATCATTTTCGACGATACCTGTCAAATAAGTGTCAATAACCTCTCCAGCATTTTTATCTTTTATTTCCTCTGCCTGTGACATTAATGGCGTTGAAAATAAAAATACAGCGAACAATAAAAACCTTAATACATTCTTCATAAAAAGTCCCCCTATTTGTCAATTTTGGAATAATTATACCTTTAATTCCAAATTAATGGTATTATAGTGTTTAGAATAAAACTACTAATATATTAATTCGTACATAGCGAGGTGATATGAAATGGGCAAAAAAATCTCAATAGGATTACTACTTCTATTATTCCTAGTCGGCTGTTCAGCAGGAGCAGCACTTACTCCAGAAATGGAAGTTGAGGGACTTTTACAAAGTTATTTAAAGGCTTTGGAGGAGAATGATACGACAACATTAGTCGATCTATCGGATGACTTGAGGTTTCCTGACAAAAAAGTGCAATTGGAAAATTACTTAGATATCGATTCAACAGTCTCGGAAACACGAATCATCGAACTCTCTACTTTAAGTCCAACCGAGTTTGAAGCAACAGTATCAATAGTAGATGCTAGTGGGCAAGTAGAGCTAAAATTCCCTATTCAGCAACAAAAAAACAAGTGGAAAGTAATTGTCGGTAAAGACTTTTAGGCCCGTTTATTGAAAGGTAGGACCAATATAGAAAAGGGCAGCTATAACCAATTGGGAATAGCTGCTCTTTTTTGTGTGGGGGCAACGTTTCGAGGTTGATTGGGAATGTTTTGAAGCTGGCTTCGAATGTTTCGGAGTCCGTCGGATATGTTGTGAGGTGGTGAAATCGTTTGGAGGTTTGTTGGAATTGTTTTAAGGCTGGCTTCGAGCGTTTCGAGGTCCAAGAGAAACGTTTTGAGGGGGAGGGAGAATGTTTCAAAGTTCGTCGGATACGTTGCGAGGTGGTGAAAACGTTTCGAGGTTTGGGGGAAGCGTTTGGAGGTGCGGGTGAAATGTTTAGAGGTAGGCATCAAACGTCTGGAGCTGAGTGAAAAACGTTGGGAGGTGCTCGGTCGTTTAGAGGTTGAGCGGGAATGTTGTGAGGTTGGACCCAAGCGTTTCGAGGTTCAAGGCAAACGTTTCGAGGCGGAAGCAGAATGTTTCGAGGTTCGCGGGATACGTTGTGAGGTGGTGAAAACGTTTCGAGGTTCAAGGGAAATGTTGTGAGGCAGTCATCGAACGTTTCTAGGTTCAGGGCAAACGTTTCGATGTACGAGAGAAACGTTTAGAGGAAGTTCACCGCTTGCAAATGGCACGACTGTTTTTGGGGCTTATGCTATGATAGAACTACTTGATTCATAATAAAGGAGGGATTTCCCATGATCCACGTTGGTTTGACGGGATGGGGGGATCATCCCGATGTATATTCACCGACTTCCAATAAGAAGGATAAATTGATTGATTATAGTACCCACTTTCCGATTGTCGAGTTGGATTCTTCCTTTTATGCCATCCAGCCAGAACGCAATATCCGGAAATGGATTGCGGAGACGCCGGATTCCTTTCAGTTTATCGTTAAGGCGTATCAGGGGATGACCGGCCATCAGAGGGGAAGAATCCCGTATGAGTCGCCGGAAGAAATGTTCCGACTTTTCCGCTTATCTATCGGGCCTTTGCAAGAGGCGGGGAAACTTGCCATGATTTTAGTGCAATATCCGCCTTGGTTTGATTGCAAACGCGAGCATGTCGAGCAGATCAGGGACATTCGGCGTCAGCTGGAAGGCTTTGATATCGCCATCGAATTCCGGCATCAATCGTGGTACTCGGATGGACTCCGTGATAAGACGCTTGATTTCTTAAAGGAACTCGATTTGATCCATACGGTTTGTGACGAACCGCAAGCCGGGGAAGGCAGTGTTCCGTTGGTAGCAGCCGCTACGCGCTCAGATAAGGCTTTCATCCGCCTTCATGGACGGAATGTTGCAGGATGGCGGAATACGACCGGGGATAGCGCGGCTTGGCGGAAGGTCCGCTATTTGTATGATTATACGGATAGTGAATTAGAGGAAATCCGACAAGCGACGGAACAGTTGAAGAACGAATGTGAAGAAGTGTTTGTCATTTTCAATAATAATTCCGGTGGCCATGCGGCTGAAAATGCCAAGCGCTTTCAAAAGATGTTGGGGCTTGGCACTCGCGCATTGGCACCAAAGCAACTGGACATATTCGGGGAGGAATCTTGATGGCGTTTTTGTTATTGGCATTGATCGGCGCCATCTCGGGTATCATGGGCTCCCTTGTGGGCCTCGGTGGCGGGACAATCCTTGTCCCGCTCACCCTGCTTATCGGCATCGACTTAGGTTGGATACAGGGGATCACTCCCCAGAGTGTTGTTGGTCTATCGGTGATCATGATGATTTTCAATGGCTTGTCTTCTACGCTTTCTCACGTGAAAGGGGGAACCGTCGACTATCGGACAGGTTGGATTTTCTTCGCAGGCTCCGTTCCTGGAACGGTAATTGGCGCCTTTGTGAATAAAGGGATGGACTTGCCTTCATTCAATCTCTATTTCGGCATATTGTTATTATTGCTGTCCACCCTGTTATTGGCGCGTAAGTATATGAAGCCGATCCATTGGTTTGTCGAGCGCGGAAAACCGCTCACCTTTGTGGATAAAGAAGGGGAGTCCCATGTGTATGGCTATCCTATTTGGTTCGCTCTGCTATTGTCATTGGGGATCGGATTTATGTCCGGCCTTTTCGGCATCGGGGGCGGAACGATGATTGTGCCAGCCATGATCCTCCTTTTTTTATTCCCGCCACATGTAGCAGTCGGCACATCCATGTTCATCGTGTTCCTATCCGCCATCGTCAATTCCATTTCGCATATATCTTTGGGACATGTCCCTTGGCTATATACGCTGCCGGTCATACCTGGGGCGTACATCGGAGGGATGATCGGGTCCATGTTGAATCGGAAGATGAATTCGGAAACATTGGTCTTGGTGTTGCGGCTTATGCTGTTATTATTCGGAGTCAGGTCGATAGTCGACGGAATTTGGGGATGAGATATGAAACAGATAAACGAAACGATCCATTTTTATCATACGAATGATATTCATAGCCATTTCGAAAGTTGGCCGCAGATCAGCCGCTTCCTCCGTACTCGAAAAGAGGAGCACATCGCCCGTTCAGAGGCCTGTTTCATGCTGGATATCGGCGATCACGTCGATCGCTCACATCCATTTACAGAAGGTACGAATGGACTCGGCAATATTGCATTGCTCAATTCCGCAGGATACGACGCGGTGACCATCGGCAACAACGAAGGAATCACAATGTCTAAAAAAGCGTTGAACACCTTGTACCAAGGAGCACGTTTCGACGTTATCCTAGGCAATCTGTACGAACTGGACGGTTCCCGGCCGAAATGGTCGAAACCCTATCAAATCTATACAACTGAATTAGGGACGCGAATCGGCATCATAGGTGCAACGGCTCCGTACCCGGTATTCTACTCGAAGCTTGGCTGGGAAATCATCCCGGGACGCGAGCAATTGAAAAGAATGGCGGAACAGCTTGAGGCGGAAACCGATATCATTGTCTGCTTATCCCACTTAGGGGTGAATGAAGATAGGCTACTCGCATCCGAATGCAGTTTGATCGACGTCATTTTCGGAGCGCACACGCATCATTTATTCCCGAAGGGTGAATTCGTCGGCAATACGCTATTAGCTGCTACAGGGAAGTACGGAGAGTATGTCGGGGAAGTGGTCATCCAGTGGAATGGCGGACTAAAACAGATCTCGCATAAGGAAGCAACGGTGCATCGTGCAGATCGGATGAAACTTTCGGATTCCGATGTGCAGGAAGTGAAAGAGCTGATGGAAGACGGAAAGCGTGCCATGGAAGAGAAGGTGTTCCATAACCCGTTTCCGTTGGCGCAAAACTTGTTCGCAACAAGCCCGCTGTCATCCTTTTTCGGACGAGCGTTAATTACCTATACCGAGGCCGATTGCGCCATGTTCAATGCGGGGATTTTCCTGGGCAGCCTGGATGCGGGCTGGGTAACGAAAAAAGATCTTCACTCCCTCCTCCCGCATCCGATCAATCCTTGTGTGGTTACCTTGGATGGAGCCGAATTGAAGAATATTTATGAGCTATCCTTAAACGAAGAATGGCCCCATATCGAAATCAAAGGACTCGGATTCCGGGGTGCCTTGATGGGTGCGATGATCCATGAGAGATTATATAAAAACCGTGCCGGTAAATTATTCGCGGGGAATCGGGAAGTCGTCCCTGATGAGACCTATAAACTCGCAACGCTGGATATGTTTACATTTGGCTATTTTTTCCCTACCATGCAAGTCGCGGAAAAAGAGTATTATATGCCTGAATTGATTCGCGATGTCTTTGGTTGGTATGGAACGGAATATTTTCGGCTTGAATCATTCCAGCAAAAGCCGCAAACGGATGAATGAACGGCTCCTTTCCTGCATAGGGTAACAGCAGGAGGAGTCGTTTTGAGATTTCATGAGGTTCGGCGCAGATCGAGGAAAAAAAAGTGGAAATGGATGCCACTCCTGATACCTGGGACTATCATCGCGATTGCCCTGTTTTTCTACATTGTCAATATGAGACTCACTCCAATCTATGTTCAATATGCGGAAGTGCAAACACAAAAGATTGCGGCACATGTCATCAGCAAAGCGATTAATTCACGGACGGCGGATGTACTGGACATCAATGAAATTATCGTCAACATTCCCGACGATTCCGGGATGGTAACCACTAAATTCAATACGGAAATCATTAGCAGGGCGATGGCAGAGATTCATAGTTTGGTAGAGGCTCATTTGGAACAAGCGGAAGCCGGAAATCTCGACATGCTCCCGATGCAGGAGGATATTGAATATGATCCACAAAAAATGGAGAGTCACGGCGGTGTCGTTTTTTTCGTTCCCATCGGGCAGGCGACTAATATTCCAATGCTTGGAAACCTAGGGCCTAAAATTCCAATCCGTTTTCATGTCATCGGCGACGTCAGTGCCACTGTCGAAACAGATATCAGGGAATTTGGCATTAACAATGCCTACGTGGAAGTTAATATCGCTTTAAAAGTAAACGTACAAATCATTGTCCCTTTGGCAACACGAAAAAGTGTCATCGAGCAAAAGATTCCTGTCGCCATCGGACTGATCCGTGGAACGGTTCCACATATTTACAATCGCGGAGAAGGCAGTACCCCTTCACTCGAAATCCCGGTGCCCCTGCCCGAAGCCCAATAAAGCCTTGAAAATCGGCGGAATTATTGATAGGCTGATATAGTAACTAAAAATATCGATAGGGTAGAGGCTGCATTGCTTAAGAGTATCACATGCGAGAGTGACGTCTAGGACCATGTGTGAAAGGAAGTTTTGCCGAAGTCAGCCAGGTATGGTCGAATTCCTGCTGATTGGGTTTATTCCGAATAGGGATAATACTGTCAGTCGTCGGATAGACGAGTGATGAGCTACAATCGTACGTTAGATGAACATATCCGACAAACGAAACGTAGATGAAGCCGGCTCCTGATGCACTCCTGACAGTGTTGAAGGCAGTCGGCTTTTTATTCCCCCGGAAGGCTTCGTCCCGTCGAAACGGAGGAATATAGGAATGACCGGAACATGGGTATCAATCTTACCGCCAATAATCGCCATCCTGATGGTATTGATAACGAAACGCGTATTGTTGTCACTTGGTGCGGGTATCTTGGCAGCAGCCCTTTTGGCCGCTTCGTTTGCACCGGCTGAATCGGCAACGAATGTTTGGAAAGCGATGACGGTATCCATCTGGGATGCCGGTGCACTGAATACGTATAATATTTATATTATGCTCTTTTTATTATTGCTCGGCGTAATCACCGCCTTGGTCAGTTTATCCGGAGGTAGCCGTGCATTCGCCAAATGGGCGATCCAACGTGTGAAAACGAAACGCGGAGCTAAATTATTGACCGTTTTTCTCGGAATTGCCATCTTCGTCGACGATTATTTCAATGCGTTAGCGGTCGGGCAAATTGCACGTCCCATCACGGATGAACATAAAATATCCCGGGCGAAATTAGCTTATTTCATAGACTCCACCTCAGCCCCGATTTGCGTTATCTCCCCGATTTCAAGCTGGGGGGCATATCTGATCGGACAATTGGCCCTATTGTTCGGTGGAGTGGCTGCGATCAGCTACTCTCCATTATCTGCCTTCGTCATGATGGCGCCGATGAACTTCTATGTCGTTGCCACACTTGCCATGGTATTCTTCCTAGCTTGGACGAATATTGATTTCTTTGAAATGAAGAAACATGAGGATCGGGCGACTGCAACTGGTGTTTTATATGATCCGAACAAGGATATCCCAGGACAATTAAAAGAGGAATTTCCCGAACACTCAGCTGGCCGTGTCCGTGATTTGGCTGCACCGATTCTGACACTCGTCGGAATTACTCTTGCCATGATGGTCTGGACGGGGTATAAAGCAGGCGGCTCGATGAATATCTGGTCCATCTTTGAAAATACAGATGTGCCGTTTTCGTTATTGATCGGAGGGCTTTCGGGAACTGCGATTGCTGTCCTGTTGTATGTGCTGCAAATGAAAATGAATCCGACCGCTTCTTATTCGTTGGTCGGCCGTGCTTTCCTGTCAGGTATCAAAGCGATGATGCCAGCAGTATTAATTTTGATTTTTGCGTGGGGGCTCACTTTCCTGATTGATCAATTGGAAACTAGAGTGTTCCTCTCCGAAGTGATTTCCAAAGCGAATCTGCCGATTGCCTTCCTACCAGCCATCATGTTTGTCTTGGCAGGGCTGATGGCGTTTTCTACAGGGACATCGTGGGGCTCATTTGGTATCCTGATCCCAATAGCTGGGACGATCATGATTGACATGGCACCGGAAATGCTATTGCCTGCCTTGTCCGCAGTCCTTGCAGGGGCGGTGTTTGGGGACCACTGTTCACCGATTTCCGATACGACAATCCTGTCATCCACGGGGGCGGGTTGTAACCATATTGATCACGTGGCTACCCAATTGCCTTACGCATTAATTTGCGCAGGCGTTGCGACATTGGGATATATCATACTCGGACTAACAGGTTCTGTTTGGATGGGATTGGTGGGCATATTGGTAGTGCTTGTACTATTATTTGCATTTTTGCTAACGAAAAGTAAAAAAGTTGCAGTACATTCTGTCTGATAATGCAGGAGGAAAGAAGTGATAACTAGGATTGTCACTTCTTTCTTTTATAAAATAATATTTCAGATAAATAATTGTTTTGACAATACTTTTATAAATGTTTATACTAATTTTAGATTTGAATAGTTTGAAAGTCTCTTTTAAAGAAAGCGCTTTCATAATTAAATGGAGAAGGGGGAAAGAAGCATGGAACAACGTTCACAATGGGGAACGAGAGCCGGTTTTGTATTGGCGGCAGTCGGTTCAGCAGTTGGTCTGGGTAATATTTGGCGTTTTCCGTATGTAGCATACGAAAATGGCGGCGGTGCATTTTTTATTCCTTATTTATTCGCATTATTGACTGCCGGAATTCCGATTTTAATTATGGAATTCACAATGGGTCATAAGTACCGTGGATCCGCACCATTATCTTTTTTCCGAATGAGCGGGAAAAAGGCGGAGTGGATCGGATGGTGGGGAATATTTGTTTCCTTCGTCATCTCGACCTATTATGCAGTTATCATCGCATGGGCAATGAAGTACACGATTTATTCCTTCAATTTGGCATGGGGAACCGACACGGCAGGTTTCTTATTCGGAGACGTTTTAAACTTGGCTGAAACACCGGGCCAAGCGGGAGGATTCGTTCCTGGCATATTAATCCCGTTATTACTAGTATGGGTTATCGCCTTCATTATTTTATTTGCGGGTGTCAAACGGGGGATCGAGCTGGCGAACCGGATTTTCATCCCGACGTTGGTCGTCGTTTTTCTATTAGTCGTTTTGCGTGCAGTAACATTGGAAGGGGCAGCTCTGGGGCTGGATGCGTTTTTTAAACCAGACTTGAGCAAGTTGGCTGATCCTACTGTTTGGGTAGCCGCTTACGGTCACATCTTCTTCAGCTTATCCATCGCATTTGCGATTATGATTACGTATTCCAGTTATCTGCCTAAGAAATCGGATATAACAAACAATGCGTTCATTACAGGGTTTGCAAACTCAGGATTCGAGTTGCTTGCAGGAATCGGGGTATTTGCTGCCCTTGGCTTTATGGCAACGCAAGCAAATGTTGCTGTAGCCGATGTGGCATCTGCTGGTGTAGGTCTTGCATTTGTTGTCTTCCCGCAGATAGTCAATGAAATGCCGGGAATGAACGGTCTTTTCGGAGCATTATTCTTCTTGTCACTTGTTTTGGCAGGGCTTACATCTCTCGTTTCCATATGTGAAACGTACATCGCAGGGGTATCTGATAAGTTCAATATTTCCAGAAGAAGATCAGTGATCATCGGTGTTGGATTGTCCGCAGTCATTTCTCTCTTGTTTGCAACGCGTGGCGGACTATTCTTCTTGGATGCTGCCGACTATTTCATCAACCAATTCGGAATTGCTGCAATCGGGCTGATTGAAGTCATCTTGATCGCTTGGGTATTCAGAAAGCTGGACGTTTTTGAAAATCATGCAAATGAAATATCGGATATTCGTTTGGGTGGTTGGTGGAAGTTCTGTCTCAGATTCATCACGCCGATTGTACTTGGTTATATGATGTTCGGTTTATTGAAAATCAACCTTTTGAAACAGCATAAGGATGGAGAGGGCAATGTCATCGGAAACTATGAAGGGTATTCAGATGCTTTCATCTGGACCAGCGGGTGGTCGGTCGCAATTTTTGCAATCGTTGCGGCTGTCATCTTCACAATCTTCAAATGGAATTCCAACACATTGAATTCATCTGATTATGATAAACGATAAGGAGGATTCATTATGAGCGGTGGAGCTATTTTAATGATGGTTATTGGAATCCTCGTCATTTGGGGAGGACTCGCGGCAAGTATCTTCAATGCAGTTTCCAAATCAAAACAACGGACATGAGTCAAAGCGCCTGGTAAACAGGCGCTTTTCTATTTTTTGGACCGGATTCTGCTGATCCCCATCGTGTAGTGGTGCAGTTAGGTATGGTTGTTTGGAGTTTGAAAATATGGTACATTGACAACAGGTAGCGAAACATAATTCAGTAGCGAGAAGAATGGGGTTGATCGGCTTGTCATGTAGACCGGAGCAAGGAAATCGTACGGACCATGTTAAAAAACCGGACTGGTTGAAAATTAAATTAAATACGAATGACAACTATAAAGATTTGAAAAAAATGATGCGGGAGAAAAACCTACATACTGTATGTGAAGAAGCCCGCTGCCCGAACATTCACGAATGTTGGGGAGAAAGACGGACGGCTACTTTCATGATTTTGGGTGCCGTTTGTACACGTGCTTGCCGATTCTGCGCGGTGAAAACAGGTCTTCCGACAGAGCTGGATATCGCTGAACCGGAGCGTGTGGCGGATTCCGTAGCATTGATGAATTTAAAGCATACAGTCGTCACAGCGGTCGCCCGTGACGATCTAAAAGACGGAGGCTCTGCAATTTTTGCTGAAACGATCCGTGCCATCCGCCGGAAAAACCCGTTTACAACTGTAGAGGTCTTGCCGTCTGATATGGGCGGAGTGTATGAGAATCTGGAACGGCTCATGGATGCAAAACCTGATATCTTGAACCATAATATTGAGACGGTCCGCCGACTTACACCTAGGGTCCGGGCTCGGGCAACTTATGACCGCTCCCTGGAACTTCTCTTGCGTGCCAAAGAAATGCAGCCGGAAATCCCTACGAAATCATCTTTGATGCTAGGGCTAGGAGAGACTCATGAGGAGATTCTCGAAACGATGGATGACCTTCGCGCACATAAAGTGGATATCATGACGATCGGTCAATATTTGCAACCGACGAAAAAACATTTGAAAGTGCAAAAATATTATTCCCCGCAAGAGTTTGCAGAATTACGGAAAATCGCCATGTCCAAAGGCTTCTCCCATTGTGAGGCAGGTCCATTAGTCCGCTCGAGTTATCATGCGGATGAACAAGTGAATGCGGCCGCTCGGGAAAGACAGCGTCTAGGGGACGAGCAACTGGAATCGCTGCAAAGCTGAGAATAGTTCTTGGTATTAATATGAGGTACGCAGGACGCCCCGCATTCCAGATCGAAGGCGGTGGCGTCTGTCATCATAACGCATTGGCGTTCTATTCAACCGGAAGATGGCGGTGAAAGGTAAATGATCACAGTTGATAATTGGCAGTTCGAAATCGTGACCGACTACCGTAACGGTTTCAACGAAGAAGCTTTCCTGGCCCGCTATAGTGACATCCTGCTCAAATATGATTATATTTTGGGAGATTGGGGATATGGTCAGCTTCGTCTGAAAGGTTTCTTCGATGACCGAAACCAAAAAGCCACCTATGAAACGAAAATCAGCACGTTGCAAGACTATTTATATGAATACTGTAATTTCGGCTGCGCCTATTTTGTCTTAAAAAAAGCCAGCCGCGTCAAGCAGGAATCCAGTCCTGCAGCCGAGAAAGAATGACAATATGACCCGTTGCAGATCATTTGATTTGTGAGCGGGTTTTTTGTCGTGCAAAATTATATGGACATTTAGACGAGTCGAATATGGGCAGTACGTGTGAATCGAGGGTTATGGTATCATGATAAGGAACTACACGATACGGAGGGAAACATATGTATTTTATCGATCGGAAACGCATTAGTGGGACGCTTGAAAAGATGGAGAGCGTGCTTATCTTATATAAAAGCGGGAATGGATGGGTAGAGGATGAAATCCATACACTTGCCTTGGAGCGTATTGCACATGTAATCATCGAGTCGATTATCGATGTCGGCAACTCGATGATTGATGGTTTCATCATGCGAGATCCGGGCAGTTATGAAGATATTATCGATATCATGGAAGACGAACAGGTCATTACAAACGAGATGGCTCAGCCGTTGAAGCAAGTGATCGATCTACGGAAAATGATCGTCCGTGAATTCACAGAAGTGGATCATCGGAAAATCGATGGAGTCCTGACAGTGACAATAGAATCCCTTCAGGAATTTCCAAGTCGTGTTTTGCACTACCTGGAAAACGAACTTGGACCGGTCTCCGCTTTCTTGCCGGAAACGGAGTGAACGATGGAACGATACAAAGCGGTTTGTCTTGATTTGGATGGGACGGTCTACAAAGGGATCGAGCCTATCCCGGAAGCGGTCACTTTTATTGATCGATTACAGAAACAGGGCGTAGAACCTTATTTTATCACCAATAATTCTTCGATGACTCGGGAGCAGATCCGGGAGAAATTGCTTTCTTTCCACATTCAAGCAGATCCCGGACGGATCATGACATCGGCAATCGCCGCAGCCAAATATTGCGCGGAGCATTTTGCTGGCGGGACGGTCATGATGATCGGGGAAAGGGGATTGGAAGAGGCGCTTGAGTTGGAAGGGATTCAATTGACGGGGAAGCATCCTGACGTAGTTGTCATGGGAATCGACCGCCAGATTTCGTACGCAAAATTGGCGGAAGCTTGCCTGGCTTTACGCCAAGGGGCACATTTCATTGCGACCAATAGTGATAGGGCCTTCCCTACCGAAAGAGGGCTCGTGCCGGGCAATGGCTCCTTTGTTGCATTGATGGAGTCGGCTTCCGGCAAGAAGCCCTTGTTTGTAGGAAAGCCTGAGCCGTCTATGCTCCGTCTCATTCAACAAGATCAGCAATACGAGAAAGAAGAAATGATCATGATCGGCGATAATTATGATACGGATATCATGGCGGGCATCCGGTTTGGGATCGATACCGCTCATGTGGCGGGCGGCGTTACTTCCCCGCAAGAGGTGCAACGGAAGGACAACCTTCCTACCTATCGATTCGACACCTTGCTGGATTGGTTTAAGGCGTAATTTATTCAATCAAAAAAGCTAACCGCTTGAGCAAGCGATTAGCATTATGTTAAAAGAGCGGATTGTCCTCAATGTGTTGATAAATGCGCTTTGTCAGTTCATCCGGGGTCTCCGCTTCTACAATGTCACCGTTGACAATAGCATAGAGGGAATCCATACATTTTGTACAGTAACTCAGACAGCCATACTCCAAGACATCGAGATTCGGATCTTTTTCCAATGTCTCGAAAGTTTCGTGTGAACCGTTTGCAAGATTACTCATGCAAAATTCAACAATCGGATTCACAATGATCACCTCACCTATATGGAATCCTACTCTTTTTTTTCTTATAAGTCAATCACGCGGGATTCCAATCCAATGGGGAATTCATGGTCATTCGTTTGGAAACCTGGGACAAAATGGCCTTATTGTGAAAGATGTCACAAACTGATATAATCGAATGTGGATATATAGTAGATCATAGAAATACGAAGGAGAGCATAATGAAAAAACTTGTACTTTTAGGTGCTGGCTATGGTAATATGCGTATTTTATTACGCCTCTTAACGAAAGAGTTACCCGCTGACGTTGAGATTACATTAATCGATCGTACTCCATTCCACAGTTTGAAGACCGAGTTTTACGCGTTGGCAGCTGGAACAGTTTCCGATGCGGATGTTCGAGTCCCTTTGCCGGTTGATGATCGGTTAAAGGTCATCGGTGGCGAAATACAAGGAATCAATCTTGAGGAAAAAAGTGTGTACCTGACGGATGGGGAAAAAGTAGATTACGATGATTTGGTCATTGGCTTAGGTTGTGAAGACAACTACCATGATGTACCCGGAGCTGCGGAGAATACGTATAGCATACAAACAATCGGGAAATCCAGAATAACCTATGAAAAATTATTGGGGCTGGGTAGTGGAGCAACTGTAGGTATCGTGGGGGCAGGCTTAAGCGGAATAGAATTGGCGAGTGAGCTGCGCGAGAGCCGACCGGACTTGGTGATTAAACTATTTGATCGCAGCCCGCGGATATTACGAGATTTTCCTGAACGACTAAGTAATTTTGTGCAGAGATGGTTCGATGATCATGAAGTAACAGTTGTGTCCAACTCGAATATTACGAAAGTGGAATCCAATGTCCTTCATAATCATGAAGAGACTATTCCGGTCGATGCGGTTGTCTGGACGGCGGGAATCCGGCCTGTCCAAATCGTCCAACAATTGGATACCGAAAAGGACCGTTCGGGAAGGGTCATTTTAAATATGTACCATCAAATTCCAAATCATCCGAATGTTTACGTGGTCGGAGATTGTGCAGCCCTTCCTTTCGCACCAAGCGCCCAAGTGGCGGAAGAACAAGGGGAGCAGATTGTAAAGATTTTGCGCCATGTCTGGAATGGTGAGCCGCTGCCGGAAAAAATGCCGGAGATCAAGTTGAAAGGATTCCTAGGTTCCCTTGGAAAAAAACAAGGATTTGCCTATTTGGCTGATCGGACTGTCACGGGGCGGATTGCCCGACTGTTGAAATCGGGTGTTCTTTGGATGTACAAGTGGCATAATGGATAAGAAAAAGCCTACCTGCACGGTTGTGTGTAGATGGGCTTTTCTCATTTACGGAAGTTCGTTATCATTCAGATGCTGATTTGAAACCTTGTCTTTCCAATTCAGAAAAAACCGGTTTTAATTGGATATAACCTTCTCCGACCAGTTGGCCGCTGATCATGACTAAGGGATAAAAATATTCATCGTTTCGCACTTGTTCGGCAATACCTCGTTGCCTGTCATCAGCAATCTCCGATTCGATGTCGATGTATTGGATATCATACGCTTGACCGGGGTATTTTCGGCTAATCGCAGCATCGAGCCATTCATAGGTATCTTTGGAGGAGGGCGCGTTTACGCAACTGGCACAAATGATTTCTGCGCCATAAATTTCAATACTCACTTTATTTTCCATGAATAGTATAAACTCCTTTCGATTCAATATTGGATTTTTTTCACGATCTTGTTTATAATAAGTATAAGGAAAGGAGAATGTAAAGACAATGAATGATACAGCTATGGTAGAATCCGTTCAAGAAGTTCTTGGTAAATTGCGTCCCTTCCTCCTGCGTGACGGAGGAGATTGTGAATTAGTGGATATTGAAGATGGTATTGTGAAACTCCGCCTACTTGGTGCTTGCGGGACTTGCCCAAGTTCGACAATTACATTGAAGGCTGGAATTGAGCGCGCCCTCTTGGAAGAAGTTCCAGGTGTTGTTGAGGTAGAACAAGTTTTTTGATATAAAATAGGAAGCGCCGCGTATCGGGGGAGTCCATCTCTTCCGTATGCGGCGTTTTCTGTATGCGTGGCTTGAATTTATTTTGCGAGTTATGATCGCATCTTGCGAAATATGAGTGGCTCTTCGGAGTTATGATCGCATCTTGTGAAGTATGAGCGGTTCTTCGAAGTTAGGATCGCATCTCGTGAAGTATGAGCGGTTCTTCGAAGTTAGGATCGCATCTCGTGAAGTATGAGCGGTTCTTCGAAGTTATGATCGCATCTCGTAAAGTATGAGCGGCTCTTCGAAGTTATGATCGCATCTCATGAATTATGAGCGGTCCCCGAAAGTTATCATCACCCCTCCAGAAGTATGGGCGTTTCTCTGAAGTTATGATCGGTCCCAACGATTTATTCATTAACTTTCCCGAATTTCATGCCATCTTTCTTTAGCCATTTCTACAATATGGGGCTCGGTGCTCGTCCGTTGGCTTTCGATGACGCGCGAGAAGCTCCTGACTGCTTCCTCACGGTCTCCGGTTTTCCAAGCCAATTCCGCAATCATATACATGACGCGGGTCTCGGACATTTGGGTACCGACGTAATCTCCTTCCGAATAGGCGTTTAAATAGAGGTTCTTAGCGATAGACATGAAGCGCTTTTCCTCATCCGCTTCTTCTTTTTCACGGTATAGCCAAGCAATCCGCAATGTGAGGCCAGCCATGGTCAAGTCCTTTTCTTTTTTGTACATGGCACTTAAGTAAGCGAGCTTATAGGCATCAATCGCTTCTTCAATGGTCCGTTCATCTCCGTAGGACCGTTCCTTCCATTGCGAGGTAATCTGTTCCTGGATCAATTCCCTTGTGCCTGGGGCAAAATACGGGGAAAACTCATCTGTGAATGAAAATCCGCAATGCGGGCAAACTGCTACATTATAAAAGAGCGGATTGATCTCTTGGTTCACGTACACAGGCTTAAAATCACTTTCATGGGAGGCTACTCGAACCAATCGGGAGCGTATCCGTTTCGTCGTAAATTTTCCTTTACAGTTCAGGCATTCCATTTTTTTATCGTAAGCTGGAGTAAGTTCCATTATAATCTATCCTTTCCTAACCATCCCTTCTATTATAACGTAAAACAACTTTGCATAAGCGATAATGATTGCAACCATTCCAAATTCATTGATATGATAATAATAATAGAAACTATAGGGCAGGTGAGCAGTGATGAATCAAGTAGTAGAAATTACAGAATCAGCCGCGTATCGCGTAAAAGAAATGATGCGCCATAACGGGGAAGAAGGTTCATATCTTCGAGTCGCAGTAAATGGCGGAGGATGCAGCGGGCTGACGTATGGGTTAGGGTTTGAAAAAGAAAAAGGCGATGAGGATATTTTATTAACTCAACACGGGATTGAAGTTGTCGTTTCCAATGAAGATGCCGCCATTTTGGAAGGGACGAAAGTCGATTATAAAGAATCCTTGATGGGTGGAGGATTTACTATTGAAAATCCGAACGCCATCGCATCATGCGGATGCGGGACTTCCTTTAGGACGGCGAAAAAAGAGGGAACTCCTCAGGATTGTGAATAATAGATCGAAAACCGGGAAATCTCATTCCGGTCGATGAATTAGACAGACCCTCCTGGGCAAAACAGGAGGGTTGCTGTTTGAAAGAGCAGTTTAGCTGCCTTATTCAGTATTTTCTAAGCATTGCTATTTCAATTATAGTGTTGAAAAGAAATGACAAAAGGTCTAGTATTAGATGTAGATGTTTGTCGATAAATTGACAACGGCCGGGACTGTGAAAATCGTCGGTGCAATCGATTGCATGCGGGCCGGGCACATTAAAAATCCAAAGGTGGTTTCGATCTTCGTGAATAGACCGACAATTCTAGTATTAGGTGCAGGTTATGGCGGGTTATCGACAGTTGTCAACTTGCAAAAATCGCTTGGAGCAGACGACGCAGATATCGTACTTATTAACAAAAATGAGTACCATTATGAATCGACATGGCTCCATGAAGCGGCTGCAGGAACGTTAACTCCTGAACAGGTCCGCTACGATATCAATCGTGTCATTAATACGAATAAGGTTAAATTCATTCAGGCAACTGTTGAAGGAATCGACGTCCAAGGGAAAGTCGTGACTACAGACGTCGGTACTCATTCATACGATTACCTCGTGATCGCGCTTGGTTTTGAAGGGGAAACATTTGGTATCCCTGGACTAGATAAATACGCTCTTTCCATTGCTAACGTCAAGGCGGCACGTCAAATCCGTGACCATATCGAATATCAATTTGCAACATGGTCAGTGGAAGATGAAAAAGATGATAGCCGATTGACTATTATCGTAGGGGGAGCAGGATTTACAGGAATTGAATTCT
This sequence comes from Sporosarcina sp. 179-K 3D1 HS, assembly GCF_047228905.1. Classification (NCBI taxonomy): domain Bacteria; kingdom Bacillati; phylum Bacillota; class Bacilli; order Caryophanales; family Caryophanaceae; genus Sporosarcina; species Sporosarcina sp. 179-K 3D1 HS. The sequence goes on from NZ_JBFEGI010000009.1 coordinate 138,587, forward strand.
TGGGAGAACTAGGAAATCGGGTTCCCGAGCTTTGCAAAGAATATGATGTGCCGGCTGATAAAGTGCGGGTCATTTGCGTAGAGGCTGCTCCAATGGTCCTTCCGGGATTCGATCCGGAATTGGTGGACTATGCAGTGCGCCAGCTAGAGGCGAAAGGAATTGAATTTTCAATTGGTACTCCGGTGGTAGAGGCCACTCCGGAAGGGGTTAAGATCAAAAAAGGCGAAGAAGATTTTGAATTCATCAAAGCAGGCACCGTTGTATGGGCTGCAGGAGTCAGAGGAAATCGCTTGATCGAACAAACTGGAATTGAAAATATGCGCGCCCGAGTAAAAGTTGACAAAGACCTCCGTGCACCAGGCTATTCGGATGTATTCATCGTTGGAGATTGCGCATTGATGATTAATGAAGAAATCAATCGTCCATATCCGCCTACCGCGCAAATTGCGATGCAGCAAGGAGATATGTGTGCCAATAACATCATTGCCTTGATGAAAGGACAACCGACTGCCGAATTCGTGCCGGATTTGAAAGGTAGCATCGCATCCCTCGGTAGTGATGATGCCATTGGTGTGGCATTTGGCAAGAAATTAATGGGATCCCAGGCGTCTTTCATGAAGAAAGTAGTGGACAACCGCTCGCTATATCTAATTGGTGGTTTAGGTCTGACGTTGAAAAAAGGGAAATTTAACTTCTTTTAATTAAAACAAGAACTTAACAGGCACCTGCTTGTCCATGGACAGGTAGGTGTTTTGTTTTTTAGAAATAGAGTGACTAAAATCCGACAAATTGACGAACCGCTTTCAGTTGATTGAAAGCAGACAGATAATCATGTAAAATGGATAGTGGAAAACGGGGGTTGTGAAAGTGAATTCAGTTGCTGCAATGCCAGTTAATGCTTCTACAATGCCGTTGACACAAGTCATCTTATCGGTATTGATTTTTATCGTCATGTTTCTAGGAATCGGTTTTTTACTGAATATGCTTCTCCGGATGACCTGGTTGATGGCGGTCGTTTATCCGATTATCGTCATTTTGATCATAGACGAAGTGAGATTCTTTGAGTATCTCACCAAACCGAAATCTTCATTTCAGTTATTGGGCGAGAAGTTCCTGTCATTGCAGCCTACAGATATCATTGTTCTGTCGAGCGGCATGGTCGGAGCCATTATTGCGGGGATTATCAGTAAACTATTGCGGAAACAAGGATATCAGATGTTTTAGAACTTTTAGAACGAAAAAGGTGCAGGGAAGCGAAGTAGCTTCTCTGCACCTTTTTCTTATACTAGGAAAGAATAGATCACGACCGAAATGAGGATACCTGTCAAGGCGCCTGCAAACACTTCGCTCGGTTTATGGCCAAGCAATGTTTTTAATTCTTGGATCTTTTGTTGACCATCTTTGTGCTGCCACCCTTTCGCCTCTTGGACGAATGTTTGAAAGTCGAGCCGCATTTGATTAATGATGAGCGCTTGTTGCCCTGCCTGGTAGCGGATGCCAGTCGCATCGAACATGACGATGACGGCAAAGATCGCCGATACGGCAAAAAGGTTGGAGTCCAGGCCGTTTTCATAGGCAATTGCTGTTGTCAATGCTGTGACCGCGGCCGAATGGGAACTGGGCATGCCTCCCGTTGAAGTGGATAATTTCCAATCAAGCTTTCCAGTTAAAAAATAATGGATTGGAATTTTAACGACTTGTGCAAATAAAATACCAAATAATGCCGCAAGGAGCGGGATATTTTGAAAAATGGCCATAAATGCTCCACTCCCTTTTCAGATACGCAAGTTATTGTCTAGTATACCACACCGGTATCATTCCAAAAACCGTTTAGGGCATCCGTTTGGAAACGAACCGTCCTCTTTCGGTTATAATGAACTTGGAAGATGATGAGGAGGTATTTGTAATGAAACCGATTATAGTGGAACCGCATTTTGACAAAGTGAAAGCAGATGTCCTGGTCATCGGTGTACCGGAACATCCTGAAAACGTACCTGGTTGGGAACAGCTTACTCAGGATTTCAGTTCACGTTTACCCGAATGGATTAAGACGGGTGATGTAAAGACGGAGTTTAACAAGATTGTAAAAATGCCTGCCATAGAGAAGCGAGGTTATAATCGTGTCTTATTTATTGGATTAGGGATGAAAAAAGATTTGAATGAGGAGCGGCTTCGTCAATCTTTTGCCACTATCGGAAAAGAGCTGATCGTTAACAAGGCATCTTCTGTCGCCATTTGGCTCGAACCATTCACAAATGATTCCATGGGGCATCCGGATATCGCCTTCCTGGCAGCGGAAGGCATCGGATTAGGAGCGTATCAGTTTGAAAATTATAAGACGAGCTCCAATGAGAAGGATGTCATGATTGAAACGATCCAATTACTGTCCGAGGCAGATATGGATGAGTTGAAAGCTGCTTTTGAGGTAGGAGTGGTGCATGCCAAGGCAGTTAATGATGCGCGCACACTTGTCAATATGCCTCCGAATCTCCTGACGGCCAAAGGGTTGGCAGAACATGCCCGCAAACTGGCGGATTCTTATGGATTTGAAATTGATATATTGGGCAAGCAGGAGATGGAGGAGCTCGGCATGGGCGCGATTTTAGCAGTCAATAAAGGATCCGTGGAAGAGCCGCAATTAATTGTGCTCAAATATGCTGCGACAGAAGCATGGGAAGATGTCATCGGCTTTGTCGGCAAAGGGATCACCTACGATACGGGTGGTTATTCACTGAAGCCGAAAGATGGAATGGTCGGCATGAAAGGCGATATGGGAGGGGCGGCAGCGGTTCTCGGGGCCATGCAGATCATCGGTGAACTGCGCCCGGCACGGAATGTCATCGCGGTCATTGCGTCCACGGACAATATGATTTCGGGTGAAGCGTTCAAGCCGGACGATGTGATCACTTCATTAAGTGGAAAAACGATTGAAGTGCTGAACACCGACGCAGAAGGCAGGCTGGTCCTTGCGGATGCGGTGACATACGCCAAGCAGGCCGGCGCTAATTATCTGATTGACGTGGCTACATTGACAGGCGGCGTCATCATTGCGCTAGGTCATGACAAAACAGGCGCCTTGACGAATAATGAAGCCTTTTTTGAAGAGTTCATGGAAGCCTCTTTGGAAACTGGGGAGTTTGTTTGGCGGCTGCCTTTGACGGAAAGTGATAAAAGACGGATACGGAAAAGTGATATGGCCGATTTGAACAACTCGCCCGGCCGTGACGGTCATATGATTTTCGGCGGCGGTTTCGTCGGGGAATTTGCAGAGGATACGCCTTGGATCCATTTGGATATCGCCGGTACATCGGACGCCGCCTCCGCTCATGATCTCGGTCCGAAAGGAGGAACCGGAGTGATGGTGCGGACATTAGCAACCCTCGTGCAACGGATGGCACCGGAAGAGGAAGCCTGAATTTCGGTAGATTGAGTTCAGTGTGTAGAACTGTCATGGCAACCCGGGGAACTGTGAGGGCCCTGGCCAGAACTGTCATGGCAATCCTGGAAACTGTCATGTCGCGAACAAACTGTCATGGCAACTCGGGAAACTGTGAGGGCCCTGACCAGAACTGTCATGGCAATCCTGGAAACTGTCATGTCCCGGCCAGAACTGTCACGTCAACCCGGAAAATCCGAGAAGAAACCAACAGTGCCTCGATGGAATCGGTCCTGTGATGGGCGGTTATCCCCGGTCCTAGTATACGACCGGAATAGGATAAGTGGGAAAGGGGGATGACGATGCCTCATCGTGGTTATCGACATGGCGGTTATCGACATGGTGGGTTTGGCGGTTATGGTGGTTATGGATTTGGAGGGCCGTTCTTAGGAGGATTGGCAGGCGGTCTTCTAGGATCAGTCTTGTTCCCTTCCTATGGGTATGGCAGATATCCGTATTCGTATCCGTATTATCCATATTATCCATATGGGTACCCGTATTCACCGTATGGCTTTTATGGTGGTTTCTAAATCAAGATAAAAAACACGCATGGACCGGAAATCCGGAAACCATGCGTGTTTTTCATTCTTCTTCTTTCCGGATATCCGGTTTGCCCTTTTTGGCCTTTTCCACAACTTCAGCAAGGTCATCTCCAACCGTCAATTTGGTTGGCTTGACACCCGACATGTAGGCGGCCCGGCTCATCAGGTGCCCCCCTATCGGAGAGGTGATGAACAAGAAGGCGATACCGAGTAAAAGCTGGATACTGAAATGTCCTTCATTGAACCAGAAGTGAAAGAAGACACCAAGCAAAATACTTAGAACCCCTAATGTCGCGCTTTTGGAAGCGGCATGAGCCCTCGTATACACATCGGGCAATCGAAGGATACCGATTACTGTGACAATCGTAAAGATGATACCAACGACAATCGTGAGGACAATCAAACTATTAGCTATTACGGTCATGTTCGATAATCTCTCCTTTCTCAATGAATTTCGAGAAAGAAACTGTTCCGATGAAAGACATGATGGCTATAAGCAAAATGACTTCGATAAAAAACTCGGTTTCAAAAAGAATGGAGATCAATGCAATTGCTGAAATGAGCATGACGCCGATCGCATCTAGGGCAATGAGCCGGTCGGGCGTCGAAGGCCCTTTGAATACCCGATACAGCAATCCAAAAATACACAGGATGACAATGATTAAACAAACCCACATAAATGTCATCATGGCCGGCTCACCTCCTTAATCGCTTTTTCAAATGAATTCTTAATCGAATCAATCGCTTCTTCTACATCATCGACGTCAATCGCATGAATATATAAGGTGCGTTGGTCATCTGAAACATGGACGACGATCGTTCCAGGCGTCAATGTTATCAGACTCGACAACAACGTAATTTCCCAATCATGTTCCAGATCGGTTGGCATGGCGAAAATTGCGGGATGAATATTCAGCTTTGGCCGTATGACGAGTAGCAAGACCGAAATATTCGATAGAGTCAATTCCTTAAAAAATAGCAAAGTCAATTTCAACGCAGCCCAAGCTCGCCATATATACAATCGAGTCTTGAAAAATCGTCTCATCATGATAATTAAAATGAGACCGATCAAATAGCCGACGATAAAGGTCGTTGCCGACATGGAGGAGCTCATAAACATCCAAACGACGGCAATAAAGAAGTTCAATAATATTTGAAATGCCATCGTCCTCTACTCCTTTAGCACCGCATCTATATAAATAGATGGTTGTAATAGTACATCCGAGGCATCTGCCATATAAGGGACCAGCCATTCGGTTCCTACGCCGTACAGGACGGATAGGATAACGAGAACCACAGCCGGCATCATCAGACGGCGATAAGACTGTTTCCCTCCCGTGACTGCCAACGGTTGGGGCTCTCCCCAAAAAGCATAGATGAAAATTCGGATGACCGATAACAGAACGATTAAACTGGAAGCGAGAATGATGAGGCTTCCCCAAATATGTCCTGCTTCAAATGCTCCTTTGATAATGAGCAGTTTCCCAATGAAACCACTGAGCGGCGGAATTCCTGCCAAGCCGAAAGCGGCAATCAAATACATCCAGCCGAGAGGGGCGTGGGTCTTCATCAGACCGCCCATCTTCCGCAAATTCGACGTCCCGGTGACATGGATGATAATTCCGATTAATAGGAACAGCGCCCCTTTGATCAACATATCGTGGATCAAGTAGAAGATCGCCCCTGAAATTCCCGCTTCATTCATGACGGAGGCACCGAACAGGATAACCCCGACCGCAATGACGATGTTGTAAATAATAATTTGTTTCAGGTCAAAATAAGCGAGAGCTCCGATGCAGCCTGCAATGATTGTCAAGAGCGAAAGGACTAGCAGGAAGTTATGCGTAAACCCGATATCACTAAGGAAAAACAAAGTATACGTCCGCATGATGGCGTACACCCCGACTTTTGTCAGCAGAGCACCGAACAGTGCAAGCACCGGAATCGGCGGCGCTGCATAGGAACCCGGCAGCCAGAAATACAGTGGGAAAATCGAGCCCTTGATTCCGAATACGATCAACATGAGGATTGCTATCACTGTGACAATACCGGAAGGGCCGATTTGCATCAATTTGACGGAGATATCAGCCATATTCAACGTTCCGACGACGGAATAGAGGAAAGCTACAGTAATAACGAATAATGCCGAGGATACGACATTGACCAAGACATATTTAATAGATTCGCGAAGTTGCTTTTTCTCTCCGCCCAAGGCGATGAGGACGTAGGAAGCAATGAGGAGCACTTCAAAAAATACAAACATGTTAAAAATATCACCAGTTGTAAATGCTCCATTGACTCCAGTCACCATGAATAGGACGGCGGAATAGTAGAAATAACGTTCTCGTCCTTCGCCGATCGAAGTGAAACTGTAAATGACAACGAATATTGTAATTAAAATCGTCGTCGTTACAAGTAGGGCCGATAGCATGTCCGAAACCATGGAAATACCGAATGGTGCGGGCCAGCTGCCGAGCGTTACCGCCTGGACCCCATCTGCCTTCACTTTCGCAACCAGAAATAGAGAGGCCACTAAACTGATCAGAAGACCGATGATAGTGAGAGAACGTTGAAGTCGTACATTTTCTTTAAAAAAGAGAAGAAGAATCGCGAAAAGGAATGGCAAAATGATCGGGAATAAAAGTAAGTTAATCATGTTCGTCATTACCTCTCATCAGATTCATATTATCCGTCTTATGTTCAGCATACATCCTGTACGCCAACACGAGGATTACAGCCGTCACTCCGAAGCTGATGACAATCGCCGTCAGAATCAGGGCTTGGGGCAACGGATCGGCGTAATCAGTCACGCCTTCCGCTAATACAGGAGGCGCCGGTCCACCTAAGCCACCCATGGTCAAAATGAGCAAATGGGCGCCGTGGCTCAAAAGTCCGGTTCCAAGGATGATTTTCAATAAGCTTCTGGATAGGATCAGGTAGACAGCAGCGGTAAACAGGACGCCGATGACAATAGCCATAATAAATTCCATTACGCATCGCCTCCGATCGTTTGGATGACTGTGATAGCCGACCCGACAACTACTAAGTACACTCCAGCGTCAAACGCCATTGCCGTGTGCAGGGAGGTGACCCCGAACAAAGGCAACGTAAAGTCATCAAATGCATGTGTGAAAAAAGGAACATTGAAAAAGATGGCAGCGGATGCCGTACCGAGGGCTAACACCAATCCGATGGCAGTCACAATCGTGAAATTGAAAGGCAGCGCCCTCTGGATCGTTTTCAAATCAAAAGCAAGAAGCAATAAAACGATGGCACCCGTCGTCAACAATCCGCCGACAAACCCTCCGCCGGGTGTGTAATGACCGGCGAAGAAGATATGAATGGAAAAAAGGAAAATGATGAAGAATACGACTTTCGTTGTCGTCTGTAAAATGACGTCATTTGTTTTCATTCGTACTCTCCTTTCTTGCAAGACGCAAACGAATCAAGCTCAACACACCAATCCCCGCAATGGAGAGGACGGCAATTTCGAATAAGGTATCGAAACCACGATAGTCCACCAAGATGACGTTGACGATATTTCCGCCGGCCGCTTCCGAATAGACCGTGTCTTTATAATATTGGGAGATGGATGGAATCAGCTTTTGCGAATGGGCGGACAGGGCAACCAATGTTACGGTCACGCCAACGCTCAATGCAATGATTGCGTTTGCAAGCTTATTTCTCTTAGTCTCCCCATGCGAATGCAGCTTCGGCAAGTGCTGGAATGCCAACAGGAACAATGCGACGGAAACCGTTTCAATGACGAGTTGTGTAAGAGCCAAATCCGGCGCTTTGTAAATGACAAAGAACAAGGCGACCGAATAGCCGACAGCCCCAAGTGCAATGATGGCGGACAACCGTGTTTTTGCAACCAATACCATATAGACGGCCAACAGAAGGATAACCGCAGTCAGAACACCATATGTATTGACCGGAGCAAAGCTTGAGGCATCCACTACGAAAGCGTTTTTGCCAAACAACGTAGCAATCGTTCCTGCCGCGACAAATGCAAACATCATGAGCAAATAGGTACGGATGAGCCCCGTCATGTAGAAACGGGATATCCGGTTCATCCCACGTTCACCGAAAAGCATCGTCGAGTCATAGAAATGATTCAATGACAGGCCGTTTGGTTGGATGTCATACAGCTTCTGCCACTTGGATAGCGTACTGTATAAGATGCCTCCGACGGCAACCACACCGACCGTTAACCAAAGCTCCACCGAATCAAACCCATGCCACGCCGCTACATGCACCTCTATTTCAGAAGGATGGCTATAGAGCGTCGGCTGGATCGCCATGACAGCAGGTTTGATGAACCATTTCGCCACGAGATTCGGGATGAAGAAAATTCCGACAACAAGAGATGCTAGGAAAACTGGGGATACGAGCATACCAATCGGGGCCTCATGGGGCTTTTTAGGCAATGCCTCCAATTTGCCTTGTCCTGTAAATGTTCGGAAAACGAAATAAAAACTGTAAATGAATGTAAATACACTAGCAATCCAAGCGATTACTGGGAAAAGGATTCCCCACGTAGCAAAGTTATAAAGCTCGAAATGCTTCAAAGCGAGCATCGATTGCAAGAACATTTCCTTACTTAAAAAACCGTTGAATGGCGGTAAGCCGGCCATTGACATTGAGCCGATGAAGGCAACCGTAAAACTGATCGGCATGATGCTCATTAAGCCGCCGAGTTTACGGATATCCCGTGTACCGGTCTCGTGATCCACAATCCCGGCAATCATGAACAAACTTCCTTTAAATGTCGCATGATTGATCAAATGGAAAATGGCAGCGAACATGGCAAACCCGAAGATCGCTTCATTTGTGTGATACGTAATGGCTCCCGCGCCGAGCAAGGACATGATCAATCCAAGCTGACTGACCGTTGAAAACGCAAGGATCGCCTTCAAATCCGTTTGCTTCACTGCGAAGAACGAACCCCAGAAGAGCGTGAGCAATCCGATGCCGGTCACTAGCCAAATCCAAAGTTCGGAAGCGGCAAAGATCGGCGTGAAACGAGCGACGAGATAAAGTCCCGCTTTTACCATGGTGGCAGAGTGGAGGTATGCACTAACTGGCGTAGGCGCTTCCATTGCATCCGGCAACCAAATATAGAACGGGAATTGTGCAGACTTTGTGAATGCACCGAGCAGGATCAAGACGAGGGCAATCGTGAAAAAGGATTGTCCAACAAAACCAGATGATTGGTCAATCAGTTCCCGTATGGAAAACGTATCTCCCATAATCCCTAAAAGGACAAATCCCCCTAACATCATCAATCCGCCAAAAACTGTAATCATCATCGATTTTAACGCACCAAATCTTGATCGGTCGCGCGTGTACCAGTACCCGATGAGGAGGAATGATGAAATTGAAGTGAGCTCCCAGAATAAATAGAGCGAAATGACATTATCCGATTGGACAACGCCTAGCATGGCGCTCATGAATAGGAGTAGATAGACATAAAAATTACCCAACTTTTCGCGGGTCTTGTCCAAGTAAAAAATGGAATAGAGCACGACGAGCGCTCCGATGCCCGTGATTAGAAGAGTGAACAGGAGACTGAGTCCATCAATATACGAAATAAAAGAAATTCCGAGTGATGGAATCCATTGGAGCTCTGAAACGAGATGGCCCCCGTCCATGGTCATCTTGACAAAACGGATGTAATAGATAAACAGCGCGACCGGGACGAAAAGCACAAACCAACCAGTATGTATGCCTTTTAATTTCATATAAAGAAAGGGCACGAAAATCGCGGCCACGATCGGCAGGAATATCAAAAACACGAATTCCAAAAAAATCCTCCTTTCAGTCCATTGAAACATTATTTTTTTCACTGTTTTCAAGTATAACGTAAATAACGTGGTTTTCAAAGGTTTGATTGCAAGACAATTTAAACCTATTCCTTATCAATCAGGAACCCCGGATAGCGCAATCTATCCGGGGTTCCTCTCTTAATATTCTGCCTGAAAAAGAGTGACAAATAATCGACGATTTTATCTGAATTCAGCTAAAGCCCCCACTTCGATAAGTGTCAGGATGAATTCTAGTGTTCTCTAATTCAGCGGGTGTTCAAACGCCCGCTGAATTCAGATAAAGCCTCCGGCGGATGTCACAGATTTTGAGGGGAGAGGAAAGCGCGGTCCAAGAGTGCGACGTCTAGTGCCTTAATTTCTGCAAAGAACGCAGAAATACGGCAAATCGAACCCTTCGCGGTTCGATTCGCAATTCAAAATCTGGACGCAATTACGCCAAGGCGTAATTGATTAAAAAACAATAATCACAATGAAATACGCAACCATGGCGATCAAGCCGACAGGTACAGCGAAACGCATCCATTCAACACTCTTGATATTCAATTTGCCGGCTGCGATGATATTCGGGATATTACCGGGAATTAACATCCCCCCACTGACGAGAAGCCCAAGCAGAATTGCTTGGATGGTCGTATCATCCATGGCTGGACTGATTTCAGCAGCGGCTAACGTGGCGTTATCCAATACGGCGGATATCATGTTGATCCAATAGAGGATCAACGGATTCAAACCAAGAAGATACCTTTCGATGAACGGTTCGAAACCTGCCCCGAGCAAAGTGAGAGCCATGACAAATAAATAGACTTTGAATCCGCGGATTAAAATATCCAAATACGATTCGGTGCCTTGTTCCAACCGTTTTCGAGTCTGCTTTTTCGGATGGATCATCACAGCGGCAAGTAATCCGAAAATGACAACCCCCGGGATGACTTCAGGACCGATCAGTTCTAGTAAATAAAAGAAACTCTCGTCCAATTTGCTGACAGCCACAGTGGAAAGCGGTTCGCCAATCGGTGTCAAGACTGCGCCAAGACCAATGGAATAGCAAGCTAGAATAACAAGGCGGATTTCCGACTTCCGGTCGAGTCTCAGGACGCTGACGACAGCCACGAGCACAATGGCTGCGATAATAGCAGTTATGACACTGGAAATGAGGCCGAGGAAGATGACGATAATTGCAAGGAATAATCGGAAAGGGATCGCTTTGCTCATGCCGAGAATCGTTCTTTCAATCGGATTCTGCAACCAGCGGAACAGCAGCCCAGCGATGATAACCGCCAACGTAATATGTATCGGATCTTCCAGCGCTTTCATGATTAGGGATTTATCGAGGACCTGGCTGACAAGAACAGCTGCAATCCCCATCAAAAATAGAAAGACTTCTAGATTCCTTTCGACGATTCCCACTGTGAACGGTAGAAACAATACGAAGAGCAAGATGACAATCAAACCTATCATCATAATCCATTTCGCCTCTTTTACTTTTGTAATTTTTGTTTTGCCTTCTACTAGTATTTCGGGAAAAGGGCAGTTCTATTAGGAAACAAGTGATATGAAATATATTTAGTATATCATGAGAATGTTCGGAACGTTATAATAAGTTCATTGCGAACCTACTCTACTTGCAACTATTTTTTATTTCCATATAGTAGGGAAAGATCATTATTTTTTGTAACGGGGTGTCTTATGAAAAATCCGTACCTTTTTGGTTACTTGCCATTTGTGACAATCAGTTTATTCAGTTTAACGTTTGGTGTCTATGCAGTCAGCACCTCCATCGGTTTGTTTAAAGAGATCGGGCTTTATGCAGGAATGCGCGAGTTTTTGACGGATATGCAGCTGCGCATCTTTCTCCTTGTCGTCTATGCCCTTCTGTTTTTCATGTTGTTTTCCGCCTTGAAGTTGATTGCCCAAACAATCCATGAAACGGCCATGCTTTTTTTTTCAAAAGATCCGGAAGGCATTTCGTATAGCGAAGCAAGAGGGGGGAATGTCATTTATTTTTTCGGCTCTCTCGCCTCTGCCGGAGGGATTCATTCCATTAAACTGCTGGCAGGCATCTTTTTGCTGACGACATTCATTTACTTTGTGTTTACCGTGTATAAACTTAGCAAGTTCATGACGGTGACGAGCACGATAGGATTGCTTGTGTTTGAAATTACGATTTGGAGCGTCTTTTTATCTATCATTATATATATCCTATTGCGCCTTTATAACGGATTGATTGCAAGTTTGCCTTTTCTCGGAAATGAAATGGACTAGCCAACTTCGGCTAGTCCATTAATAATGTCGAAAAGAGGCGCAGATGGATCTTTTGATCGCTTAAACGCTTCATGGAGGTTGGTCGGTCGTAGCCAACCCAGACCGCAGTTGTATAACGATCATTCAAACCCGCCATCCATAAATCTTTATACTGGTCGGTCGTTCCAGTTTTCCCGCCGGTATAGGATGTGGTGTAAGCTACACCGCGTCCGGTTCCGTTCAATACGACGTCTTGCAACAAACGGCGCATCGTATTCACTGTAGAAGGCGACCATATCTCGGTTTTCTCGTCAGTCCATTTATATAACACGTCACCATGGCGGTTTTTGACCGAACGGATGGCACGAGCTGGCTTATACATACCGTCTATGAAGCTTGTATAGGCGGATGCCATTTCAAGTGGTGTCATGCCTTTGGAAAAGCCGCCGAGTGCAGCGGGATAATTCATATCTTGATCGACGACCGATTTAAATCCGAACGGCTTCATATAATCAAAAGCTTCCCTGATCCCCACGATGCGCAGCAAGCGGATGGCCGCTGTGTTATGGCTATGACGGAATGCATCTTTGACAGTCACCGTTCCATAGACATAGCCTCCGATGTTCGTCGGGCAGTACGAGCCGATGCAAATATTATCGCTGTTCACCGGTGTGTTATCCGTGTACGGACCACTTTCGAATAAAGGTGCATACACTAGCAACGGTTTAATGGCGGACCCTGGCTGGCGAACCGCTTGATAGGCCCGGTTAAAATCGGCTTTCCGATAGTTCTTCCCGCCATACAAGCTGATGATTTCCCTAGTTTCATTATCGATGACGGCAGCTCCCGCTTGTAGTCCGGCAGGAGATAGCAGAGCGGACACCCGTTCTTCGTCTAGTCGTTGCTTGCGTGGATCCAGGGCCGTTTCGATGATGATTCCGCTGGCCAGCACCTCGCTCGTTCTGGCAGCGATAGCAGTCCGGATTGCAATCTTCTCATTCTCATCGTTCGCATGGTCCAGTTGTTTTGAAAGCCCTTCTGATTGGGCAATCAACTCGGATAGCTCGGACAAGGCATATGTACTGTAAACGGGAAAGGCTTTCTCCTTCTTCTTGACGTTCAGTACAATTGCTTGTTTATTATAGGTAGCAGAATCCTCATCTGTAATAATCCCGTTTTTTGCAAGGGTTGCAAGCAACCTCTCTTGTCTTCTTTTCGTGTTGTCGAAATTCCGAAGAGGATCATATAAAGAAGGATTATTTGGAATCGCGGCGAGAAAAGCCAATTCCCACTCAGTCAGTTCTTGGAGTGGTTTGCTGAAGTAATAGGTAGCGGCGGCGCCAATACCGTATACTTGATTGCCGAAATACATTTCATTTAAATACATTTCCAAAATGTCTTGCTTGGAAAATTGCTTCTCCAGTTCCGCCGCGTAAAAAAGTTCCGTCAGTTTCCGTTCGTACGTCTTTTCTGTTGATAAGAAACGCATCCGGACTACTTGTTGCGTAATCGTCGATGCACCTTGCTTTAAATCGTCGTTAGCTGCATTGACAGCGAAAGCCCGGACGATGGCCGCGACATCATAGCCACGGTGCTCAAAAAAGCCTTTATCCTCACTTTCCAAGAAAAGCTGCTGAACAAAAATCGGTATGTCTTCAAGTGGAAGCGGATCTCTCCATTCCACATATTCTTCGCTGAAAATGAGCCCGTTCCGATCTTTCATCACAACGGGCACCGTAATAGGAGGGGGAGAAAGCTCGATCGATTCACTCATCTGCATTTGGAAAGAGTCCACACTCTTCCATTCCTCGGCGATCGCTTTTTGAACGATAAATAGAATGGGGAATGTGAAGATGATCATCAAAAATCCTGCCAGCTGCTTCAAATGGTGGGTCCCTCCTTTATTCCAATCAATTCCATAGCAAAAATAATAGCACACTCCTGTCAAGAGTGTGCATGGTTTTCATATTTTAGATAGTTTTTCATTCATTAAAAAGTGCTCAAAGTCTTCTTCGGTATTTCGACGTGCGTAAAAGAGGAAGATGAAGCCGACCAAAAAGAGGACTCCGGTGATTAAAAAAACGGAAGAAATGCCGAGGAATCCGCCTAGAATACCACCAACCATCGGGCCGATGATATTGCCAAGGAATCGGAAACTGGTGTTATATCCCATCACTTCACCTTGGGCATCAATGGGTGCTTCTCGTCTGATCAGCGCCGTTGTGACCGGAATCATTCCTCCAACTGCAATGCCGAATAATAGCCGACAGATGAACAGTTGCCAAAGTTCGGTTACAAATGCTTGTGGCACAATGAATAAAAATGAGAGCAGCAGGAGAAGAGACAGCACTTTTTCATATCCGATTTGATCTCCCAAAACTCCCCAACGGCGGGCGAATAAAAGATTTCCGACACCCGCGGCACTAAAAGTGACGCCTGCTAGAAAAGCGACTTCTTTTGCATCGGTCAGTTCCGCTACATATAATGAAAGCAACGGCTGGATGCTGAAATTCCCGATTTGAATTAGTGCAGTGATAATCATAATATTGAGCATTAGGCGATGGTGTAAAATCCCGTAGATGATCAATTTCCGGGAATAGGGAGCAATCCGCTTGCTTTTCGACTTTTTCTTTTCTTTTACACCGAATAAAACGATGAGGGCAGCAAGTACAACGGAGATAGAAGTGATGATGAACGTATATTGGAATCCGAACGCATCCGCTAGCAACCCTCCCAAGACGGGTCCGAACAATGTACCTGTCACACTTCCCATTTGCAATGTGCCAAGCTTTTTCCCCGCCTCCTCTTTTGCGGTTTGAGAAGAGATGAATGCAAGTGAAGTGGGAATGAAGCCCGTTACAATACCGTTTGCCAAACGAAGAAGGAAGAATGTTTCGACTGATTGAACAAATCCCATTAACAAGACGGCTGTTGCAATACCGAACCCGTTGATAAGAAGAATCGGTTTATATCCATACTTGTCCGCAATACGTCCCCAAATCGGCGACATCAGAAGCGCTGTCACAAACGTCGCCCCGAAAATAAGACCTGACCATCTTTGGACATAAGCATCCGAGTGATCCCCGAAAGTCTCGATATAGAGGGCTAAAAAAGGCATGATCATCGTCATCGTACCGGCTACGAGAAAGTTGGAAATCCAAATAATGATGAAATTTCGTTTCTGCACGTCCATTCCGAAAACCCACTTTCTGAGCTATGTCGTGCTTTTACATGTAGTATAGAGCAGTTCGGGTTCTGATGAAAGAAACGTGCTTTATCATGTAAATTCATTCGAAATAGAAGTGCGGGTATGTTAAAATGATGCAGGGTGAATGATTTTGAAAAAAATGATCTTCTCTATGTTGGCACTCTTTCTGCTTATGAGCCTTGTGGCTTGTGGAACCGCGAAGCCGGATGAAAAGAAGGAAAACATAGATGAACAAGCAGAAGAACTAGAAACGGCAGAGCAGCCAGAACAAGTCGAACAAGGTTCGGCTACAAATCAAGAAACGACCACCACGAAGGAGGAAACAACAATGTATCCACAGCTATCAAATGAAGTCGCTTCTAATGAAGCACTTGTTGTGATGAACACAACACTTGGCCCGATCAAGATTAAACTGTTCCCGGAGTTGGCGCCTAAAACGGTTGAGAACTTTTTGACTCATGCAGAAAATGGCTATTACGACGGAATTATCTTCCACCGTGTCATCAATGATTTCATGATCCAAGGCGGAGATCCGACTGGAACTGGAATGGGTGGGGAAAGCATTTACGGTGATACGTTTGAAGATGAGTTTTCCATGCAGCTATTTAACTTGCGCGGTGCACTTTCGATGGCTAACGCAGGCCCAGGAACGAATGGCAGCCAGTTTTTTATTGTCCAAGCTTCGCAAGCGCATGCCTCAGTGGAGCAAATGAAAAATGGCGGATGGCCGGATGAAATTGCGGAGGCTTATGGAGAGATGGGTGGAACGCCTCACCTTGACCAAAAGCATACCGTATTCGGACAAGTAATCGAAGGAATGGACACTGTCGATAAAATCGCAACAGTCAAAACCGGACGCCAAGATAAACCTGTGGAAGATGTAAAAATCGAGTCAATTGAAATTCTCCAGAAGTAAACTACCTTGTGAATTTAATGAGATAAGGAAGTGTTTGTAAATGAACGCGATTTTAATGCCGTTCCTTTACTTCCCTGAAGATAAATCCGAATATATTCCTGCCGCTATTTCCTTTACTTTTTTTATGATTCTTCTCGTCTTGACCTTCATGTGGATTCGTCGCAACTCGAAGAAACAGGAAGAGGAAACAAGGGAATTGGAAGAACGGATTTTACGCGAACGTCGCGAAGAGAAAGAAAAACAGCAGCACCCTCAGAATTGAGGATGCTGCTTTTCATTTGCCCGGAATTAGGTTAATCATTCATGGCACGGATGAACCGCTCGACTCCTTCTTCAATCAACGATCGGGGGGCTGCTACATTCATCCGGAGGAAGCCACGACCTGCTTCGCCATACTTGGTTCCTGGTTCCAGGGCGACTTTCCCTTTCGTGAGCAGGCGAGCCATCATTTCTTTTTCAGAAAGTCCCGTGTCTCGATAATCGATCCATAGCAAGTAGGTGGCGTGAGGCTTGCTGATTTTAACCCCCGGAATGGCGGCAGTCAATTTCCGGATGACATAATCCATATTGGATGAAATCGTCTCTATTAATTCATCCAGCCAAGGTCCGCCCTGTTCATAGGCTGCCTTGAAAGCGACCGCGGCAAAGGTGTTCATTTCCATTTGCCCGTGGGCAATCGCATTGTGACGGAGTTTCTTACGGATTTCCGGGTCAGGGGAGATGGTGACGGCCGCCTGTAGGCCAGCCAAGTTAAATGTCTTCGTCGGCGCTACGCAAGTGATGATCCGATTCGCTTCTTTGCCGGCTAATTTGCCGAGCGGGATATGAGTATGCTCCGGAAAAACAAGGTCAGCGTGGATTTCGTCTGAAATGACAAGCACATCATATTGGGCACAGAGTCGCAGCATTTCTTGTAGATCCTTCTCTGGCCATACAATTCCGCCCGGGTTATGCGGGTGGCAGAGGAGAAACACTTTCACGTTGTCTTGCAATTTTCTTTCAAAATCCTCGAAATCGACAGAATAGATGCCATCCTGCTCTTTCAATTCACTTTCTACAACCGTTCGCTGCTGCAGACGGGGAATCCGGAAAAACGGCGGATAAACAGGAGTGGTAATGAGGATGCCGTCTTCTTCTTTCGTGAACGTCTCAATAATAGTGGCGATTGCCGGAACGACCCCTTGATGGAACTGCATCCAATCACTTTCTGTATCCCACGCATAGCGAGTAGCGAGCCACTGCCGCAAGGCATCCCGGCAATCATCAAATTCAGAGGAATACCCGAAAACGGGATGCTCCAACCGTTCTCTGATGGCATCGATAACCACATCGGGCGCCGCAAAATCCATATCGGCTACCCACATAGGCAGAACATCCGACGCATCCTCGAGTCCATAAACGAATTCCAAACGGTCCCATTTCATCGAACGGGAATTTCTTCTTTCCCACACCTGCTCAAATACACTCACGCGAATCCCTTCTTTCCTCTTTCCTTTTTTCATTTCTATGCTATCATAAACTAGACTATAGAAAAAATAAGGTGACCTATTTTGCAAACAATCGAAATGAACAAAAAAGCGGTTTCCCTTTTAGAAGAGTGGGATCCATTTAATGTCGGGAAAAAGGCGTATGAGCTGGAAATTGTCGATGTCGTTTCCGAACTACACCGATTGGATCACCCGACCGACCTTGCAAAACGGATTCGTGAAATCTACGAACATTCCTATGAAATTTGGATACCGATCGAGAACTGCATGCAGATTTCCTATAAATTAATCGCCATTAAATATGAGGCGAAGTGCATTGTCTGATTTTAAAACCCGCACCCTGTGTTAGTTGACAGGGTACGGGTTTTTTGTTCCGTGAAGGTCTTATGTACTAATTTACGCCTTGCGGAATAAAGTTATTGAATGAATAATAATGCTTAATGATTATTGTCGAAACATGTCGAAAGGTGGATGATAGAAAAGACGAGCTGAGAATAGACCTGATGTAATAGGAGGGGGATTTGCAGGCAGTCAGGTACTAAGGTTTATTTACAAAAAGGAAGGATTGTATTTGGTGATAAAGTTTAAAAGTATTAGAGGAAAGTTAGTTTTTGCTTTTTCTCTTGTCATTTTATTAGTGATTTTAATGGGTATCTATAATAATGTTTCAATTCAAAAAATCAATTCAGATACTGAGAATATTGTTAATGAAGAAATCCAATTACTAATAGCTAATCAACAATTGGAAACGTCTATGGCGAATAGAATCAGTACTGCGCGGGGCTATGTATTAGAAGGGGACCCTACATTTAAAGAACGGTTTACGGAGTATACAGAAACGGGAAAACACTATGAAGCAATTGCTAGAGAAATAGGGGTAACACAAGAATTCGATGAACTTATTGCGCAAACTGTCCAATGGAGGAACGCAGTAGTAGAAACCGTTTTTGAGGAATATGATCGAGGAAATACGGAAAGGGCTCGCGAAAATCTAGTTAAATTGACACCGATGGTACGCGAAATCATGGATGGCTACAATCATTTGGCCACACAGTCATTGCAATTAATTGAAGAAAAAGGCGATGCGGTCATTTCAAACGGAAAGTCGACATTATCCATTGTCACGACGATTACAATATTAGTCGTCATACTAAGTGCTTTATTTTCTTACATTACAGCAAGTCTCATTTCAAAACCGATAAGAACCGTCATGGAGCGTGTGCAGGCCATCGCGAAGGGGGACTTGAGCCAAGAACCGCTCATCACTAAATCGCAAGACGAAGTCGGACGTTTAGTCGAGTCGACCAATGAGATGAATGATAATGTGCGCAATTTATTAACTCAGATCAACGAAGTGTCTGCAACCGTTTCAAGTCAAAGTGAAGAGTTGACGCAAGCTTCTCATGAGGTCAGTGTGGCTACTGAACAAGTTGTCAGTACGATGCAGGAATTGTCTTCCGGTATTGAAGAAGAAGCAGTCAGTGCAAGTGAATTAGCGACTACAATGGAGTCCTTCACGTCGAAGGTAGGGGAAGCCGATGAAAAAGGCGACCAAGCCCGACAATCTTCTCAAGAAGTATTACAGATGACATCAGAAGGAAGTCGATTAATGGAAAATTCCACTGCACAAATGACGAAGATTGACCAGATTGTACAGGAGGCCGTTCAGAAAATCCAAGGTTTGGATGCACAGTCCCAGGAAATTTCCAAGTTGGTCGAAGTGATTAAAGATATCGCCGATCAAACCAATTTATTGGCGTTAAATGCTGCCATTGAGGCAGCGAGAGCAGGCGAACATGGGAAAGGGTTTGCAGTTGTCGCAGAAGAAGTGAAGAAACTGGCCGAACAGGTATCCGTTTCCGTATCGGATATTACCGGGATTGTCATTAGTATTCAAAACGAATCCAGTACGGTAGCGGAGTCATTGATCCAAGGGTATGAAGAAGTGGAAACAGGAACTCAGCAAATTCTATCTACGGGAGAGACCTTCCAACAAATCCATGGGGCAGTCGCCGAGATGGCAGTTCACATCCAGGTGGTATCAGCCAACTTATCTGATATTGCTGCGAATAGTCATCAAATGAGCAGTTCCATTGAGCAAATTGCAGCCATTTCAGAAGAGTCGGCAGCTGGTGTGGAGCAGACATCGGCTTCAGCACAAGAAACAAGCAGTTCCATGGAAGAAGTGGCAGGCAGCTCCGTACAGCTTGCAAAATTAGCGGAGGAACTCAATTACCTGGTTAGGCAGTTCAAGATTTAACTGGATTCTACTGAGCCAACGAACGCAGCTTGAATAGTCGACTTTTTGCCTAGCTTCTGTTAACATGTTATAATTTTGGATGGCCATATCGGCAGAAGAGGGATTAAGTATAGATTGGGAGCTGTTTCAATTGGCGAAAACTTACAAAGCGGGAGAAGAGCTCACAGGTACTGTGACAGGCATCCAACCGTATGGGGCGTTTGTGGCGCTAGATGATGAAACACAAGGGCTTGTTCACATTTCGGAAATTACGTACGGGTTTGTAAAGGATATTCATGATTATCTTTCCGTCGGCCAAGAAGTGAAAGTCAAGGTCTTGGATGTCGATTCGGAAGCGAAAAAAGTCAGCTTGTCTATCCGTGCTCTTTTGGAAGCGCCTTCTACGTCACGACGAGAGGATCGTCCGAGAAAATCATTGCAGGCGCGTGTCAAAGAACATGACGCGGAAGGATTCAATTCTTTAAAGGATAAATTAAAGGATTGGATTGAGAAATCGGGACAGTGATCCGGTTTCGAAGTAAACCGAATGAAACGGGGAAAAGGATTAGTCCTTTTCCCCGTTTTTCAGTTTACGTAGACGATATTGCAGGTTTTGTCTGCTCATTCCGAGTGCATTCGCCGTTTTGGTCACATTTCCATCATGCAGTTTCATTGCTTTTTGCACATAATACGCTTCCGCCTCACGCAAATACTGATCGAGTGGAAGCAACTCGCGTTGGGGTTGGACGATGAAATCAGTTGCTTGCGTCGGCTCTTCCGCTTTCACTTGTTGCTTCATCCGGAAGTGCATAGGCAGCATTTCGTAGCTGATGCACGTATCGGTTGTTGAAAGGGAAGAGACCTCATCTAGCAATAGTTCCAGCTCCCGGAAATTCCCGGGCCAGTCATATTCCAAAAATAAGCCTTCGACATCGGGTGTCACACATTCAAGCGGAGAGCCGAATCGTTCTTTTCTATATGTTAGATAGGTGGTCACAAAAGGCAGGATATCCTCTTTCCGTTTCCGTAAAGGAGGAATCTGGATGACAAATGAAACAAAAAAGTAATACAGGTCCTTCAGTAATGTCCCAGAAGCGATCAATTCAACAGGATCTTCATCGATGCTGGCAATAAACTGCTTTTTTGACTGGTCTGTTGCTTGTAAAATCGAAAGCAATTTTTGCTGAAGAGGAATCGACAAAAGGTCAATCCGCTCGCAGAACAGAGTCAGGACATCCTCCCCATTCACTTCTTCCTCCAATCGGTCTATCAGTTCCGGATCCGAGCTATGGCAGAAAAGAGAATAGAACATACCTTTTGGGGGCAATAATTCATGATGGATGCTTTCAGCGATCAGTTCCTTTCCGGTTCCCGATTCCCCGATCAGCAAGATTGGCACTTTCGCCCGGGCTGCCTTTTTGGCGGTGGCTAGAACCGTCTTCATTGCTTCCGAGTCGGCGACAAACTGGCTTAATGAGCGGGAATGGTTATGTTTCCGCAAAGGTTGTAGTACGTACTTCTCGATTGCTGTCACATCGCGGGCCAATTCCACCGCTCCGATGAGTTTGTCCTCCTCAAAAACAGGGAACGTGTCATTGACTGTTGTAATCTCCGTTCCAGTTTGGTTCCAATAGGTCTGCTTTACATTCAATTGCTCCTTTCCGTTTTGTAGCACTTTCAATAAAGTACTTTCTTCTTTTTCAAAATTAAATAACTCCAGAATGGAACGGTCTCCGACATCTTCCAATGCCAACCCTTCAATTTCTTTCATTTTTTCGTTGTAAATGACGGTTCGGCCATTTTGATCGATTGCATGAATTCCTATTCCTGCGTGATCCACGGCAAACTTATAAAAAGGGAACAGCGCTTCATCGTTGTTTTTCATTTCAAACACCTTCTACTTTATTTTCTCGGAAGATAATATGTAATACTTGAAATCCGCAATATTATTTTGCATTATTATATATGTAATCAGACGAACGATGCAAATAAATTTTGCGTATAATAAAAAGGAGGATCACTATGATTCCGTACAAACATGAACCTTTTACTGATTTTACGCAGGATGAGAACCGGAAGGCATTCCAAGAAGCCCTTAAAACGGTGGAAGGGTATCTGGCCCAAGATTATCCGCTTATTATCGGCGGAGAGCGTATCATGACGGGGGAAAAAATTGTATCTTCAAACCCTGCGAATAAAGAAGAAGTGATTGGCCGTGTTTCCAAATGTAGCCGTGACCTTGCCGAAAAAGCGATGAACGTTGCAGACGAAACCTTCCGTACTTGGAAGAAAGTCGATCCGAAATTCCGTGCCGACATCCTATTCAAGGCGGCTGCTATCGTTCGACGTCGCAAACATGAATTTTCAGCACTTTTAACTAAAGAAGCAGGAAAACCTTGGAACGAGGCTGATGCGGATACAGCGGAAGCGATTGATTTTCTTGAATATTATGGCCGTCAAATGCTCAAATTAAAAGACGGGATCCCAGTGGAAAGCCGTCCTGGCGAGTTTAACCGTTTTGATTATATCCCATTAGGAGTCGGAGTCGTCATCTCACCATGGAACTTTGCATTGGCAATCATGGCGGGCACAACTGTGGCCGCTCTTGTAACGGGCAATACGGTCCTTCTGAAACCGGCATCGACTACTCCTGTCGTCGCCTATAAGTTCATCGAAGTATTGGAAGAAGCGGGTATGCCCGCGGGTGTCGTCAACTTCATCCCGGGTTCCGGAGCAGAAGTCGGAGATTACCTGGTAGACCATCCGAGAACACGTTTCATTTCCTTTACTGGCTCGCGGGAAGTGGGAACTCGCATTTACGAGCGGGCTGCAGTTGTCAATGAAGGACAGATCTGGTTGAAACGTGTGATCGCGGAGATGGGCGGTAAAGACACGATCGTTGTTGATAGTGATGCCGATCTTGAGCTTGCGGCACAGTCCATTGTCAAATCAGCATTTGGCTTTAGCGGACAAAAATGTTCCGCGTGTTCCCGTGCGGTGATCTTGGAAGATGTTTATGACCAAGTCGTAGAACGTGTGGGTGAATTGACGAAAGACCTGAAATATGGAGATCCTGCTAACCAATCGAATTTTGCCGGTCCGGTAATCGACCAGAACTCATACAATAAAATCATGGAATACATTGCTATCGGCAAGAAGGAAGGTCGTCTGATCGCAGGAGGCGAGGGCGATGATTCGAAAGGTTATTTCGTTGCGCCGACTGTCATCGCGGATCTGGATCCGAATTCCCGTGTGATGCAGGAAGAGATTTTCGGTCCTGTCGTTGGTTTGACAAAAGCAAAGACGTTTGCTGAAGCAATCTACATTGCAAATAACACTGATTACGGATTAACTGGTGCGGTCATTACAAACAACCGTTTCCACATAGAGCAGGCCCGCGAGGACTTCCATGTGGGGAACTTGTACTTTAACCGCGGTTGTACAGGTGCCATCGTTGGATATCAACCATTTGGCGGTTTCAATATGTCTGGAACTGACTCCAAAGCGGGCGGCCCGGACTACTTGCAACTCCATATGCAGGGTAAAACAACTTCGGAAATGCTTTGATTTCCAGCCCGGGATAGGTATGCCGCCAAAGCGTACCCGTCCCTTTACATATATTGAGGAGGAACGGCAATGACAGTATCAGAAAAAGTGATTGGCCAAACGGAAAAATTTGGAGCGAATAATTATCACCCGCTCCCAATTGTAATATCAGAGGCCCAAGGGGTTTGGGTAAGGGACCCTGAGGGGAATAAATATATGGATATGTTATCTGCCTATTCGGCTGTGAACCAAGGACATCGCCATCCGAAAATTATTCAAGCGTTGAAAGACCAAGCAGATAAAGTGACATTGACATCACGTGCCTTCCATAACGACCAACTCGGCCCTTGGTATGAAAAAATTTGTCAACTGTCAGGGAAAGAAATGGCCCTTCCTATGAACACCGGGGCAGAAGCAGTTGAAACGGCCATTAAAGCAGCACGACGTTGGGCGTATGATGTTAAGGGGGTTGCTGATAATCAGGCAGAAATCATCGGCTGTGTAGGCAATTTCCACGGACGGACAATGGGTGCGGTTTCCTTGTCTTCCGACGCTGAATACAAACGCGGATTCGGTCCATTGCTACCAGGTATTACATTGGTGCCATATGGCGATATCAAAGCACTGGAAGAAGCAATCACTCCGAATACGGCTGCATTCCTTATCGAACCGATCCAAGGGGAAGCTGGAATCTTGATTCCGCCAAAAGGTTTTATGAAAGAAGCGAGGGAGCTTTGTAAGAAGCACAATGTTTTGTTCATTGCCGATGAAATCCAAGCGGGTCTTTGTCGTACTGGAAAAATGTTCGCGTGTGAATGGGAAGAGATTGAACCGGATATGTATATTTTAGGTAAAGCATTAGGTGGCGGCGTATTCCCGATTTCTTGCGTGGTGGCGAATAAAGACATTCTTGGCGTATTTAATCCAGGTTCACATGGTTCGACATTCGGAGGAAATCCGATGGCTTGTGCAGTATCGATCGCTTCCCTAGATGTACTCCTTGATGAAAATTTGGGCGACCGTTCATTGGAACTTGGAACATATTTCATGGAAGAATTGAAAAAAATTCAAAATCCCTCAATCAAAGAAGTGCGGGGACGCGGGCTATTCATCGGCGTGGAACTTACGGAAGCGGCCCGTCCCTATTGCGAAAAGTTGAAAGAAATGGGATTGCTTTGTAAAGAGACGCATGATACTGTCATACGTTTTGCACCGCCACTTATTATTGAAAAAGAGGAATTGGACTGGGCTCTTGAAAAAATCTACAAAGTTTTTGCGAATTAACCCCAAAAACGATTTTAGGTATGTTACAATGTCTGCGGACGAAATACATTATGAACAAAGAGGCGAATCATTACATGACTGAAAACCTGAATCTATTAACGTCTACGCAAGAGGTCATTAAGGATGCACTTGAAAAATTAGGCTATGATGAGGGAATGTACGAATTATTAAAAGAACCCCTACGCATGGTGGAAGTACGGATCCCGGTCCGGATGGATGACGGGAAAGTGAAAGTTTTCACAGGATTCCGTGGCCAGCATAACGATGCAGTCGGCCCTACAAAAGGTGGAGTTCGGTTCCACCCGCAAGTTAGTGCGGACGAAGTACGTGCATTATCCATGTGGATGACATTGAAAGCGGGTATCGTCGACTTGCCATATGGCGGTGGAAAAGGCGGAATCATTTGTGACCCACGTGAAATGTCAATGGGAGAACTGGAGCGACTGAGCCGTGGGTATGTACGTGCACTCAGCCAAGTAATGGGTCCGGCAAAAGATATTCCGGCTCCGGACGTGTTTACGAATGCGCAAATCATGGCATGGATGATGGATGAATATAGCCGCATTGATGAGTTCAACTCACCAGGCTTCATTACTGGTAAACCGATAGTGCTCGGTGGGTCTCAAGGACGTGACCGCGCAACTGCGGAAGGTGTCACCATTATTATTAAAGAAGCGGCAAAACGCCGTAACATTGATATAAAAGGCGCTCGGATCGTTATCCAAGGCTTCGGGAATGCTGGAAGTTTCCTTTCGAAATTCCTTCACGAAGAAGGAGCGAAAGTGATTGGGATTTCGGATGCGTACGGTGCGCTGCATGATCCGGATGGATTGGATATCGATTATCTGTTAGATCGCCGGGATAGCTTCGGAACAGTCACCACTTTGTTTGAAAATACAATTACAAATAAAGAGTTGTTGGAACTGGATTGTGATATTCTTGTTCCAGCTGCGATTGAAAACCAGATTACAGAAGAAAATGCACATAATATTAAAGCGAAAATTGTTGTGGAAGCGGCTAACGGTCCAACAACAACGGAAGGAACAAGAATTCTTACAGAACGTGGAATTCTACTCGTTCCGGACGTACTTGCAAGTGCAGGCGGTGTGACAGTTTCTTACTTTGAATGGGTTCAGAATAATATGGGCTACTACTGGTCTGAAGAAGAAGTCCGTGAAAAGATGACGGAGAAAATGTTGTCGGCCTTCGATAACGTCTATTCTGTCTCTACTACCCGTAATATTGATATGCGTCTGGCTGCATATATGATCGGTGTACGGAAAACAGCAGAAGCTGCCCGCTTCCGTGGGTGGGCGTAACAGTAAGATAAAAAGGCATTTCCCGAGTAGATTCGGGAGATGCCTTTTACGCTTTTTCCGGGGCTGAAGGTTCGGGGGTGTCGCGTCCGCGCCATTGGTCAAACAAGAGACCAAGGGTAACCAGCCCCGAAATGCCAATCGCGATATAAATGAATCTTGACAGCGGCTCCGAAAATCCGCCCCCAAATTGACCAACCACATCAAAACGGAACAATCCGGCTACACCCCAGTTCAAAGCACCGATAATAGTGAGTGCAAGTGCCAACCTTTGTACAGTACCCAACCGGCAAACACCTCCTGTTTACCTAGTATTTCCCATTCAAGAAAATCCATACAACTACCGTAAGTTTTGCAAATGTTGACCGATCTCCGTGATAATAACAGTAATGACGCTGGAGGTGAGAGAAGTATGAATGATTTTGTGTTCCATAACCCTGTTAAATTGATATTTGGACAAGGGCAAATTCGGCAGTTGGAGGGAGAATTAAAGAACTTTGGCAGCCGCATTCTCCTCGTATACGGCGGAGGTAGCATTAAACGGAGTGGTCTATATGATGAAGTGACCTCCATACTGCAACAGGCGGGAAAAGAAGTTCATGAACTTTCCGGAGTAGAGCCGAACCCTCGGGTATCGACAGCACGAAAGGGGGCTACCATCTGTAAGGAGAAGCAAATCGATTTCATTTTGGCGGTCGGCGGTGGGTCGGTAATCGATTGCACCAAATTGATAGCTTCTGCAGCGAAATACGACGGCGATGCGTGGGATCTTGTGACACGTAAAGTGTTGGCGAGCGATGCCTTGCCGTTCGGTACCATTCTAACGCTGGCTGCGACAGGTTCGGAAATGAACGCCGGTTCTGTGATTACGAACGAAGAAACGGAAGAGAAATACGGCTGGGGCGGACCGCTTAATTATCCAAAATTCTCGATTTTGGACCCAGCCTATACCGTAACAGTGCCAAAAGATCAGACGGTCTATGGCATTGTCGACATTATGTCCCATGTCTTGGAGCAATACTTTCACAATGCAACGAATACCCCTGTGCAGGATGAGTTATGTGAGGGGCTTTTGCGGGCCGTGATCGACGCCGGTCCAAAGCTGGTGGAAGATCCGGATAATATGGAGTTGAGGGAGACTATACTCTTTGCAGGAACAATGGCATTGAACGGCATGATCGGAGTCGGTTCCAAAGGCGATTGGGCTTCCCATGATATTGAGCATGCCGTGTCCGCGGTCTATGATATTCCACATGCCGGAGGGTTGGCGATTCTATTTCCAAATTGGATGCGTTATAACGTCAAGGTCAATCCAAGCCGATTTGCCCGGCTTGCTGTCAAGGTTTTCGAAGTGGATCCGGCAGGGAAGACGGAAGAGGAGGTTGCCATGGAGGGAATTGACTTCCTTCGCGACTTTTGGGATTCAATTGGCGCTCCCAAAGCACTCTCCGATTATCATATTGACGATTCCAAGCTTAAATTGATGGCAGAGAAGGCCACTGCCAACGGACCCCTCGGAAAGTTTAGCGTATTGCACACAGATGATGTGCTTGCAATATTAAAAGCATCCTTATAATGAAGAAAGAGGCGATGTGAATGTCACACCGCCTCTTCTTACTTGATTTCGGGTAGTTTCGAGGTGATCTGTTTTGCGGCCTCAGTAGAATTCGTCCGGCTCCACGTTAAAACTCCATCGTCCTCATCGAAAGAAATGAGAACATCCCGTACGCCTTTTTGCTTTAATATGGTATCCATGAGACGGTCGCGAATGTCATCAACGTATGCAACAGTATGGGTAGGATCCACTTCTGCCACCACTTCAACGTGAAGGAATTCCCCTTCTTTGATAACTTCCACGCGTTGGATATCCTTAACGTCGGGATCTTCAGCCACGAGATAGGCGATATGGTTGAGCATTTCTTCATCGGTCTCCCCGATAGCTCCCCGTGCATTATCCAAAAACACTCTACTTACTACATAGAACATCATTAAACCGATTAAGATGGATGCAATGCCTTCCGCTGCAAGGAAACCGAAAAAGTGAGCCAAGAGGACTGCAACAAAAGCGAGAATTCCTCCGCTAGCGGCGACCAGGTCTTCCATGAACACGAGCTTCGTTGGCGGTTTTGCCTTGTTCAAATATCGGAAGCTGGTGGTGATAGGAGCAAGTCCCCCTTTTTCTATACCTGCTTCATGCAGAACTTCTTTTCCTGCTTTAAAGAGAACTATGAACTCCAAAACAATCCCGATGCCGAGAACAGATAAGTTGATCAACAAGCCGCCTGATTCGGCGGGATTCAAGATATGATGCCATCCCCCAATAATCGCTTCGTATGACATGATGCCAACGACAATGACCGCGCCCAAGCAGACCAGATTCACGACTCGGCCAAAACCATTGGGATATTTGGGTGTCGGTGCTTTCCGGGAAAGGGCAGAGCCGATATAGACGAAAAACTGGTTGGCCGCATCCCCTAAAGAGTGCAACATCTCCGCAAACATGGCGACATTTCCAGTAAAGAAATAAGCGATAGCTTTCAACGCCGCAATTGCCGTATTGACGATGGCTGCCAGGAGTGAAGGTTTATTTCCTTCTTTTAATAGTTTTAGTAAGTCTGACATAGCGGACCTCCATTAATTAAATAATTCTACTTCGACCGATTCTACATAGGGAAGTGCGGATAACTCAATGTATAACTGGGATGTTTCTTTTTTTGGCAAGGCGGTGAGACGAAAGTCCATCTCGTGCTTTGTCGTTTCGTTCGGTTCGATTATTTTTCGGATACGTAAATTCTCGACTGACATCCCTTCCAACTGCAAGTATTCGATCAAATCATCAATTTTTGACATGTCCGTTACAACGAACGTGAAGGCAGCGTCTTTCGCCCGAAGTCGTTTGGGACCGAATTTCCCAAGCAATGGGGAGAGGACTTCAATTACGAACATGACACTGAGGACAGCAAATGCGGCTTCAATATAGAAACCGGCTCCAACAGCAATCCCTATCCCGGCCGCCCCCCAAATCATCGCAGCTGTAGTTAGACCAGTGATATTATCATTATCTCTCCTTAGTATTGCCCCTGCACCCAAGAATCCTATACCACTAACAATTTGTGCGGCCAAACGTAGTGGGTCCATCGTGACGTTGATATCATCGCGAGCGGGCACGAGATAGGCCGCTTCAATGGATATGATTGTCATAAGACAACTGAAAGTGGCGATGACGGCACTTGTTTTCAAACCAATCGGCTTTTTCTTCATTTCCCTTTCTACGCCAATAACTAAACTTAATACTAAAGCGAGGGTGATTTTTATCAAAACCTCGGGATACATCGTTTCATTTAATATCCAGTCCATATACATCCCCCTTTTTCTATGTTGGTTGGTGCTCATTGAGATGGCGTGATATACTCTTTAATATTCTATTGCCTTAAAAAGCTGGGAGTAACCTCGGCTTTAGTTGAAAGTGAAGTGTTTTACATGGAAAGACCAGCGATACATCCATATATCCCGATTGTAATCGGCGTCTTATCGGTGATACTCTCGGCTATCTTCGTCAAGCTTGCGAACGCGGATTCCGGGGTGATTGCGTTTTACCGTATGCTATTTTCAGTGCTTGCGATGTTGCCGATCTTCTTATTGAAATATAAAAGTGAGCTGAAAGGACTTGTGCGAAAAGATTGGATCTTTTCTACAATTGCGGGTATTTTCCTAGCATTTCATTTTATTTTCTGGTTCGAATCATTAAACTACACGTCAGTCGCCAGTTCTACGGTCTTGGTAACGTTACAGCCGATCTTCGCATTTGTTGGAACCTACTTCTTTTTCAAGGAAAAGGTTTCTATGAAAACTATTCTGTCAGCTCTAATTGCTATTACGGGTAGCGTGATTATCAGTTGGGGGGATTTCAGACTAAGCGGTTCTGCATTATATGGAGATGTGTTAGCTTTGATCGGTTGCGCCCTAGTGACTGCCTATCTACTTTTTGGGCAGGAGGTTCGAAAAAGGCTTTCTATTATTACATATACGTTTGTGGTTTATTCAATAAGCACGATTACGTTGTTTTTTTATGTTCTGATAAAAGGTGAATCATTTGGCCCCTATTCTTCGACCAACTGGTTTTGGTTCATCATGCTAGCGCTGATTCCAAATCTTCTAGGGCATACATTGTTTAATTGGGCGCTAAGATGGGTGAGTACAAATGTTATTTCGATTGCCATTTTGTTTGAGCCAGTTGGGGCTGCTGTCCTGGCATTTTATATATTCGGTGAGACATTGACACTGTCCCAAGTGGTAGGTGGCCTAGTCGTTTTAAGCGGCATTAGCTTGTTCGTAATTGACCCTAGAAAAATTATTAAAAAGTTTTTTTAAAAAAGGCTTGCTTATTTGGTTGCTGATGTTGTATATTAGAACATGTCCTCAGGGAGCGGTTAACAACTAAGAAAAAAGAAGTTGAAAAAAGTTGTTGACTTAAATCTTGAAGGATGTTATATTGATAAAGTCGCTGTTAACGACAGCTGATACAACATGAACCTTGAAAACTGAACAGCAAAACGTCAACAAATAAAGTTCTGGAGCCGACCCCGTCGGTGAAAAGAACAAAACGAATCTTCAGATTCGAAATTGACATCTTAAATGATGCCAGCAAGAAACTCGAGCTATTCGAATTTCTC